>JBKQOR010000095.1:0-36558 GCA_052145435.1 Rhodomicrobium sp. | reverse complement strand
CCGTCGAGCCCTTGCGGATTTGCGCCTGGTTGCCCATGCACAGCGAGCAGCCGGGGATCTCCATGCGCGCGCCCGCCTTGCCGAGCATGGCGTAATAGCCTTCGCCGCTCAGCACCTCGGCGTCCATGCGGGTCGGCGGCGCCACCCACAGACGGGTCGGGAGATCCGAGGCGCCGGCGAGGATGTGCCCGGCGGCGCGGAAGTGGCCGATGTTGGTCATGCAGGAGCCGATGAACACCTCGTCGATCTTGGCCCCGGCCACCGCCGACAACGGCTTGACGTCGTCGGGGTCGTTCGGGCAGGCGAGGATCGGCTCCTTGATCGCGTCCCTATCGATCTCGATCACCGCGGCGTAATCGGCGTCGGCGTCCGGTTGGATCAGGGCGGGCTTGGCGAGCCACGCCAGCATCGCCTCTTTGCGACGCATGAGCGTCTCGCGATGCTGGTAGCCGTGGGCGAGAAGCCAGTCGATCAGCGCCGCGTTGGACTTGAGGTACTCGATCACCGGTTCTGTGTTCAGCCGCACCGCGCAGGCGGCGGCGGAACGCTCGGCGGACGCGTCGGTCAGTTCGAACGCCTGTTCGACCTTGAGGTCCGGCAGCCCCTCGATCTCGAGGATGCGGCCGTTGAACACGTTTTTCTTGCCCTTCTTCTCGACCGTCAGCAGCCCTTGCTGGATCGCGGCGTATGGAATGGCGTTGACGAGATCGCGCAGCGTGATTCCGGGCTGCATCGCGCCCTTGAAGCGCACCAGCACCGATTCCGGCATGTCGAGCGGCATGACGCCGGTCGCCGCGGCGAAGGCGACGAGGCCGGAGCCGGCCGGGAAGGAGACGCCGATCGGGAAGCGGGTGTGGCTGTCGCCGCCGGTGCCGCAGGTGTCGGGCAGGGCGAAGCGATTGAGCCAGGAGTGGATGACGCCGTCGCCGGGCTTCAGCGCCACGCCGCCGCGGCTGGTGAAGAAGCCGGGCAGTTCCTTGTGGGTCTTGACGTCGACCGTCTTCGGATAGGCCGCGGTATGGCAGAAGGACTGCATGACGAGATCGGCCGAGAAACCGAGGCAGGCCAGGTCCTTCAGTTCGTCGCGCGTCATCGGGCCAGTCGTGTCCTGGCTGCCGACGGTGGTCATCTTCGGTTCGCAATAGGCGCCCGGACGCACGCCCTGGCCCTCCGGCAGACCGCAGGCGCGTCCGACGATCTTCTGGGCGAGCGTGAAGCCCTTGCTGCTCTTGGCCGGCTCGGCGGGCGTCCGAAACAGCGAGGAGGGCGTGAGCCCGAGCGCTTCCCTTGCGCGCGCCGTGAGACCGCGGCCGACGATCAGCGGAATGCGGCCGCCGGCGCGCACCTCGTCGAAGATCACGTCCGACTTCAGCTTGAATTCGGCAATGACGGCGCCGTTGCGAATGGCCTTGCCCTCGTACGGCTTCAGTTCGACGATGTCGCCCATCTCCATCTTCGAGACGTCGAGCTCGATCGGCAGGGCGCCGGCGTCCTCCATGGTGTTGTAGAAGATCGGCGCGATCTTGGCGCCGAGGCAGACGCCGCCGAACCGCTTGTTCGGGACGAACGGAATGTCCTGGCCGGTGAACCACAGCACAGAATTGGTCGCAGACTTGCGCGACGAGCCCGTGCCGACCACGTCGCCGACATAGGCGACCGGGTGGCCCTCAGCCACCAGTGTCTCGATGAGCTTCAACGGACCGCGCACGCCCGGCTCGTCCGGCTCGATGCCGGGGCGGGCGTTCTTCAGCATGGCGAGCGCATGCAGCGGGATGTCGGGGCGGCTCCAGGCGTCGGGCGCCGGAGAGAGATCGTCGGTGTTGGTCTCGCCGCTAACCTTGAAGATCGTGACGGTAAGGCTTTCCGGCACGCCAGGACGCGTGGTGAACCACTCGGCATCGGCCCAGGATTGCATGACGGATTTGGCGCTGGAGCTGCCGGGTTTATCCGATGCGGCCAGCTCCTTCACATCGTTGAAGTAGTCGAACATCAACAGCGTGTTCTTCAAGCCTTGCGCTGCCGCGGCGCTGCATTCGCCGCAGGACAAAAGATCGATCAGTGGCTTGATGTTGAAACCGCCCAGCATGGTCCCCAGGAGTTTTGTCGCCCCGACCTTCGAGATAAGCGGAGATGCCTGTTCGCCCTTGGCGACCTTCGCCAGAAATTCGGCCTTGACCTTGGCGGCGTCGTCGACGCCTGCCGGTACGCGGTTCGTGAGCAGGCCGATGAGGAAGGCTTCCTCGCCGGCGGGCGGATTTTTCAGGAGGCCGATCAAATCGCTGGTCTGCTGTGCGGTCAACGGCAGGGGCGGAATCCCGAGTGCGGCGCGTTCTGCAACTTGGGCGCGGTACGTTTCCAGCATTATCACATCCTTCAAAATTGGGGGGATGGCTTTTGCTTCTTTTGGTGACCATCCCGGGCCAGCCTATAGTGTTATGCGAGGGCAGCCAGCGCCGCATTCAGCGTGGCGCTGGGACGCATGGCTTTGGACGTCTTCTGGAAATCCGGGCGATAATAGCCGCCGGTGTCTACGGGTCTGCCCTGAGCCTCGATCAGCTCAGCGTTGATTTTCGACTCGTTCTCCGCAAGTGCCCTGGCCAGCGGTGCAAAACGCGCCTGCAGATCCTTGTCCTTGTTCTGCGCGGCCAGAGCCTGCGCCCAATACATCGCCAGGTAGAAGTGGCTGCCGCGGTTGTCCAACTCACCCACCTTGCGGGCAGGCGAGCGGTTGTTGTCGAGGATCTTGGCGTTGGCCTCGTCTAGCGTTTCCGCCAGGACCTTGGCTTTTTCGTTTTTGAACACTTGAGCGAGATGTTCGAGCGATACGCCGAGCGCTAGAAACTCGCCGAGCGAATCCCAACGCAGATAGCCTTCTTCCCGGAACTGCTGGACATGTTTGGGCGCCGAGCCGCCGGCACCTGTCTCGAACAGGCCGCCGCCGTCCATCAGGGGAACGATGGACAGCATCTTGGCGCTGGTGCCCAGCTCGAGGATCGGGAACAGGTCGGTGAGGTAATCGCGCAGCACATTGCCGGTTACGGAAATCGTGTCCAGCCCCTTGCGGATGCGGTCGAGCGAGAACTGCGTCGCCTCCTCGGGCGTCATGATGCGGATGTCGAGTCCGCTCGTGTCGTGGTCCTTGAGGTAGCGTTCGACCTTGGCGATGATCTGCGCATCGTGGCCGCGGTTCTTGTCGAGCCAGAAGACGGCAGGCGTATTGCTAAGACGGGCGCGCTTGACGGCCAGCTTCACCCAATCCTGGATCGGCGCATCCTTCACCTGGCACATGCGGAAGATGTCGCCCTGCTCCACGTCCTGTTCGAGCAGCACCTTGCCCGCAGCATCGATGGCGCGGACCTTGCCGGCCGCAGGAATTTCGAAAGTTTTGTCGTGGGATCCGTATTCCTCGGCCTTCTGCGCCATCAGGCCGACATTGGACACGCTGCCCATTGTCTTCGGATCGAAGGCACCGTGCTTTTTGCAATCCTCTATCACCACTTGATAGATGCGCGCGTAGCAGCGGTCGGGGATCATGGCCTTGGTATCGTGAAGCTTGCCGTCCCTGCCCCACATTTTTCCCGATTCGCGAACCATGGCGGGCATGGAGGCATCGACGATCACGTCGCTGGGCACGTGCAGATTGGTGATGCCCTTATCGGAATTCACCATCGCCAGTTCCGGCCGCGACTTGTAGCACGCCTGTATATCGGCCTCGATCGCGGCGCGCTCAGCGCCCGGCAGCTTGGCGATTTTCGCGTAAAGGTCGCCCAGGCCGTTATTGGGATTGACCCCCAGCTCCCTGAGCACGGCTGCGTGCTTGGCGAAAACGTCCTTGAAATAGACGGAAACCGCATGGCCGAACATGATTGGATCGGAGATCTTCATCATGGTGGCTTTGAGGTGCAGGGACAGCATCACGCCTTTTTGCTTCGCGTCCTCCATCTGCACCTCGAAGAACTCGCGCAAGGCCCGCCTGTTCATCACGGCGGCATCGATAACCTCGCCGGCCTTGAAAGCCGTTTTTTCCTTGAGCACCGTAGCCGTGCCGTCCAGGTCAACGAACTCGATCCTGAAAGCGCCCGCTTCGGCTGCAGTAACGGATTTTTCGCTGCCGTAGAAATCCCCAGCGCTCATATGCGCCACATGGGTCTTCGAATCGGCGGCCCAGGCGCCCATCTTGTGCGGATGCTTGCGTGCGTACTGCTTGACCGAGGCAGCCGCGCGGCGGTCCGAATTGCCTTCGCGCAGAACCGGGTTGACGGCGCTGCCGAGAACCTTGGCGTAGCGCGCCTTGATTTCCTTCTCCGCATCGGTTTTCGCGTCTTCCGGATAGTCCGGGACGTTATAGCCCAGCGACTGCAATTCCTTGATGGCCGCCTTCAATTGCGGGAGCGAGGCGCTGACATTGGGCAGCTTGATGATGTTGGCTTCAGGCTTTTTCGCAAGCTCGCCCAGCTCGGCCAAATCGTCGGACTGCTTCTGCTCCGCACTCAATTTCTCGGGGAAGTTCGCCAGAATCCGGCCTGCCAGGGAAATATCCCTTGTCTCGACAGACACACCGGCAACCCCGGTAAAAGCCTGAACGATCGGCAAGAGCGAGTACGTCGCGAGTGCCGGGGCTTCGTCAACTTTGGTCCAAACAATCTTCGATGCTTGCGTGGTCATACCGTTCTACCTTGGTCGAATGTTCCATCCCTAACAGCGGCGGCTCAACGTTCTCCGTTACGAAACAAAGGAGCATTGAGATGCCGCGGTGCGGGTATCCATGTTGCGGCCGCGGTTGATGTGATCGTCGATCTCGCCTGCGCAACCGGCCATCCGCCCGAACAGGAAGGCAGTGAACGCCGCGTTCTCCAGAGCCTCTTCGGAGAAGGCGCCCGAGCGGTAGCGGGGCCACAGCAGTTTGAGGAGCAGCGCGGCGATCACCGCGTCGATGTTGACGCAAAAGACGTTGGCGGTGATGCCGCTATCGTAGAGCGCCTGAACAAGCGCGCTGTAAAAGTCGTGGAAGACGTTGGTTTCGCCGCGCTCCTTGAAGAGTTGCGAGAGGTAAACTTCGCGCGGGTCCTTGTTGACGAGCTGGTTCTTGAAGACCGGGTGGTTGATGCCCGGAATGTTGCGCGAGCCCTCGCCGACGCCCTTCCTGGCATTCTTCTCGGCGCCGAAGGCAACCGCAAACTTTGTGGCCATTGCCGTCAGGTCTAGCCCATGATCCGCGCGGCCTGCGTCCTTAAGATTGGTGTCGCCGAACTGCTGGATCAAGAACTGGATGCCCTCGAAACCGTTGCCGCCATGGGCAAAACCGGTATGCGTGAGGAAGCCAATCATCGCCTTGTTGATTTGCACGCGCTCCGGCGTTTCCGGGCCGTCGGCGGAAACTGCGCCCTTGCAGCCCTGGGCGGAGATCGTACCGGGGCCGTTGGAGATGATAAGGCCTAGCAAAACCTGGAAGGGGAAGAGCTTCTCCGGCGGCGGCGTTTCACCCAACAGCGCCAAATAGGCGATCTCGGTCGACGACCACTTGTTGATGAGATCTTTGCCGGCCACGCCGCAGAAGCGGTCGCTCTTGTGCTTCGCGCTTTCCGCCGAGGCGGTGATGATTGTGGCGAAGAGGCGCGCATACCAGGGGAGGTTACGTGCTGTGTTCCGGCCGATCTTCTTTTTCATCAGCGCGCCCCAGCAGATGGTTGTGGTGATGGCCGCTAAGACCGCATCCGCGGTTGGGTTACCTTCTAGCGAGCGCAGGTAATCGGCGAACACCGACTTGGCGCCGCGCGCCTTGAGGCCTGCAAGCATCGCCACGGCTTTGGGGTCGGCGGTATCGCCGGTCAGCGCGGCGAGTTGTGCTGCATCCGCCTTGATGCGGGAGAAATCGAAATCTTCCTGGTCTCCGGAATGCAGGCCGGAATGGCCGAACAGGTCGATCAGTACGTCCGCCGCCTTGCAAGCACCGGCCACACGCCGCGGCCCCACCATGGCACAGGCGGCAGACAGCACGGTGTTGGGGGCGTTGCCGGCTTCGCGCGCCGCGTCGGCAACCGCCAACACGTTGTCACCAAGAGCAACCTCGGCGGCGACGGCTGTGTTGAACAGGGCATTGTCATTGGCGTCGTTGTGCTCGCGGATCAGCGCGAGGCAATAGTTGGACTCGAGCGGGTACTTGGCGGTGTCGAGTATCGAGACGCCGCTGACCCGCGTGACCTGGGTCTTGGCATCCATGATCGAGCTGCCCGAGCGATCCTTCATGGGCTCGCGCGGGAATATCGCTCCGATCTGCTTGCTTAGCTCGGCGATCTGGTCCCGGTATGGCTGGATCGGTTCGATCAGCGGAATGTCGAGCTCCTTGGGAAGCGGCAGCCCTAGGTTGCTGCCGAACCAGGGCTTGAGCGTGAGGTCGCCCTCAGGCGGGAAATCGCGCTCAACGCCGTTGAGCCTCATCACCGCGCTCAGCGCCGCCGGGATGTGGGAGATGTTGGTTACCACCGCACCGGCCTGGGACACGATGGGATTTTCCGGAGTGTAGATGCCATCGACGTTGAGGGCTTTCTGGAACCATTTTTCCTTGGCCTCGGCGCTATCGCCATCACCGCCCATTGCGCCGGCATGCCCGACCGCGCGCGTCAATTTTGCCTTCCAGCGGCCAACCACGCAAGCGATGACCGGCTTCTTGAATTCGAGGTTCTGCTCGTAGTAGCCGCCTGGCTCGACATACATAACGGCCGCCTTGCTGCGCGCATCGTTGGCCAGCGCATTGGCGAATTCGGCCGGGGCAAAAAAGATGTAGACGTCCTTGCCGCTGGAAACGCTGGTGGTTGTGCCCCAGCCGCCCGCGGCCAGGTAGGCGGCTATGGTGGTGGTGAAGTTACCCGAGTTGGAGTAGATCGCCACCGAGCCTTTGCGCAAGGATTCCTCAGGTTTGTCGCCGCCCAGCGCGCCGCCGATGCGGACGTGGTTCCAGGCATCGGCCATGCCGAGGCAGTTGGGTCCGAACACGTCGACGCTGCGCTGCTGCGCCATCGCCCGGATCTCGCGGGCGTCATGCACGGGCACCTTTTCGCTAAGGATGATGATCTTCTCGATGTCCCGATTGACGCGGATCAGCTCGAACACGCCGTCGCGCACCGCCGCCGGCGGCAGGTGGACCACGCCGGTGTTGAACTTGTGACCGTCGTCGAGGCCTTCGCGGACGTTGTTGTAGACCGGAACCGGGCCGGCCGGGGTCTCCAGCACCTCGCCGCGCCGCCCGGGCGATGTGCCGAACACAATGTTGCCGCCCGAATACGCGTGGCTTACCGGAGCAACGCTGCGCGATTCGTTGCCTAGAATGTTCAACACGCAGACCCTGTCCTTGCAGGTGGCCAGCTCGGCCAGCGAGTTGATGCCGACGAAATACTTGAACTTTTCGTTACCTTGATTGCTCATTGCAACCCCCAAAGGCGTGTTCGCACGGCGCTGCCGTCTTGACGTAAGGAATAAAACTAAATCCGGCAGGTGAACCTGCTCTCGCTGCGGGAATGTTCGGCCTTTCAGCGTCATTCCCGCGCAGGCGGGAATCCATGCCAGCCGAAATACACCGCGTCTGTATGTGCTTACCATGGGTCCCCGCCTTTGCGGGGACGACGCTACGGCCCGCAGCAGCATTGCGGCTTGCACGGATCATCCTGCGATACCCAGTTTGCGGGCGAGTATTTCGCGCCCGCCATTCTTCATCCAGCGGTCAGCTGCCTGGGCGTACCACACTACGTCGGTCATCGCCGAGTCGAAGCCGAAGATGCGATAGGGAAGGCCGAGGGATTCGCACGCGTCCTTGAACGTCAGCAGCCCGCGCGCGAGATTGGGGCCGCCGCGGCCGATGACGACATAGACCGGCGTCGGCCCATGCTCGCTGAAATACTCGCGCAGCGCGTCGGCCATGGCGCGGAAAGTGACGAATATGTCTGTATTGTTGGCCTTGCCGCCGATAATGAACAGTACGTTCGCCTGTTTGAGCCAATGCTTGAGGCAGATGCGCATGACCTGGCGCATCTTCTCGTAGGGCGGGTTGCCGCCGAAGTCGGAAGAAATAATGGCGTCGTCGCCGAGGAACTCGGTCACCAGCGAGTTGGCTCCGCCACCGAAGGTGGGGGCGAGGATGGTGCCGTTGGCGTTGATGACGGAAACGTCCGACTGCCCCTGGTAGGTGCGCAACTGGTTGATCTCCTGCTCGAAGTCGGAGTAGTCCGCCGCGAACAGATCGTTGGGCAAGTTGAGGCGCTTCATGCGCGGATCGTCGCGGTCGAAACCGCATTTGAAGTCGCAGGCCACCGGCATCAGGCTACCCCTGTCCGTCGGCGTCATGCGGATCGGGTTGAGTTCCAGCGCCGTCATGCCGTGGTGGTGAAAGAGGTCCCACAGCTTCGGCAGGTTCTGCGCTAGCGGGGAGATGATCTCTTTCGGCGCCCTGATGTCCGACAAGGCGTTGGTGACGACGAACGATTTGAGGCCGGTGAGCGGATCGAAGGGAATCTCGGCGATCTGATCCTTCTCCAGCTCCTCGATGTCCATGCCGCCGCGGTGGGTGATGGTCAGCGTTGGCGCGCGGAAACGGGTCGAGTCGGCTATGGAGACATAGACCTCATGCTCGGCCGGCACTGCGCCCTCGAAGGTGACCCCTTCGGCTTTGGCTACTGCGTTGCCATGGCGATGCTCGGCGAAGTAGAGGCGCTCCTTCTCCTTCAGCGCCGTCTTCAGGTCTTTGGCGCGGCCAACCAACCCCGCCTTGCCCTTCTTGCCGACGCCGCCGCGGAAAATCGGCTTGACGAAAACTTCGCCGCACTTGTCGATCAGCTCCTTGATAGTGTGGTCGCAGGCCTCCGGACCCAGCACCCGCGAGGTCGGAAATTCGACCAGCTTCAGAAGCTTCGCTCCATAAAGCATGCCTGTAATGTTCATATCGCTTCCCCCCTGCTAAGCAGGCGCTATCACTAGTATTCCTGGGGCATGTCCTTGAGCTGCGCCCAGGAATAGACTGGCCCCTTTACGCAAACGTAATCCTTGCCGGTGTTGCAGCGGCCGCACTTGCCGACGCCGCACTTCATCTTGTTCTCAATCGTGGTGTAGATCTGCCCGGCAGAGAAACCCATTTCGCTGAGGTTCTTGATGACGAACTTGATCATGATCGGAGGCCCGCAGGTTATGGCAATGGCGTTATCAGCCGATTGCGGCTTGTCCATGATGTTGGCGGGAACAAAGCCGCAATAGCCCTCCCAGCCTTCCTCGGGTGAGTCGATCGAAAGGTGGACGTCGGCGGCGCCTCTGAGCTTTTCCAGCTCCGCGGCGTACATGATATCGCGCGAGGAGCGTCCGCCATAAAAGACGGTGATATTGCCGAAGTCGCTGCGGTTGGCTACCGCGGTCTGGATCACGGGCCAGATCGGCGCTAAACCGCACCCGCCGCCGATGAACACCAGGTTGCGCCCCTGCCAATCGTTCACAGGGAACTTGTTGCCGTAAGGGCCGCGCACGCCGACGATGTCGCCGGGCTTCATGTCGTGGAGGGCGGTGGTAACGCGCCCGACACGCATGATCGAGAACTGCTTATATTCTTTAATCGATGGTGGCGAGGCAATCGAGATCATCGACTCGCCTTTGCCGAACACCGAGATCATCGCGCATTGGCCGCAATCGTGCTCGAAAGCCTCGCCATCGAGGAACTCCAGGCGGAAGGTCTTGATGCCGCGCGCGCCAGCCACTTCCTCCTTGATGCCGGCGATGCGCGCCAGTTTCGGCAGATAGGGGTTGTTTGCCTGCTCTGTCGCTTCGCTATTCGAGGACTTGTCGCTCATTGTCCGGCGGCCTCTTCCATGACATTTGCGACCCTGACGATGTCGATTCCCACCGGACAGTGGGAAATGCATCGGCCGCAGCCTGTACATTGTTGAATGTTGTGGTTTTCGACGAAGTACAGCAGCTTGTGGCAGATTCTCTGCCGCAGCCGCGCACCGGTCGTGTTACGCGGGTTGTGGCCGGACGTGTGCATCGTGAAGTCGGGGAACTGGCAGTTGTCCCAGGTTCTCACGCGCTCTCCCTTAAGCGGCGACTGGCTGGTGATCTCGTCGTTGATGTCGAAGCAGTGGCAGCTCGGGCACAGGTAGGTGCAGGCGCCGCAGCCAATGCAGGCCTGAGCCAGCGTGTCCCACTGCGGCGAGTCGAAGTTGCGCTTCAGTCCTTCGGCCACCTTCTCCATGGCGGCGATGGAACGCTGCGGATGGCTGCGAGCGGCGGCATGGACTTTCTCCACTTCGCTCTGGTCGGCAGCCCCGGCCTTGCTGAAAAGCTCCGGGGCGCTATCGACGATTTCCTTGCCCCTTCCGGTCAGCGCCTTGACGTGGTAGCGGCCATCCATCTCCGTCATCAGTATGTCGAGGCCGTCCTCCGCGTGGGGCGAGCCTCCCACCGACAGGCAAAAACAGTTCGGCGATGGCGGCGCCGCGCAAGCAAGGCCGGCGAAAACGACCCGGTCGCGCCGCGCCTGGTAGTAGGGATCGGCAAAGCCGCAGGTGAAGACCTTGTCGTTGCGCACCATGGCGCGGCCATCGCAGGGCCGCACGCCGAAGACAACGGCCGGTCCGTCCTCCGGCAGCGTTGGCGTGAGTTGCGGGGCCTCGCCGCTCTCCTGGCGGAAGCGGTAGAGCACTTCACGCTGCGGGAAGACGAAGCCCTTGGCCGGGCGAACGGTATTGCCGTGATCGAACTCGATCTCCGCGCCCGGTTCGACCTTGCTGAAATTCCAGACATCGTCGGCGAAGGCCGGGGCGAAGACTTCCGCGCTGCCCCTCAGTTTTGCGGCCCACTCGCCAAGCTTATCTTTTTTAAGTATCATTTCCATCGGCTTACCTGATGAAATCATTGGGATCGCCGTCGCGGAACGACGAGATCAACGAAGGCTGTTCGGGATCCAATCCCGGCGCGTACTCAAACATTTCCAGCGCTTCCCGTTCGAGCATGGTGTTGAGCAGGCGGAGAGGAATATTGACCGGACACACCCGCTCGCACTCGCCGCAGTCGGTGCACCGGCCCGCGAGATGCATGGCGCGCACCATGTGGTACATCGCGCTTTCCGATGGGGCAGCCGAGCGCTGTATCCATCGGATGCGGTTGGCTTTTTCGTCGGCGCTGGTGTTTGGGTTGACGACGAAACTGCAGCTATCCACCACGCACTCGTCGCAGTAGCACATCGGGCAAACCGCGCGGCACGCATAGCAGCGGATGCAGCGCTCGAAATGGCCCGCCCAGAACGCCGAACGCTCCTCATCGCTCTTCTCTGCAATGGCGGAGACCGCGGTGAAGCGCGGGCTGTAGGCGCGTTCGTCGATCTTTTCGCCGAAAAAGTAATCGCTGACTGTTGGATAGGCCTTGGTGCATTCGAGGCAGCGGGCGGCCAGCACATCGGCGGCCGGCACCATGGTTTCACCACCGTTAAAGGCGGTGACGGTAACGCCGCTATCGCCGTTGAAGACCGCAGCCGTCGCCACCTTGCCGCGCAGCGCGCCATTCAACTTGCGCGCGTCGATCATGCCGCCCTTCTCGCAGGAGACGCCGAGGATAACGACTTCATCGCGCGCGATGTAGTTTTCTTGCAGCAGCACGGTAATGGCGCGGCCATCGCAACCCTTGGCAATAATGGCAAGCGGCCGTTTGTCCGCGGAGCGTTGCGCCTTTTGGCGCTTCTTCTCGTTGACGAGGTAGAGCGCAAGGTTCTCCACGCAGGTGGCATCTACGACCAGCGCCGCGGTATCCTCCGGCGCGGTCACGAATGCCGGCTCGGCCAGGACACTGGCCGTGCCGCGGCAATAGCCCAGCACAGCGCGGACTTTACCGCTCTCAAGCAGCTCCTTGGCGCGCGCCCTAATGTCTTCGATGGCCACCATCAAACTTTTGCCTTGAGCTTGCGTTGAGGACCGAGCGCCTTGAGGTCCTTGACGAAATCGGTGACGACTTCGGCGTATTTCGCGCCCTCGGCCGCCGATACCCAGGACATGCGGAAGCGGGCGGGTTCAAGACCTATGAATTTCAGCAGTTTCTGCACCAGGTAGATCCGCCGGCGTGCGAACATGTTTCCCTTCAGGTAGTGGCAGTCGCCCGGGTGGCATCCCGAAACCAGCACACCGTCTGCCCCCTTGTTGAACGCGGACATGATATACATCGGCGATACCGACCCCGAGCACATCACCTGAATGGGAACCGCGTTGGGCGGATATTGCAGCCGCGATACCCCGGCGAGGTCGCTTCCCGCCGAAGAGCACCATTTGCACAGGAAGGCGACAACCTTCGGCTCGAATTCCTGCACTTCGTTCTTATCGTTTCTTGCTTCTACCGCTTCCGGCACCTTGTTCATCCTCCCCTGCACGCGCTGAACTCATGCCCCCATGCAGGCGCTGATCATATCGAATATCTGCAATTGCGTGACGTTCTTGACGTCGATAGCCGAGCGTACACAGGTTCCCGAGCAAGTGCCGCACCCTTCGCACAGGACCTCGTTGACGTAAGCCTTGCCGTGCACCAGGCTGATGGCCTCGAATGGGCAGGCATCGACGCACATCTCGCAGCCGGTGCAATGGGATTCGCGCACCTTGGCCACGGCGGGGCTATGCTCCAGCTGGGGCTT
Organism: Rhodomicrobium sp.; assembly: GCA_052145435.1. Taxonomy (GTDB): domain Bacteria; phylum Pseudomonadota; class Alphaproteobacteria; order Rhizobiales; family Rhodomicrobiaceae; genus Rhodomicrobium. Next base: position 23,912 of record JBKQOR010000095.1, on the reverse strand, counting down.
GGAAAGCAGCTGGATCACCTTGGCCGCCGCAGCACTCGCCTGGCAGACCGTTTCCGGGATGTCCTTGGGTCCCTGGGCGGCACCGGTCAGGAAAATGCCGCCGGTGACGCTTTCCACCGGCCGCAGCTTGGGGTGCGCCTCGGCGAGAAAGCCATCCTTGTCGCGGCCGATCTTCAGCGTCTTGGCGATTTCGGCCGTGCCCTTGGACGGCACCATGGCCTGGGCCAGCACCACCATATCGGCGTCGATCTCGACGTTCTTGCCCGCGAGCGTATCGACGCCCTGCACCTTGAGTTTGCCCTTCGACTGGTAAACCTTGGAGACGCGCCCGCGCAGGTAGATCACGCCGTCACGCTCCATGGCCCGCTGCACGAATTCCTCGTAGCCCTTACCACCGGAACGGATGTCGATGTAGAAAACGTAGGCTTGGCCATCGGGAACGTGATGTTTGTACAGCGTGGCGTGCTTGGCCGTGTACATGCAGCAGATTTTCGAGCAATAGGCGCAGTGCTGCTCGGGGTCGCGGGAGCCTGAGCACTGGATGAAAACGATGTTCTTCGGCTCTTTGTGGTCGGACGGGCGCAAGACGTGGCCGCCCGTGGGGCCGGATGCCGAGCACAGCCGCTCGAACTGGATACCGTCGAGCACGTCGGGGTATTTGCCCCGCCCGAATTCGGCCATCTCATCCTGGCCGTAAAGGTCGAAGCCGGTGGCGAGGACGATGGCGCCCACCTCGATTTCGGTGGTCTTCGGCTTGACGTCGTAGTCGATGGCGCCGGCCTCGCAAACGTCCATGCACTTGCCGCATACGACCGGATTGAGGCCGAGACACGCGTCTGCATCAAGGTAGAAGCTGGCGGGGATGGCCTGGGCGAACGGGATGTGGATGGCGCGGCGTCCGGTCAGCCCGGCATCGTATTCATTGGGAACGACGGTCGGGCAAACGGGAGTGCAGTCGTCGCAGATCTTGCACTTCTCGGGATCGACATACTGCGCCTTCGAATGAATCTTGACCTTGAAGTTGCCGACGAAGCCCGAGACCGACTTGACCTCGCTCGATACCATCAGCGTGATGTTCGGGTGCTTCGACACTTCCACCATTTTCGGCGACAGAATGCACTGCGAGCAGTCGAGCGTCGGGAAGGTCTCGGACAACTGAATCATGTGGCCGCCGATGGTCGGCAGCTTCTCCACCAGCACGACCTCGAAACCGGCATTGGCGAGATCGAGCGCGCTCTGAATGCCGGCGATGCCGCCGCCGACAACAAGTACCTTGCGCGTCACCGGAACACCGATAGGGGTTAACGCCTCGTTCCGGCGCACGCGCTGCACCGTCGAGCGCGTAATCTTGATCGCCTTCTCGGTGCCCTTGGCCTTGTCCTTGTGGACCCAGGCGCATTGCTCGCGGATGTTGGCGATCTCCAACTGGAACGGGTTCAAGCCGCCCAAGGCCGACGCATCGCGGAACGTTTTCTCGTGCAGGTTCGGCGAGCAGCAGGAGATGACCACGCTGTCGAGCTTATGCTCCTTGATGGCATCGATGACCGACTGCTGCCCAGGATCGGAGCACATATAGACATAGTCCTTGGAGAAGGCCACGCCCTGGTCCTTGCCCAACTCTTCGGCCACATGCTTCACATCGACGGTCGCCGCGATGTTGTTCCCGCAATGGCAGACGAAAACCCCCGCACGGCGTGTCACTGGACCGCTCCATTCATTTTGGCGGCGCACGCAAGTCCGTGCTCATAGCCTTTGTCAAACGCACTCAGATTGGCCTTGAGGAAGCGGTCGGGCACGAGGCCGGGCAGGGCCTTCTTCATAGCGCCCGCCGATGCCGCCCCAGTGATGGCCGAGAAAAAGCCCAGCACTACGAGATTGGCGAACAGGCGATTGCCGAGCTCTTCGGCGAAACGCGTTGCGGGTATGGGGAACATTTTGACCCGCGACGCATCGCCCGACGGCTTGACGAGATCCTCCTCGACGATGAGGATGCCGCCATCGGCGAGGCCTGGCTCATACTTGTCGTAGGCTTCCTGCGACAGCGCGATCAGCACTCCTGCCGTTGTGCAATAGGGATAGAGCACGCGCGAGCCTGAGATGATGAGCTGCGATTGGCAGGCGCCGCCGCGGGCCTCTGGGCCAAAGCTCTGCGTCATGGTGGCGAACTTGTCGTCGTAGAGCGAGACCGCCTTGCCGGTAATCAAGGCGCAGCGGACGATGCCCTGGCCGCCAAAGCCGGAAAATTTGATTTCCCACATCAGTCGTCGTCTCCGCCGCATGCCTTGGGATCTTCGCCCTCGCCGCTGGCGCTTTTTCGCGCTTCTTCCTCGGCCTTTTTCTCCATCGGCGTCTTGCCGTAGAGCTGATAGTCATCGCCGATGACGTTGACGTAATGGTCGTTGACGGCGTCGAGATAGGTCGCCTTCTGCCGGTCGACGAACTTGCCCATTGCGATCTTGCCCTGATAGCCGATGTCCACCGTGCGGGTATCCGCGCCATGTTCTATGCCGGCGTCGTCGTGGTAGTACTGCATGGCCTCCAGGCCGTCGCCGAGGCGGTTGCGGCGCTGGTACAGTGTGGTGCAGGGAGCGATGACCTCGATGAACGAGAAGCCCTTGTGCTTCAGCGCCTGCCCGATCGACTGCGTGATATTGCGGGCGTGCAGCGAGGTCCAGCGCGCGACAAAGGTGGCACCGGCGGCATCCACCAGGAAGGGCAGGCTGAACGGCGTTTCGTAATTGCCGTAGGGTGTTGTCGAGGCGTTTGCCGAGTTCGGGGTCGTCGGCGTCACCTGGCCGCCGGTCATTCCGTAAGTGAAGTTATTCACGCAGATGACCGTGAGATCCATATTGCGGCGGGCAGCATGGATGAGATGGTTGCCGCCGATGCTGGTCAGGTCGCCGTCGCCGCTGATGACAACCACCTTGAGCTCGGGATTGGCGAGCTTCAAGCCGGTGGCGAAGGGGATGGCGCGGCCATGCGTGGTGTGGAAGGAGTCGAACCGGACGTAGCCGGCGACGCGGCCGGTGCAGCCTATCCCTGAGACCACAGCAATCTTGTCCATGTCGTGGCCGCCGTGCTTGATCGCCTCGGCGAACGAGGTCACGACGGTGCCGATGCCGCAGCCCGGACACCAGATATGCGGCATCCGCTCCATGCGGAGAAATTCCGCCATCGGGTTTTCCGTGCGGAAATCGGCGTCGCTTATCGCATACTCAGGTGCATTCATTTCGCGCCCTCTTTGATGGCTGCAAGAATTTCTTCGGGATCGTGCACAGCGCCGCCGCAGGAATTGACGCTGATGATTTTGCACTTGCCGCGCGCGCAGCGCTCCACCTCAAGGACGATCTGCCCGTAGTTGAGCTCGGGAACGACGATGGCTTTGACCTTGCCGGCCAGATTGCGAATTTTTTCCTCGCAGAAAGGCCAGACCGTGATGAGTCTCAGCGCGCCGACCTTGAGACCGGCCTCGCGAGCCACCTGCACGGCGCGGATGGCGATGCGCGAGGTGATGCCGTAAGAAACCACCACGACATCGGCACCTTCGAGGCCGTCGTCCTCGGTACGGATGATCTTATCGGCGTTGGAGTCGATTTTCTCGATCAGGTGGGTAATGACTAGCTTGTTCTGCTCGGCCGTCAGCGCCGGATAGCCGCGCTCGTCGTGGGTAAGGCCGGTGCTGTGGAAACGGTAGCCATCGCCCGCCTTGGCCATCGGCGCGATGCTCTTGCCGCCGTCATAGACGTAGGGCCGGTATTCTTTCTTCGGCCCGTTGTACCAGTTGCGTTCGACCACTTTGATCTCTGCTGCCGGCGGAATGACGACCTTTTCGTGCATGTGGCCGACGGTTTCGTCGGTCATGATGAAGACGGGAACACGGTAGGTTTCGGACAGATTGAAAGCCTCGACGGCCAGATCGAAGCATTCCTGCGGCGAGTCTGGCACCAGCGCGATGATCCGGTAATCGCCGTGCGAACCCCAGCGCACCTGCATCATGTCCTGCTGCGCGGTGAGGGTCGGCAGACCCGTGGACGGACCGCCGCGCTGCACGTCGGCGACCACCATCGGCGTTTCCATCATGCACGCCAGGCCGATGGTCTCCATCATCAGCGAGAAACCGGGACCGGAGGTAACGGTCATCACTTTCTGCCCGCCCCAAACGGCACCGATATTGGCGGTGATGGAGGCGATCTCGTCCTCCATCTGAATAAACAGGCCGCCGACTTCCGGACAGCGCTCGGCGAAACGCTCGGCGGTCTCGGTCGAGGGCGTAATCGGATAGCCGGCGAAAAACCGGCATCCGGCGGCAAGCGCCCCTTCCGCCAGGGCGTGATCCCCGTCCATGAAATGGGGACCGGTAAGAACCCCCTTCGGATCTGCTGTAACTATATTTGGACTATGCGGCACTTGTCTGCACCTCATCTTTTATCGGATGTCACAAAAATTGCGAATTCCGGGCAAACCATCTCGCAGAATTTGCAATCCCGGCAGTCGTCCGCCGTCTTTACTTGTGGCGGATGGTAGCCTTTGGCGTTGTAGCCCTTGGACATTTCAAGCGCGTCCGTGGGGCAATATTGCACGCAAAAGCCGCAGCCCTTGCACCAGTTCCTGTTGATCGTGACCTTGCCATAGGCCTTCTTGAGATTGCCGAAAGTCATCGATGGTCCCTCACAGTAGCCCTTTCCCGGCCAGTAACGGGCGCGGAGAGATGTGATGCAGGTCCAGCTTCAGCACGGACTCGCTGCAACCGAAGGCAATGGCCATGAGCTGCGTGAAGTAGACGACGGGGAGACCCTCGAAGTCAGGAAACATGCGGTGCGTGACTTGCTGGCGATGATCGAGGTTGTAGGCGCAAAGCGGGCAACTGACTGCAACCGCTTCGGCGCCTTGCTCGCGCGCATCGGTCAGAATCCGGTAGGTGCGCCCGGCAACGATCTCGGGCTTGTCCACCGTCTGGTAGGCGCCGCAGCATTCGGTCTTGTGCGAAAAATCGACCGCCTCGCCGCCGAGCGCGGTGACCAATTCGTCGAGAAGAACGGGCGCTTCGACATTGTCGAATGCGACGGAGCGCGGCCGCACCAGCATGCAGCCGTAATATGAAGCGACGCGCAAGCCCTTCAGCGGCTTGACCACCTTGGCGGAAATCGCGCTGGGGTTGGATTTAAGTTCGCGCAGTATCTCCAGCGTATGAACGACTTCGACGTCGCCCTCGTAGGGAACCGCCTCGTCGCTCATGAAGGTGTTCATGCGCTTAAGCAGCACCGGATCGGCTTTGACGCGATCGTTAGCGCGCTTCAACACATTGAAACACATCGAGCACGCGGTCATGACTCGGGAGGCGTTGGCCTCCTTGACGCGGATCAGGTTGCGGATGGGGGCGAGCTGGCGCATCGCATTGTCCTGCGAGAGCGAGGCGACGGTGCCGCAGCAATTCCAGCGGCTGATCTCCTCCACATCCACCCCGAGATGCCTCATCGAAAAGAGCAGCGACTCTTCGAAATTCGCCGCGTGGTTCTTCATCGTGCAGCCGGGGTAGTAGCTCAGCTTCATGTTTCGTTCGAGACCATAATAACTTGCGGAATGAGAAATCGCTCAACAGCGATTACGTGCTTTATGTTCTGCGTGGCGTGTCTGTCTAGCGTTTCCGTGCTTTGTGTTTTGCGCGGCTTTGACCGGCGCTTTTTGTGCACGGGCTGGAGTGTAGCCGCAGCCATCGATAATCGCTATTTACGATTTCTTATTCTGCCGTTAACCGGGCCTACATGGCGTCCGCCGCCCGCGCGATTTGAAGGTCGGTGCGCACGATCGCGCGGCAAAGAGGATAAAGCGGAGCATTCTACGCCGCCACCGCCGCCACGCCTTTGGCGCTAGAGCGCGTCCGCAAATGCGTGAAGCGTTTTCCGATCAACATGCACGATAAAACAAAAAGTTAGAGCCCGCTTTCGAGTCCGTCAAAAGCGGATAGGCGCCAAGCATGGCCACGATCGAGCCGCGGCGGATATTGCGCAAAACCGGCTGGCCGCATACGGACGGTTCGTCAGCAGCCTTTCAGGCTAGGCTTCGCCGTCGAGGTCATTTTGTGTGTCATCATGCCGCAAAGAGCTCGCCGCTGAACGCGGATGCGCGGACCGGGCTAAGAGGGAAAGGCTCCGGCAACCCGCAAAATCCAAAATTATCCGTTGCGATACAAATTGTCGCAGCGCGGGTGGACAGTCGATGCAGTTATAGTATTGCAATATGTGAATTTCTGCGGCTACCTTGGGGGGTGGGCGCGGCGCTTGCCGGATGAGTCCGCCCTGCTCGCCGCCCTAGCATGCGCCGATCGAATTGCCTGACCGCGCAAAATATAGTTCTATGGCACACTTGGAGGTTCCGGCGCACATGCTCGCGGCTTTTTAAAATGCCAGAATGAGCGTCTGTTATCTCTATGCCAGATCTCGAGAAAGAGATTTTGCGAGGGCCAATAAAAAACTTGACGCTACCGCACGCGATGGTGACGTCAGAATTAACCGGGAGGACATGGGCATGGCTCAGACATCTTTGACATTCCGCCGCTACAAGGAAGGCAATAACAAGCCTATGAGTTTGCGCGAACAGATCTTCGTCGCCGACAAATCCTATAAATGCCCGACCTATGTGCACCGGACTCCGCCGTGCCAAGCGTCCTGTCCCTCTGGCCACGATGTCCGCGGCTGGCTGGATATCGTGCGCGGAGTGGAGAAGCCGCCGGTTGGCATGTCTTGGCAGGAATATGCTTTCTACCGCGCTGTCGAGTCCAACCCCTTCCCCGCGATCATGGGTCGCGTCTGCCCCGCACCGTGCGAAGATGGCTGCAACCGCAACGAGGTGGAAGACCACATCGGCATCAATTCTATCGAGCACTTCATCGGCGACTACGCCCTTGAGCACGGGCTAAAACTGCCTGCGCCCGGCGCGCCGACCGGCAAGCGCGTAGCCCTTGTAGGCAGCGGTGTCGCCAGTCTCGCGTGCGCCTATAATTTGCGCCGCAAAGGCCATGCGTGCACGATATTCGAAGCGCGCGCCGAACTTGGCGGCATGTTGCGCTACGGCATCCCCGGCTATCGCACGCCGCGCGATGTGCTCGACGGCGAAATCAAGCGCATCCTCGATATGGGGGTTGAAGTGCGCACCGGCGTCAAGATCGGCGTCGACATAACGATAGAAGAACTACAGCGTCACTATGACGCCGTGTTCCTCGGGCTTGGCGCGCAGGCTGGAACGCCGCTCACCGTGCCGGGTGCCAGCGAAGCCCACAACTGCATTAGCGGCATCTCGTTCCTGGAAGCTTTCAACGAGGGTCGCCTTCACGTCGGCGCCGGACGAGTGCTCGTGATCGGCGGCGGCGACACCGCCATGGATGTGGCAGCTGTCGCCCGCAGGCTGGGGCACGTGACGCAAATCCACGAAAAGGACCGGCCGGAAATGGTGGTGCTCGGTCAGACCACCCACGATGTGGCCCTGAGTGCCAAGCGGCAGGGCGCGGACGTAACCATCGTATATCGGCGTCCGATCGAAAAAATGCCGGCAACGAAGGAGGAAATCGAGCACGTCACCCAGGAAGGCGTTAAGATCATGCCCTCGCTGCTGCCTGTTGCCGTGGTTCTCGGTGCGCCTGGCCACGCCAAAGCGCTTCGTGTTGCCGAGGTGGATTGGTCCACTGGCAAGATGGTGCTCAAGCCAGGCACCGAACGCGATATCGAATGCGAGCTGATCGTTTCCGCCATTGGCCAGGCCCCCGACTTCACCGGTCTGGAGTTCATCGACAATGGCAAGGGGGCTGCCGCTGCCGACGCCTACCAACGCTCGCCGAAGCGCCCCGGCGTGTTCGTTGGCGGCGACGTGATCCGTCCGCATCTGCTGACGACGGCAATCGGCCACGCCTGGATCGCGGCGGAGAGCATCGATCATTATCTCAAGGGGGAAGACCAGCCAAATCTACCCAAGGTGAACGTGCATCATTTCAATCTGCTCGCGAAGCTGAAGGAAACAGGGCACGAACCCTCAGAGTACAACCACGTTCAAAGCACGGGCACCGATCACGCTGCGTATGCGGTGCACAATTACGAGGATCGCGCGCGATCCCAGATCGTTCCTGCCGACGAACTATTTTTGGGCCATTTCGACTATACGGCCCGCACCCTCCGTTCCGAGAAAAAGATCGATGCCAGCAACGTCCTGGGAAATTTCGAGTCTCGCCTCCAGCCTTTGAGTGAAAAGGAGGCGCAAGCCGAAGCCGATCGCTGCATGAGCTGCGGCATGTGCTTCGAATGCAATAACTGCCTGATTTATTGCCCGCAGCTCGCGGTCTACCGGGTCAAGAAGAGCGATGCCACGATGGGCCGTTACGTCGATACCGATTACGGAAAATGTGTCGGCTGCCACATCTGCAAGGATGTCTGCCCTTCGGGCTATATTCAGATGGGCCTCGAGCGGTAAACGCGAGAAAGGAAATGATACCGGGTCCCGCCGGTTACATCCGGCGGCGATTCCAGAACCGTCGCCGCGGCGGCGAGTGCACCTGCAGTCTACGCTCACTTTTGCAGCTTATGGATTGCCGCAGGGCGTTGCCCCTCACATTGACGGCGAGGGACAACCGCTGTCCTGGCCGGGGCTTGACCCGGCCACCCACTAACACATTGAGTGCATTGGCTTATCCAGGATGGCCCGGCATGTCCCCGGACTTGATCCGTGGATCAAGCCGGACGATAACACCAGAGATTGCTGCCAACGCCGGGAATCCAGTAACCGGGACGCTAAAGTACCGCTAAATCGACGTCGCTCGGTACCAGCCGCCGAAAGCGCTGACCGGTTCGCAGCGCGCCGGCCCCGCACGAAGACGGGGACCCGGTAATCGCAGGCCGGTGCCGAGAAGTTTGTCGTCCGGGTTACTGGATTCCCGCCTGCGCGGGAATGACAATAAAGGTTACTACGCAGCCCATATCAGTATACCTTACGTTGTGGCGCGAGAAAGCAGAAGTTTGCCTGATCTCCACCTGGACAATAACTGCCGCAACGAACGATTGTCTGGTGTAAATCGCACAGCCGTGGAATCAAAAGCCCTGAATCGACAAATATAATATCGCCAGGCCTGCATTTTTCTCTCACCTTCTTCTCGATTGCATCGCGGCCGCCCAGCGTTTTCTCCATAATCGAGACAGTGTCGCAATAGTCTTCGGCCTGCACGCCGCCCGCCAGCAAGGCAGCCGTCACTGCGCCGCCAAGAACGCCCCATCTTAAGTTTCGCACGGTAAGTCCCCTCGTCGCGTTTCCCAACGCGGTCTACGCCGCTCCCGCACCTCATTCAAGTAATTTCATCGTCACCCCGAAGTTATATGCGCATTGCGCCCTCATCGCCCGCCGCGCGGGGACGGGGCAGACGTATAACCGCATCCCTCTGCGCCTTGCGGCAGACGCGAGCCATTGACGGTTGCCGCTGGCACACCGTATTGTTCTTAAGAAGAAGACCCCCATAACCCGTGCATCGGGAGGATACATGCCCGCGAGCCTCGTCAAATACGAGAACAAGGACGGCATTGGCATTATTACGGTCGACAATCCTCCGCTGAATGTGTTGTCGCGGGCCGTCCGCGACGGGCTGATGCTGGCGGTTGGTCAAGCATCGGCCGATAGCGCGGCAAATGCGGTGGTACTCACGGGAGCCGGCCGCAGCTTCACCGCCGGGGCCGATATCAAAGAATTCGGGGCGACATTCCAAGGCGCCGACATCAACGGTATCTGCGCGGCGATCGAGGACATGGAAAAGCCGGTGGTAGCCTCACTGCACGGCATGCCCCTTGGCGGCGGCGTCGAGCTTGCGCTCGCTTGCCATTATCGCGTGGCGGCGGCGGATGCACGGCTGGGCCTGCCGGAGGTGAAGCTTGGGCTTTTGCCTGGCGGCGGCGGCACGCAGCGCTTGCCCCGGCTGGCCGGAGCCAAGGTTGCGCTCGACATGATCACGACCGGCGATCAAGTAACGGCGGCCGCGGCAAAGAAGGCCGGCATCATCGATGAAATCGCCGATGGCGATCCTCTTGCCGCCGCCATCGCTTTTGCAAAGTCAAAAATCGGCACCGGCCCTTTGCCCAAGACGCGTGAGCGGACCGATAAAATCGAAGCGGAGCGGGGCTCGCCCATCTTCGATGAGAGGCGCGCCGAGATTAAAAAACGCCAGCCCTACCAGCATGCGCCGCTCCGCTGCGTGGACTCGGTCGAAAACGCGTTTATTCTTCCATTCGACGAAGGCCTGCAGCGCGAGCGCGAGCTGTTCGGCGAAGCGCTCTTGGACACACAGGGCCAAGCACTGATCCATGTCTTTTTCGCAGAGCGTGCAACGGCCAAGATTCCCGGCATTTCGCCCGATATAAAGCCGCGCGAAATCAATAGCGTAGGCATTGTGGGCGCAGGTACGATGGGCGGCGGCATTGCCATGTCCTTTGTCAATGCCGGCATTCCCGTCGTAATCCTCGACCGCGATCAAGCCGCGCTTAGCCGCGGTCTCGGCGTGGTGGCAAAAAATTACGAAAGCATGGTGCAGCGCGGGCGCCTCGATCAAGCGGGCATGGCCAAGCGCATGGGTGCGATTTCGAGTTCGGCCGATTACAACGCACTCTCCGATGCGGACCTTATCATCGAGGCGGTTTTCGAGGATATGGGCGTGAAGGAGCAGGTGTTCCGCGAGCTGGACCGCGTTTGCAAGAAGGGCGCGGTGCTCGCCACCAATACCTCGACGCTCGACATCGACAAGATCGCGGGCTTCACCTCGCGGCCGTCTGACGTGCTCGGCATGCACTTTTTCTCCCCCGCCAATGTCATGCACCTTGTCGAAATCGTCCGCGGCAAGGAAACCGCCATGGATGCGATCGCTACCGCCATGACTGCGTCGCGCAAAATCGGAAAGATCGGCGCCGTCGTAGGCAATTGCGACGGTTTCGCCGGCAATCGCATGCTGGAGAGATACATCACCGAGGCTCTCCTCCTCGTCGAGGAAGGCGCATCCCCCGCGGATGTGGATACCGCGCTTACCCGCTGGGGCATGGCCATGGGGCCTTTCGCAGTGCTCGATCTCGCGGGCATCGACGTGAATTGGCATATCCGGCAGCGGCGCGTGAAAGAGGGCATGCGCTATGGCTCGCCGCTCTTGGACCGGTTCTACGAGGCCGGCCGTTATGGGCAGAAAACTTTGGCTGGCTTCTACCGGTACGAGCCTGGCAGCCACGCGCCGCTTCACGACGACCGGCAGGCGGATGCTATCATCGATACCTATCGCGAGGAATTGGGCACAAGGATCGCGCCGGTGCCAGATCAAGAGATCGTGAAGCGGACGATCTGCGCGCTGGTAAACGAGGGCGCGAACATTCTTCAGGAAGGTATCGTGTACCGCCCTAGCGACCTCGATATCATTTATATTTATGGATACGGCTTCCCGGCTTGGCGGGGCGGCCCAATGAAATATGCAGAGCTGCGCGGCCTCGCCGACGTGCTCGCGGACATCGACGTGTGCCACACCCGCTTCGGCGAGCGCTGGAAGCCGGCACCGCTTCTCGTCTCGCTCGTAACGGCGCGCAAGTGGAAGTGGCCAAAATGAAGCGCTCGAGCTGCCACAGTTTCTGCTAAATCGAATCTCAGCGTATCCTCATCTGGGGTACTCATGAGAGAAAGGTTTTATATGCGCACGATTATTATGTCAGCTGGCTTCGGTCTCACACTTGCCATCGCAGCATTCGGATTGACCAGCTTGCCAGTCTCGGCTGTGGAAGCTCCTGCGGTTAAGACAACCGTGCAAAGCAACGTCACGAAGGTCGATGAGCGCGAGGAGCGTGAGCACCGGGAGCGCTGCGAGCGCGTGCGCCGCGAGTGCCGCGAACGTCACGGCGACCATGAGAGAGAATTCCTCCGTTGCGTCGCGGATCAGCACTGCTAGACTGGAAAGCAGATAGGCCGCACTTGCGGTTTCAACGCGCTTCGAGCCCCGCCGCTTTGGCGGGGTTTTTTATAGTTACGCGATCCTTCCCCTGGGCAAGTCCAGGCGCCGATGTGCGAAAATCTGCGGGTGACAGCCGATCGAAGACCGGCCGGCGGTTGACTAGCGGCGCCGTATGACATTCTATCTATCATAAGATAGAGCAGCGAACCGGAAGGTGAATTCCGGGAGGAAGCCATGAAAGAAGCCGCGGCGCGCACTCCGGCCGGCCACCCTGCGGTATTAGCTGTGCGCGCCTTGCCGGCCATAGTCTCATTGTGGGGAAGCGCTGCGGCGCAAAACATGTCATTGTGACCGTGCATGGGCGAGGCCGGCTTATTCGAGGTGGAGTGATGAATCTATTCGATCTCACGGGCCGCGTCGCGGTTATTACCGGCTCGTCCAAGGGAATCGGACGCGCCATCGCGCTCGAATGCGCGAAGATGGGCGCGAGCGTTATAGTCTCCTCGCGCAAAATCCAGGCCTGCGAGGCCGTCGTCTCCGAAATCGAGGCGGCAGGCGGCAAAGCGACCGCGTTTGCCTGCAACGTAGGAGTTAAATCCGACCTCGAAGCGCTCGTTGCCCATGCAATACGCGAATATGGCCGCATCGACATCTTAATCCCGAATGCGGCGATCAATCCGTCTTACGGCCCATCCGCTCAGGTCTCCGACGAGATTTGGAACAAGGTCCTAACCTCGAACCTCACCGCGACCCATTGGCTTTGCCAGATGGTCCTGCCCGGCATGGCGGAGCGCGGCGGCGGCTCGGTGATTTTGCTCTCGTCCATCGTATCGGTCTTTGGCGCGGCCAATCTCGGCATCTATGCCATCTCGAAGGCGGCCGAGGCGCAGCTCGCCCGCAACCTCGCGGTTGAGTGGGGCGCGCGCGGAATCCGGGTGAATTCGATTGCCCCCGGCGTGGTGAAAACCGATTTCGCCAAAGCGCTCTATGAAAATCCGAGGGCCGCGGCCGCCATCGCGAGCATGACCTGCCTTAAGCGGCTTGGCGAGCCCGAGGACATTGCGGGCGTCGCGGTATTCCTTGCTTCCGATGCCGCACGCTACATCACCGGCCAGCTCCTTCTCGTGGACGGCGGCACATCGATCTTCTCACCGATTGGGTAAAGCACCGTGGTTGAACTTATTGACGTCGCTCCTCATCATCGCTTCAACGAAAAGAAGCTCTGGCACTATTTGCGAGACCGCCTGGAAGATTTTGGCGCGCAGCCCGCGGTACAGCAATTTCAGGGCGGCCAGTCGAACCCAACATTTCTGCTCAGCACGCACGCCCGCAAATATGTGCTGCGCAAGCAGCCGCCGGGGAAACTCCTGCCGAGCGCGCATGCGATCGACCGCGAATACCGCGTGCAATCCGCGCTGAAGGGCTCCCCAGTTCCCGTGGTGCCGATGCGGCTTTATTGCGAGGACGCCTCGATTATCGGCACGCCCTTCTATCTGATGGACTACATCCCCGGACGCATTTTTGCTAAACCGGAACTGCCCGAGCTCAATCATATGCAACGAAAGGCGGCTTACACGGCGTTCGCCGAAACGCTGGCCGCCTTGCACGAGGTGGATTTCCGCGCCATAGGGCTTGGCGATTATGGACGCACCGAAGGCTATGCGGCGCGGCAGCTCAAACGCTGGTCCGAGCAATACGAGGCCGCGAAAACCGCCAGCATCGAGGCCATGGACAAGTTGATCGCTTGGCTGAAGGCGAGCGTGCCCGCCCATGACGAGGCAGCGATCGCGCATGGCGATTACCGCATCGGCAACATCATGTTCGAGGTGAACGAGCCGCATATCATCGCGGTGCTCGATTGGGAGCTGTCGACCTTGGGGCACCCACTCGCCGATCTCGGCTATGTTTGCATGTCCTATCGTATCCCCGCCAGCATGACGCTCCTAAGCGGGCTTCGTGGCCTCGACCTCCCGGCGCTTGGCATCCCAACCGAGGATGAGCTTGTCGCCACCTACTGCAAACGCGCGGGCCGCGACGGAGTGACCGATCTTACCTTTTTCATTGCGCTGTCGTTCTTCCGCTATGCGTCGATCGCGCAAGGGGTTTACGCGCGTTCGCTGCAAGGCAACGCCGCGGATAAGCGCGCGAGCCTTGCAGGGCAGGCCGCGATCGCGCTCGCCGAAGAAGGCTGGCGCATCGCAGAAGCGTCGGGGTAGGCGAGATCACACGGCCGCGCTAAGGCTTGTGCTTCCCCCTCCCATCCAATCCATCCCGGCACGTAGCCCCTCGTTCCGTTATCGGCCGTCCACCGGCGCGGCAGGCTCCGAACTTCGCTTAAGCCGCTCGGCCGTTTTCGTATTCCGGCCCCCCCTGGAAGCGCTACCTCATTCCCGCGACGAATTCGAAGCCGGAAACCCTTTTAGCCGGGGACTTTTTCGATGATATCGGTCCAGCGCCTAACCGCCCAGCGTACCGTCTACGAAACCCTTGATCAGCGAGTGCGCAATCGAGATTGGCGGCGGCACTTCAAGACCCTCCGGATGCCGGTTTTCGAGCATGCTCGCCGCCTCCTCGCGGGTGACCCAGCGCGCATCCGCAAGCTCGGTTTTATCCAGCGAAAGCTCCTCGCTGAGGGCCTCACCCCAGCAGCCCATCATCAGCGAATGCGGGAACGGCCAGGGCTGGCTGGCAATGTAGCGCACTTGGCCTACATCGATGCCAGTCTCCTCCTTGATCTCGCGCCGGACCGCGTGCTCGATGTCGTCACCGGGCTCGATATAGCCCGCCAGCGTGGAATAGAGCTTCCCGGGAAAGCGGTGCTCGTGTCCCAAAAGGCAGCGATCGCCGTGCGTCACGAGCATGATCACGGCCGGGTCCATGCGCGGATAGGCGTCGAGGCTGCACGCCCCGCAATGGCGGCGCCACCCGCCGTCATGAGAGCGGACTTGGCCTCCGCATCGCGTGCAACACCGGTTGACCGCGTGCCAGGCCATGATCGCGCGGGCCCGCGACGCGATCAGCAGCTCAGCTTCGCTGAGAACGCCCTGCATCGCCAGCGAACGCAGGTCCACAAGCGGCTTCATCCCTTCAAGCGCGGTTGCGGCGTATATCGTCTGCAACGGCTGGAAATTGCAGGTAAAAACCGGCGCTCCGGTTTGCGCCTCTCCCAGATACACAAACTCGCCTGGCTTCGCGATGGCCTGCACTTCATGAAAGGAGAGCCAGCGCAGCCGCGCCGTGCCCCTGTCGTCCGAAGGGACGATCGGAACTCTGAGATCGAACAGCGCGAGCACTTTCGCGTTCGGGTTCGCGCGGGCGGCGGCGATGAAATTGGCATCGGTGCGCTTTTCGCCGTGGCGCTTCAGGCCAGTCTCTGCTGTGAGTTTGGATGGCGTGATCGAGTTTTGCATGAGGTTTGCCGGCGGGCGAAATGTTGAAGGGCTCGCAGCTTATAATCAAAGCTTCCGCAAAGAAACAGTTTCGACGCTGTGCGCATCGCCTTTTCGCAATATCAGATTTGCGCGCTGGCGGGTGGGCAAGATGTTCCTCTTCAAATTGACGAGGTTGATCGTCCGCCAAAGTTTGAGAGCCTGCTCGACTGCCTGCTCCCGCGTCAATTTCGAGTAGCGGTAGAAATAGGAGTTCTCGTGGCGGAACGCCGTTTGGCAGAGCCGGTGAAAACGCGTCACGTACCATTGCTCGATCAGCGCCGGATCGGCATCGATGTAGATCGAGAAATCGAAGAAGTCCGAAACGAACGGAACCGCTTCGCCGTGTTTTGGCAGCTTGGCCGGTTGCAATACATTCAGTCCCTCGACGATAAGAATGTCAGGCCGGTCGACCACGATCTTCTCATCAGGAACAATGTCATAGGAGAAGTGGGAATAAACCGGCGCCTCGACATTGGCGCGGCCCGCCTTGACATCGGCCACGAAACGCAGGAGCCGCGCCTTGTCGAAGCTTTCGGGAAAGCCCTTCCGGTGCATGAGGCCCCGCCGCTCGAGCTCGGCGTTAGGCAGCAAGAAGCCATCGGTCGGCACCAAGTCCACCCGCTGATGGGCAGGCCAGCGCGCGAGAAGCTCCCGGAGCACGCGAGCCGAGGTGCTCTTGCCCACGGCGACGCTACCTGCGATGCCGACGATGAACGGCACCTTCTCTCCGCCTTTGTTAAAGAACTTCGTCGTGGCGGAATGCAAAAGCTGCGCCGCGCGGACATAATAATTCACCAGCTTCGAGATCGGCAGATAGATGTCTGTCACCTCGTCCTGGCTGATGCGCTCGATAAGACCTGACAGCCGCGCCAAATCTTCGTCGGACAAGGCCAGCTGAACGCCGTTGCGTAGCTCGGACCATTCGCGGCGGCTGAACGTGCGGAAGGGGGTTAGCTCTTTCGCTGGACGCGGATCGAAATCGAGCACTTGACCTTGCATGCTCATGATGCTCTCCCGCTTTCAGGCCGCGAAGCCTTCTCGGCGTGTCCTGACTGCGACGTTCTTCGATCCAGCTCGCTCAACACTGACTCCAAGGGAACGTTGCGCGCTTCAAGCAGCACGAGAAGGTGATAGATAAGATCGGCGGCCTCGCTGCGCAGCCTTTCGTCGCTTTCGCTTACCGCGGCAATGACGGTTTCGGCTGCTTCCTCGGCAAGCTTTTTCGCGCAGGTTGCAACGCCCTTATCCAGCAGCGATTTTGTGTAGGATGCAGTAGCGGTGGCGCTGCGGCGCGCGGATATGGCCGCAGTCAACTGTGCCAGAGTGTATTCACTCATGCGATAGCCCCTCGGGCACCCGTTACCTGCCGCCATAATCATAGACCGGCGCCTTCCGATCAAGGCAAATTTGCGATCAAAAGCAGGAGAAAGGACTTTCAGACTCCTGGAGCGCTTGCGTCAGCCTGGACCACTGCCGCCGCTTAGGTAACACAACGTACGTTTTGGCGGTAGCTGAAGCAATCGTCTGCGCACAAGGTAATGTCATTGTTTAATCGCCTAACTGCAAGGGCTTGGACCGGGTCATGTTCGAGTGTAGCTCAGCGTTAGCGAGCGGTTTGCGGCGGTCATCGGCGAGTCGGCGCAAGGGAAAATGCGTGCTGAATAGAGATGCGCTAAGCGCCTTCGACCCGATGGCTATAGTATTGTAAACAGCCTAATCCCTTGGGCTGCGGGAGCCGCGGAAAGTTTTGCTTATGGCCGGCGCATCATGGACATGAGCGCGCTCGCGCTTCGATAACCGGCCTTCCACGCGGCAGCCGCCGGACTGGCGCCCTCGCTTAGATGGGCCGCTGCGCTTAATGCCCTCAGCCGGCGGCGCCAGATCCCAAACGACAAGCCCGTCTCCGCCCGGAACTTCCGTGTAAACGTCCGGCGCGAAACACCGGCTCTGTCCGCCCAGCCGTCGATATCGAGCACGAGCGACGGGTCTTCGATCAAAGCTTCGCAAATCGCCCCCAGCCTCTTGCTGGTAGGAAGCGGCAGTTCGAACTCGGCCGCCGCAGCGCGAGCGATCTCATCGATGACAAGCTTGGCCAGCGCGCCGCCCCTGCCATCCTCGGCGTAGAGCACCGGCTCCTCCATCAACGCCAAGATTGCTTCCCGCAAGAGAAGCGAGACGGCTATAACTTTGCAGCTCGCGGGAATTTCGCGTGCCTCGACGTCGCGAATGTAAACCGTTCGCATGGCTACTGTTGCCCGCATCTCGACCGAATGTACCGTTCGCGGCGGGATCCAGAGCGCATGACGGGGCGGGACGATCCAGGCGCCCTCGGCTGTCATGGCCACCATGATCCCTTTCACAGCGTGAAGCAGCTGGCCTCGCCGGTGGGAATGCGCCAGCGTGCCCGTCCCGCTGGCGAACTCCTTCGCCATCGCGGCCACCGCGCGGTCTACATCCTGGTAATCGCACGGGTTCGTGCTTCGGTTTTGGCCCGCTCTCACCATTTTTCGGCCCCAACGCTTTCTCAGGCCAGATTAATGTCTGGAAGCGGAAACGGCAAGAAGCGGAAAACTGCGATCATGACAACGGGGGCTAAGGAAGCGAACCGGACGATTCTGTTCGTGAATTGGGCGCACGCGCTCGATCACTTTGTGCTCTTGATCTTTCCGACCGCGGTCTTAGCCATCGCGGCCGATCTTCACCGGGATTATAGCGGCCTTATTTCGCTTTCGACCGGCGCATTCGTGGCTTTCGGCTTATTCGCGCTACCCGTTGGCTGGCTGGCGGACCGCTTTGGGCGCCGGGCTTTGCTGAGCTGGTACTTTTTCGGCTATGGCGCCGCCTGTTTTCTCGTCGCAGCTTCGGCGAGTGTGCCGATGCTGGCCATCTCGCTGTGTGTGCTCGGCATGTTCAGCGCCATCTACCATCCCATTGGCAGCGCGATCATCGTGGCCAATACCTCGCAGCTTGGGCGCGCGCTGGGCATCAACGGCGTGTGGGGCAATCTGGGCGCGGCACTGGCGCCGGGAATAACCGCAGCGCTTGCGGTGGCGTTCGGCTGGCGCGCGGCGTTTTTTGTGCCCGGTGCTGTCCTGATCGCTTCGGGCATTGCCTTCGTTTTGCTGGTCGGAGACGGAAGCGGTGGCCGCAAGAAGCAAACGGTCAGCCATATGCTTCATGCAAGCCGCGGCCATCTTGTTGCGCTTCTCGCGGTGTTCATGACAGCGATTCTTGCCGGAGGCCTTACCTTCAACATCGTGACCGTCGCAATGCCGAAGGTCGTCGACGAACGGCTCGGCCTAGCGCTTCCGCTTGCCGCGACCGGCTGGATAACCACCGGGATTTTCGTTTGCGGCGCTCTTACGCAGATCCTGGTCGGCCGCCTTATCGACCGCTTCGAACTCACGACGCTTTTTATCTGGCTTTCGATGTTGCAGCCTGCCGGGCTGCTGCTTGCGGCCGGCACGGCCGGCTTGCCCCTGGCCATCGGTCTCATTCTGGTGACGGCGGCCATCTACGGCCAAGTTGTCATCAACGACGCCATGGTCGGACGTTACGTGCCGGACGAATATCGAAACCGCGTCTATTCCTTGCGCTTTTTCCTCGCCTTCACCGTGGGCGGCCTTGCCGTTCCAATTATCGGCGCGCTGCACCGCCATGGAGGCTTTCAGGCTGTGCTTTTCGTATCTGGCGCGATCGGCACAGTTATTTTCGTCAGCGCGCTAGCTACTTGGGCGCTGACTCGCGGCAGGCTGCAACAACTCCCAGTGCCGGCGGAATGATGACACCAACGAATCAGGAGGCAGCCTGCACGGAAGTGTAAGGCTGCTCTTGCAAACGAACCGCAATTTTACTTTGCTTGTGACAAAAACGACACAAACGGCCCAGCTCGCCCAAATAAGTGCTAACACATTGATATATCTAGTATTTTTAAGTATCCGATGCGATGCTGTCAGCGATTTTCAGCCGGCGGCAGCCGAGCAGAGCTTGCATTGCACTGCGTGGATAAGCTGCTAGGATGCGCCGGGGTGAATCTGCTATCGTCGGACGGGGGGAAACCACCAATGAAGAAAATTTATGCCGGCCTTCTTGGCATGGCGTTAACAAGCGCGTTGGCGATTTCAGCAAATGCAGCTGATATGTATGGTGGCGGCTATAAGGACGTTCCTTATCTAGCGGTAAATTGGACGGGTTTCTACGCCGGCGTCAACGTTGGCGGAGCCTGGGACGCCGAGAGCGATCAACTCGCCTGTAACAATTCAAACTGCGGTCCATTTGGCGGACTGTCGCCATCTGGCGCGTTCGGAGGCGGCCAGCTTGGCTATAATCGGCAGGGTCTATTCGGGATCGCTCCTCTCGTTCTTGGTGTTGAGGCCGACATTCAAGTTTCCGCAGCCTATGCACAAGGAAGCGACGGTGCCGGCGACGTCTTCAGATCGCGGCTGCAAGAGTTCGGGACCGTCCGCGGCCGCGCCGGCTATGCGATAGATCGCACACTTCTCTATTTCACCGGCGGTCTCGCTTACGGCAACTTGCACAATGAAGCGATCACGGGTCTCGGCGATTTCCTAACCGAGCCCGCCGCCACCGGATATGTTATCGGCGGAGGCGTGGAATACAGGTATAACCGCTGGGTGTCGTTCAAGGCCGAGTATCAATTCATCGATCTTGGAAAGAACGACCCTGTAGATCCCGTGGCTGGATCCTACGCGGCTTCGGGCGGCACGCTTCGCGACGATGCATACCATACCCTCCGTGTCGGACTTAACTACTTTCCCTTTACGGTCCAGGAGCCTTTGAAATAGCCAGCCCCATCTGGCCGTCGGAGCGGCGCCCCCCAGGCGCCGTTTCTGTTTTTGCATCCTGGACCCGCTCGCAAAAAGACCCAAAGCACCATTCCTGGGGCTAGATAGCGCGGAACCCTCCGAAGACGTTGCAGTTCTGCGTGCGCCATGGTAGCTCGCATCGTAAAACTGCGCGCGCGCGGCCCCGCGCATTTGCGCAAGCGAAACCTCATCACAATAAAGCGGAGCTAGAGACTATGGCCGAAAACAATGGAACGAATGGCGGCAACATCCCTCAACCGGGGGATACCTCTCTTCATCCGCAGGTCAATGTGCTTGGTCAATATATTAAGGACCTTTCTTTCGAGTCGCCCGATACGGAGCGCTTCTTTCGTGGGCCGGGAAAAAACCCGAACCTGCAGCTGAACTTCAACGTACAAGTTCGCAGGCTGCAAGAAAACGCCTATGAAGCCGCCCTATCCCTGGAAGGCGAGGCTCGCAGCGACGAAGGTGTACTTTATAACATCGAGCTGGTTTACGCCGGCGCATTCCTCTTGAAGAACCTTCCGCAGGAAGCGATCCAACCGGTGCTCTTCATCGAATGCCCCGCCCTTCTCTTCCCGTTCGCCCGGCGGATTGTGGCCGATCTTACGCGCGAAGGCGGGTTCCCGCCGCTACTGCTCGATCCCATCGATTTTGGCAGTCTTTACCGCCGCCGCGTCGAGATGGGCCAGCAGCCTACCATTACCGATTAATTTCAGCTTGCGCCGGTGCGATCGCGGAGCTGGATTGCGTTTGCGTCGCGAGATTACGCCGCGGATTACTCCCGGCCACCCGCTCTCTGCACGTAGCGGTGCCAAATCGCACTAGCGCCAAGCGAAGCGGCAAAATCCGCATGAGCCGCCTCCTCCTCGGGAGATAAGCGCGGCGCCAGCGGCTGGGCCCGGATTTGCACGGAGATATCTCCTTCGATCTTCGCGCCCGCACGCTTAGGCGCAAAATCGAGCCCAGCCTGCTCAGCTCCGATGAGTCGAAGATAGACATCGGCTAAAAGCTCGCTGTCGAGGAGCGCGCCGTGTTTCGTGCGCGTCGAATTGTCGATGCTGTAGCGGCGGCACAACGCATCGAGATTGTTTGGACTGCCAGGGTGCTTGCGGCGTGCAAGAGCCAAGGTGTCGGTCACCCGCTCCATGCTGAGCGGCGGATGGCCCAGACGCCCGAACTCGTGGTTGAGAAAGCCCATGTCGAAAGGCGCGTTGTGAATAATCAGCCGCGCATCGCCGAGCACGCCGAGAATCTCATCTGCAAGGGCAACGAAAAGGGGCTTATCCCTCAGAAAAGCCGCCGTCAAACCGTGAACATCGGTTGCCGCTTTCGGCACATCGCGCTCAGGGTTGAAATACCAGTGCCAGGACGTGCCCGTGGGGATGTAGTTGATGAGCTCCACGCAAGCCAGCTCGATGACGCGGTGACCGTCCTTCGGGTCGAGCCCGGTCGTCTCGGTGTCGAGGACAAGTTCGCGCGACATTTATTGGCCCCCAAAGCGATGCTGTGCTTCCCATTTGATGACACAAGTGACCAGATTCGCGCCCAGCATTCAACATCGCGGCGTGGGCATATTTTCGAACGCGGTAGGCAAGCGGATAATTTGCAACGCCTTGGCATTCGCGGAAGCTTGAAACCGCGGAACACCTACGCTTATGCTGCGAGGATGATCCCTATCGCGATCGGAGCGAGCGAATATAATGCCCACCGCTGAATGCCAAACAGATAACTTTCCGATGGGCAAACTGGGCTGTTCGCTCCGGCATGCCTCCTGCAGACAGCGATCTGGCTTTCGATAGGAGTGCCTACATCGCCGGGCAAGAGATTCGATAGCCGCGTTGTCAGGGCGCAGCTTACAAAATTGACGAAGCACTATGGCATTAAGGCGTAGCTCGTTGCCGGCATGCTTTTCATCCTTAGCTGCGGCCGTCCATGCCACGATATTTCCGTAGCTCGAGCTTCGCGATCTGGTTGCGGTGCACCTCGTCCGGGCCGTCCGCGATGCGCAAGCTGCGTATCCAAGCGTAATCGTAAGGGAGGCCGAAATCGTCGCAGATGCCCGCGCCGCCATGCGCCTGGATCGCCCAGTCGATCACCTTGCAGGCCATGTTCGGCGCCACGACCTTAATCATCGCGATTTCGGCGCGCGCAGCCTTGTTGCCCACCGTGTCCATCATGTGGGCAGCTTTGAGCGTCAGGAGCCGCGCCTGATCGATCATCATGCGGCTTTCGGCAATGCGCTCCAGCCACACGCTTTGATCGGCAACGGGGCGCCGGAAAGCGACGCGGGCCTGCAACCTTATGCACATCCGCTCGAGCGCCCGCTCGGCCCGGCCGATGGTGCGCATGCAGTGGTGGACGCGGCCCGGCCCGAGCCGGCCCTGCGCGATCTCGAATCCGCGCCCCTCGCCGAGCAGCACGGCATCCTGCGGCACGCGCACATCGGTGAAGCTCAGCTCGCCGTGACCGTGCGGCGCGTCGAGATATCCGAAAACCGGCAGCATCCGCTCCTTAACCACGCCCGGCGTGTCCATCGGCACCAAGAGCATGGACTGCTGCTTATGCGGATCGGGAATGTCAGGATCGGTTTTGCCCATCAGGATCAGGATCTTGCAGCGCTTGTCGCCCGCGCCCGATGTCCACCATTTGCGGCCGTTGATGACGTAATCGCCGCCATCCTTCTCGATCAAGATCGAAATATTGGTGGCATCCGAGGAGGCCACATCCGGCTCGGTCATAGCGAAGCCCGAGCGGATTTCGCCCGCGAGCAGCGGCTTCAGCCAGCGCTCCTTCTGCGCCTCGCTGCCGTAGCGGACCAGCACCTCCATATTGCCGGTGTCCGGCGCCGAGCAATTGAAAACTTCCGGCCCCCAATGCGAGCGTCCCATAACTTCCGCGAGCGGCGCATATTCGAGGTTGGAAAGGCCCGCGCCGTGGCCGCTATCGGGCAGGAACAGGTTCCAAAGCCCTTGCGCCTTCGCCCTTTCCTTCAGCTCCTGCAAAAGCGCGAGCGGCTCCCAGCGGTCGGGCTGGTTGTCCGCCGTGTGGAACAGCGCCTGCTCGTTTGGATAGATGTGCTCGTCCATGAAGCGCTCGACGCGCGCCTTGTAATCAGCTGCTTTCGGGGAGAGCTGAAATATATCGAACATTTTTAGGCGCCTCCTGTCACGCAGCATCCTTGGCGGCCGCGCCTCCATTGGCGCTTCC
Source organism: Rhodomicrobium sp. (assembly GCA_052145435.1). Lineage (GTDB taxonomy): Bacteria > Pseudomonadota > Alphaproteobacteria > Rhizobiales > Rhodomicrobiaceae > Rhodomicrobium. Next base: position 501 of record JBKQOR010000095.1, on the reverse strand, counting down.
TGCATAAACTTGCCATGGCGGCGACAGCCACGCCATGACTTATGTTGGAAACTTAACCGGCGGGGGGCGGACATTCGCGCAAACCTGACCTTGGAAGGGCCTCCAATGACGCGGTGAAATCTTTGACATGGACTTCACGGATACAGGTGCGATGCCAGGGCGTGTGCGGCGCCCTGTTGCGGCCTCAATCGAAGCCGGTGTCCATCACCATGCCGGCCGGCGTGACGCGCGTTTCGGCGTAGTGCCGGGACGCATCGAAGAGGCAAAGCTCGACCTGGGAAGCATTGGCTGAAAAGAGGGCGAAGTTGACCCCGCGACGCTCGAGGGTGGGACCTAATACCAGCCGCCGAAAGTGTTGACCGGCCCCGGCGTCGTCCCCGCCTGCGCGCATACGCGCTAACTTAAGACTGGACCCTTGCGACATCCCTCCATGACCGAGCGCATCGCCCCTCACCCTGTCCCTCTCCCCATGGGAGAGGGAACGATGTTTCAAGCGCCGCG
>JBKQOR010000094.1:0-18693 GCA_052145435.1 Rhodomicrobium sp. | reverse complement strand
GGCCTTGGCTTGCTCCAGCTGCGCTTCGGCCTGGGCCAGCGCCGTTTTGTAATCGCGCGGATCGATCACAGCCAGCGTGTCCGCGGCGTTCACAGTCTGATTGTCGGTGACGGGAACCTCTTCGATGTAGCCGCCAACCTTTGGGGCCACCATGAAGAACCGGGCCTGAATGAAGGCGTCGTCGGTCGTAACATATTGGCTCGACACCCGCCACCAGATGACGCCCCCGATGACAGCCGCAATCAGCGCCGCGGCGGCGAGCAAGGCGAGAAAGGGATGGCGCCCGGTAAGACTTTTCCGCCGGCCGCCTTCCTTTGCGCCGCCTTCCGCCAATTGGCCCTGCTTGGCTTCGCCAGGCGGCGCGAAAGTCTCGCGCTCCGGCCTTTCCTGCGCACCAGGGCCGGGGCGGCGCTCCTCCCGCGCCTCCGGACGCTCACCTGCATCGGGGGCGCCAATGCGCCGCTCCTCCAATTTCACCATTCGCAAATTCTCCCGCTTAGTTCGTGAAAGCCAGGCGCGCCGCTAAGGTTCCACCGGGGCTGGCATCGGTTCCGCGTGGCGTGAACGCTCGGATCGCGTAACAATCGGGAGTTATGCCCGTCCCTCTCTCGCCGGGAGAGGGACGGTATTGCACCCTCAGCGCTTATTCAGGCGTCCCTTCTGCCCGCAAGTTCGCCTGGGGGTGATTGCGACGCAAAGTGCCCGCATCCGCGGGCGGATGCGGGACGGGAGAAGGACAGGGTGAGGGGCGATAAGCTCAAGACCACGGCAAGGACGGCAGCCAGCTCGTCTCGGCCTCCGATGACAAGATCTTCCAGGTTTGGGATCTGGCCACGGGCAAGGCCCTTGTGCCAAGAAGCATGATCGGTGATGTAACCGCCGAGTACCGGCCCAATCGCAGGAGCAACGGCCACGGCGAGGCCATAAAGCGCAAGGGCTTTCGGTATGAATGGCTTTCCACAGACGCCGGAATTTGTCCAGGAACGTTTCCGAATCATGCTAAGCGGATAAGAGCGTGAGCGTGGCCGGTTTTTTCTCTCCGGTCCGGTCCAGCTTCGCCAAAAAAAAACTGCCCCTAGCGCGGGGACGCTAGGGGCTGCCTCATGGTGGGGATTACAACCTAAGGCTGCGTACTATCGCTCGTCAAGCGTTAGGTTGCATCCCCTGTTTCACCGTTGATAAGCTGGTGAAAACTTTCCCTACTTCACCTTATCGATCAGCTTGTCCGGCTTAATCATGTTGCAATCCAGCGCCGCGTCCTTCTTTCCGTCCAGACCGAACGCGACCGCCATGATCTGGCTGTAGAACACCACCGGGATGTTGAAGCTGTCGCCGAACTCCATGTTGATCCGGTCCTGGTACATTTCGACGTTCTGCTGGCAAAGCGGGCAGGGCGTCGAGATCACGTCGGCCTTGGCGTCCTTCGCCTCCTGAAGGATGAGGCGCATCAGGTGCAGCGTCTTCTCGGGGCTATAGATCGAAACCGAGCCGCCGCAGCACGCGGTGCGGGCTTTATCGTAAGGGACCGGCTCGGCGCCGCAAGCTTCGGCGAATTGGTCCAGGAACTTCGGCTGATCGTAGGTGGTGTACTCGCCGCCAGGCGCCGTTTGAGCGAAAGGCCGCACCGTCTGGCAGCCGACATAGCCCGCAACTTTTAGGCCCGACAGCGGGTTCGTCACCTGATCCTTGATGGCGTCGATGCCTACGTCGTTGACAAGCACCTCGCAAACGTGCCGCACTTTCAAATCGCCCTGATAGCTGAGCCCGCCGGCCCCCAGCGCCTCGTTCACCCGGCTCCGCGCCTTCTCTTCGTTCTTGATGCGCTCGTTTACGAAATGCGTATTGAGATAGCAGGCCGCGCAGGGCGTCACCACATCGGCCGTGCTTTGCTGGCGGGCGAGTGCCAAGTTGCGCCCGGAGAGCGCCATCGAAGGAAGCTGGCCGCCCTTCACGTGGCCGACCGACGCGCCGCAGCAGTTCCAGTCCTTGATGGCCTCGAACTCGACGTCCAGTTTCGTGGAGACGGCAAGCAGCGATTTTTCGAGGTGGATGGCAGCGCCCTGAGAGCTGCAACCCGGGTAGTATGTGAACTTGGTTTTGCCGCTCATTGAGCTGCCCTTTCGCGCGCTTCGATCTCGTCAGCTTTGGCTAGAATGGCCCGCAAATCGCCGGCCCCCTTGGCGCGATGCGGCAGGCCGATGCCCATCCGCCCGGTTTTTACCATGCGCTGCGCAATCGGCAGGTTCGCCAGCGCCCGTTTGATGCCTTCCTTGATGCCGTAGGAGAAAAAGTAGAGCATCGTCACCATGCGCTCGTCGGTGCGGCCGAAATAGCGGACCGAGCGCCAGAACGCGCGGGAGAATTTCGCCGTCGCCTTCGCCGGCGCGTAACCCTCGCGGTGGGCCACCACAGCCAGCCCTTGCAGAATGTAGGTCACCGGCACTTTGCGCGGGCAGCGCACCACGCAATTGTAGCACTGCGTGCAGTTCCAGATAGTCGAGGAGGAGAGCACCTCCTCCTTCATGCCCGCACGGATCATCATGAAGAGTTTGCGCGGTCCATTGTCCATTTCCGCGCCGATGGGGCACGAGCCGGAGCACATGCCGCATTGCATGCACAGCGAGAGGCGGTCGCCGCCTTCCACGTTTTGGTAAACCCAGCGCGCAAAGCCGAGGTCGTACTTGCGCGCTGACGCGGGGATAGAGTTTCCGGTCATTGCTTACATCCCCTTGAACGGGTTGGGACCGACCGACTCGATCGTCTCCATGAACGAGCCGATCAAGCCAGGCATGCGGGCGGCGTCCGCGATTGAGACTTCGAGTGTGGTCACGCGCTCCTTCTCCAGCATCATGCTTTTGAGGGTCTCGCCGACCTTCATCATGCGTTCCTGCGCCATGGCGCTGCCGCGAACGAAGTGGCACTGGTAGTCGTCGCCCGATTTGCAGCCCATCATCATGACACCGTCATAACCGCTCGAAAGCGCATCGTTGACGCACAAGAGGCTGACTGAGCCAAGGCAGCGCACTGGCAGCACTCGGATGTACGGGCTCATCGGCGAACGCGCGATGCCAGCCATGTCGATCGCGGGGTAAGCGTCGTTCTGGCAGGCAAGCACCAGCACGCGCGGTTTCTCCTCCGATTCGTCGGGGACCTCCACTGCCTTGATCATCGAGGTCAGCATCTCGACGGAATAGTTGTCGAAGCTGATCGTCCGGACCGGGCAGGCGCCCATGCAGGTGCCGCAGCGCCGGCAGCGTGTCGGGTTCACGACGGGGTAGCCTTCCGCCGTCTCGTCGATGGCGCCGAATGGGCACTCGACCGTGCACCGGCGGCACTTCGTGCAAGCGCTGAGACCGATGCGCGGGAAGGACAAGTCACCGGAACGCGGATGCAGCGCCTCGCCTTGGCTCACATTGCGGATAGCCTGGATCGCCTTGAGTGCCGCGCCTGTGGCATCCTCGGCTTCTTCGGCGAGGTCCATCGGCCGCCGCACCGGGCCGCAAGTATAAATGCCAGTCCGCCGCGTCTCGTAAGGGAAGCAGATGAAGTGGCTGTCGGCAAAACCGTCGGCCAAAATCGGTAGATGGGGCCCTTGCCGGTATTGCAGATTGAGGATCGGCGCGCCTTTGTAGGTGACGGGAGGCTGCCCGTTGCTCTTCGCCGGGGCGCCATTGCGGTAGCCCGCAACCGGGATCTGCGACAGGGGGTCGATGTCGCGCTCGGGCAGCGGTACGTCCTCTCCGTCGGCAGGCAAAGCAACCGAATTCGGAACCATGCCGGTCGCGAGCACCACGAGGTCGAGGCCCGAAAGCGGCACCTCCTGTTGCAAGAGGGCATCGTCGACCGTGACGGTCAGGTCCGCGCCGACGCCCTTCACCTTGCCCTTCATGAAGATGACGCCCGCCGTCTGGGCCGAGCGGTAGAACTCCTCGGCGACGCCCGGCGTGCGCAGCTCGTCGTAGATGATGTAGACCATCGCCTGCGGGTCAGCCTCGACGATCTGCAGCGCCTGGCGGATCGAGCCGGTGCAGCAAGTCGACGAGCAATAAGGCAGATGGTTTGGATCGCGCGAGCCCGCGCATTGCACGAAGGCAACCACATTGGCCGCGCCGCCGTTGGACTTGCGGCGAACCTGCCCTTTTGCAAGCATCTCCTCCAGCTCCAGGGAGGTGACGACATCGGGCGAGGCGCCATAGCCGAGATGAGTGAGCTTCTTGGCGTCATAGGGATGCCAGCCGGTAGCGAGCACGATAGCGCCAACTTGCTCTTCGGCAACCGCTCCGCTCTGCTTCACCTCGACGGCGAATTTGCCGGGCATGCCCGAGGTCTTGACGATGCGCGTGTTGAGCCGGACCTCGATGCGCGGCTCCTTTTGCACGGCCGCGATCAGTTCGTGGATGGGGTTGGGCTGGGGCTGCCGGTAAGGCGGCCGCTCGGGCACGACCTTGGTGTAGGCGAGCGCATTGCCGCCGAGCTTGCCGCTCTCTTCGGCGAGCAGAACGCTGTATCCTGCGTGAGCGGCCTCCCGCGCCGCCGTAAGTCCAGCCAGGCCGCCGCCCAGGACGAGGATGCGCTCGCTGAACGGCCCTTCCGTATAAGGCACTGGGACCTTTATTTTGCGCGCCTCGGTGATGGCCATGCGCACATAGTCGGCGGCGAGCATCTCGGTATCGTCAACGCCCGCGGGCTGCACCCAGGCGACTTGCTCGCGCAAGTTCGCACGGATCACCTGCACGCCGTCGAAGCGGAACTTGTCCTGGTTGACGCGCGGCGAGCAGGCGGCAATCACGGCTTGGTTCATCGTGCCCGCGGCCGCGTCGTCGCGGATCAGCTTGAGGCCTTCCTCGCCGCACAAATAGTCGTGCTTCTTACAAAACGGGGCCTTGAATTCCTTGACGGCGACCTTTTCCAGGCCTGCGAGCGGAGCGGCCTCGGCGATACCGCAGCCGCCACACAAATAGACGCCGAGCTTCTTTTCTTGTGCAGACATTAGGCTTGCCCCCCTTGCGCCGTCTGTATGGCTTTCAGCGCCGCCGCTGTGGCCGACTGCACCGACATGGAGACGTCGAGCGGCCCCGATGCGACGCCAGCGGCGAACATGCCGCCGCCCCCGTCCGGTGGCGCCAGGAAGCCGTAATCGTCCGCAGCCGCCTTGACCGAAGCGGGCAAGGAAGCCGACTCCGGTTCCATTCCCGTAGCCAGAACCACAAGATCGTAAGCCCGGTCGTAAAGCTCGCGCGATAGCGTGTCCTCGCCATGGAGAACAGGGTTACACCCTTCGCCTTCGGCAATCGATGCCGGCTTCGATTTGACGAAGTGCACCTGCGGATCGGCCTTAACCTTTAGATAGAAGCTTTCCAGTTTGTCGTGAGCGCGGATGTCGATGTAATAGATGTCCACCTCGCTATCGGCATACTGAGCGCGCACATAGGCTGCGTGCTTCAGCGAGGCGAGGCAGCAGATCCGCGAACAATAAGGCAAGTGGTTCAGGTCGCGGGAGCCCGCGCATTGGATCAGAGCCACGCGCTTGGCCTCTTTGCCGTCGGAAGGGCGCAGGATGCGGCCGCCTGTCGGTCCGCCATCGGCGGCTAGCCGCTCCATCTCGACGTTGGTTATGACGTTTGGCACGCGGCCGTAGCCATAGGACTCGAGCTTTCCGGCATCGTAGGGCTTCCAGCCCGTCGCCCAGACGATCGCGGCAACCGGCAACTCGAAGGTCTGCGCGGTTTCGTTGAGGTCGATCGCGCCATATTTGCAGGCGGCCGCAATCGAATTGGCTTCGGCGGTTCCGATTACCTCCGGCGCGACGATATAGCGCATCGGATAAGCCATCGGATGCGGCAGGTAGGCCGCCGTCACCATGTCCATGCCGTAGTTGAATGCATTTTTCACGCGAGTTTGGCTTGCCTTAGCGCAATCGCCGCAAGCCGTGCAGCGTGGGTTCACATAACGCGGGGCGGTCTGCACAGTGACCTTGAAAGCTCCGGCTTTGCCGGTCACTTGGGTAATCGCCGCCATTGTTATGACGCGTATGCGTGGATTGCTGCGCAAGCGCTGGTAATTAATCTCCAATCCGCAAGCGGGATGACACAGCTTAGGAAAATAACGGTTGAGCTGAGCGACACGCCCGCCAAGGCTCGCGCTCTTCTCCAGCAGAATCACGTCGTAACCGGTTTCCGCCGCTTCCACCGCGGCCGAAATACCCGCTATGCCGCCACCGGCGACCAAAATCGTTTGGCTTTCCTGCCCCTGGGCCGTCATAGTTCCTCCCTTAACGCTTGCACCTGCCTTGCGCCGTGCTGCCCGGGCTGGCGGCACCGCTGGCATTTTGTGCTAAACCCTTCAATGCATACATTGTCATATCTAAATGTGACAATGCGTCTGCGCATACCGCCCCCGCATCAAGCCGTCAGCTCCGATTGCACTGATCCTTTATTTTTTACCCGCAGAGCTTGATCTGAATCAAATTCGGTGTCAACATATTGCATTATTGACATATATTCATTGTTGCAAATACGATGGCATTATTGCTATAGGATTAACAGCTACGTCCACGGTGGGAAGCTGGGGCTACTTTTTCGCGCCCCGGGCTGCGCCAGAATGGCGGGCGGGCGCTCGCTAACAATGACATTTGGCAGAAGAAGGGTGCCCATCAGAGGCCCCTAAATGGGAGGGAAAATGTCGAAGCTAGTTCCACCTCACGGTAGCGATACCTTGATTCCGCTTTTGGCACCCGAGGCGGAACTCGCCGAGGAGCTTAAGCGCGCCGGGCACCTTCGAAAGGTGCCGATGAGCAGCCGCGAAACATCGGATTTCATCATGCTCGCCATGGGGGCATACACCCCTCTCCGGGGCTTCATGGGCAAGGCAGACTGGCATGGCGTCTGCGCGAACATGAAACTCGCCAATGGCTTGTTCTGGCCGATCCCCATCACGCTGTCCTGCTCGCGCGAGCTGGCCGATAGCATCGCCACCGAGGAAACGGTCGCACTCGTCGATCAAGACTCGGGCGAGATCATGGGCATGCTTGAAGTTTCCGAAAAATACCCGCTCAGCAAGCAAGACAAAGAGTTCGAGTGCCAGCACATTTTCCGCACGGCCGACCCGAAGCACCCGGGAGTGGAAAAAGTCATGGCGCAAGCCGAGGTCAATCTCGCGGGCCGCGTCGTTGCGCTGAGCGAGGGCATCTACCCAAAACAATATAAGGGCTTTTACTACCGGCCGGCCGAGACGCGAGCCCTTTTCGCCGACAAGGGCTGGAGCCGGGTCGCCGCCTTCCAGACCCGTAATCCGATGCACCGCAGCCACGAGCATCTGGCTAAGATCGCAATCGAGGTTTGCGACGGCGTGCTTATCCATCAAGTTCTCGGCGCGCTCAAAGCGGGCGACATTCCGGCCGAAGTCCGCGTCAAGGCCATCGACACGCTAACCGAGAAGTACTTCGTTCCAGGCACCTATATCCAGGCGGGCTACCCAATCGAGATGCGCTACGCCGGACCTCGCGAAGCGCTCCTCCACGCCGTCTTCCGCCAAAATTTCGGCTGCTCTCACCTTGTGATCGGGCGCGACCACGCGGGCGTTGGCAGCTATTACGGCCCGTTCGACGCCCAGCACATCTTCGACACCTTGGCGCCGGGGAGCCTCGTTACCCAGCCGCTCAAAATCGATGTGACGTTCTACTGCTATAAATGCGGCGGAATGGCCACAGCGCGGACCTGCCCGCATGGCCCAGAGAACAGGCTTGAGATTTCCGGCACGAAGTTGCGCGGAATGTTCGCCAATGGCGAAACTATCCCTCCAGAGTTCAGCCGCCCTGAAGTGGTGGCAGTACTCCAGGAGTACTACAGCGGGCTCAAGCAATAACCCGATAATCCACTCTAACTCGCTCGCAACAAGGAGGACTCTCTAGGATGCCGACATTCGTTCACACTGCAAAGTGCGATGGCTGCAAGGGCGGTGAATACACCGTTTGCATGTATGTTTGCCCCAACGACCTTATGAAACTCGATACTGTCCGGATGAAGGCTTTCAATCAGGAGCCTGAGCAGTGCTGGGAGTGCCAATGCTGCGTTAAGGCCTGCCCGCAACAGGCCATCGAGGTGCGTTCCTTCCAGGATTGGGTGCCCATGGGCGGCGCGGTCATTCCGATGCGCACCGACGACGCTATCATGTGGACCATCAAGTTCCGTGACGGCGAGGTCAAGCGCTTCAAGTTCCCGATCCGCACGACGCCAGTCGGCTCCATCGAGCCCTATAGCGGCAAGCCGCCGGCGGGCAATCTGGACGACCAGCTGCTGTTCACCGAGGCAAATGCGGTCCTTCCGGTCATCTAAAGCCGGCTTCGTCATCCCTGCAATCCGGGGATGACGGCAAACCCAATCAAGGACGCCACACCGGGAGACTGTGAGGGTCTCCGCGAGCAAAGTATTCCAAAGGACGCACACATGAGCGAAGGCACTTTCGGCAACCCCGAAATCGTTGAATTCAAGACAGACATCCTGATCATAGGCGGCGGCATGGCCGCATGCGGCGCAGCATTCGAAGCCAAGCGCTGGGCCGGCGATGACGTGAAGGTCACTCTCGTCGACAAAGCGGGCATCGACCGCTCGGGCGCGGTGGCGATGGGTCTTTCGGCCATCAACACCTATTTGGGCGATAATTCCCCTGAAGACTACTGCCGCATGGTCTCGGCCGACTTGATGGGCCTTACCCGCGACGACCTCGTCTATGACGTCGGCCGCCACGTGGACGGCACAGTCCACCTGTTCGAAGAATGGGGCCTGCCCATCTGGAAGCAGAAGGAAACCGAAGGCGTCGCGCTCAAGGACGGCGGCAAGCCGGTGCGCTCCGGCAAATGGCAGATCATGATCAACGGCGAAAGCTACAAGCCAATCGTAGCGGAAGCCGCCAAGAAGGCGCTCGGCATCGAGAACATTTTCGAGCGCGTGTTCATCGTGAAGCTTCTTCTGGATGCCAAAGAGCAAAACCGCATCGCGGGTGCCGTTGGTTTCTCGGTTCGCGAGAACAAAATTTACGTGTTCAGGGCCAATGCGGTCCTGCTGGTGGCGGGCGGCGCGGTGAACGTGTTCCGTCCCCGTTCGACGGGCGAGGGCATGGGCCGCACCTGGTATCCGGTGTGGAACGCAGGCTCGACCTACGCCATGGCGGCGGAGTCCGGCGCCGAGCTCACCATGATGGAGAACCGCTTCGTCCCCGCCCGCTTCAAGGACGGCTACGGCCCGGTTGGCGCGTGGTTCCTCCTGTTCAAGTCGAAGGCCACCAACGGTTACGGCGAGGACTACGTCAAGAAGAACGCGCACATGCTGGCCGAGTTTGCACCTTACGACAAGGCCGCCGTGGTGCCGACCTGCCTGCGCAATCACGCCATGCTGCATGAGATGAAGGAGGGCCGCGGCCCGATCCTCATGGATACGGCAACCGCCATGAAGGAACTCGGCAAGAACATGACGCCGAAGGAGTTCAAGCACCTCGAAGCCGAGGCTTGGGAAGACTTCCTCGATATGTGCATCGGCCAGGCTGGCGTGTGGGCCGGCATGAATATCCGCCCCGAAGAACAGGCCTCCGAGCTGATGCCGACCGAACCCTATCTCCTTGGCAGCCATTCGGGCTGCTGCGGCATCTGGGTGTCCGGGCCCGAAGACATGAAGTCGCCGCCAGAATGGCGCTGGGGTTACAATCGCATGACCACTGTGAACGGCCTGTTCACCGCGGGCGACGGCGTGGGCGCCTCCGGCCACAAGTTCTCGTCGGGTTCTTTCGCCGAAGGCCGCATCGCCGCCAAGAACATGGTGCGGTGGGTGCGCGACCACAATTCCTATCAGCCGGCCTTCAAGGACGACATCAAGGCCATCTCCGAGCAGATCTATGCACCGGTACGCACCTATTTCGAGCACAAAGATGCGACCACGGCCGAGGACATCAACCCCCACTACATCACGCCAAAGATGCTGCAGATGCGCCTGCAGAAGACGATGGATGAATATGTGGCGGGCACCTCGACCTACTATCAGACCAACGGCAAGCTGCTCGAATTGGGCCTGAAATATCTGGGCTATCTCAAGGAAGACAGCAAGAAGATGCGGGCGAAGGACTTGCACGAGCTGATGCGCGCCTGGGAGAACTATCACCGCATCATCACGGCCGAGGCCCATCTGCGCCACATCCTCTTCCGCGAGGAGACGCGCTATCCGGGCTTCTACTACCGCACCGATTACCCGAAGCTCGACCCGCAAAACTGGCAGTGCTTCGTGAATTCGAAAATCGACCCCGCAACCGGCGACTGGACAATGATCAAGCGTCCGCATGTCGACCTGGTCGAGAAGCACTACGGCGGTCAGAAGCATTAGCTCAGGCTTGGCGGGGGCAGGATAGGCCCCCGCCTCCTAATATCGAGTTACGCTTGAAGCGCGGCTCAACTCTTGTTAGGTGTTTATAGGGTCCCGGCTGTCCGGGGCCCAAGACACCTCCAATAAAAAGCCGCGGACCTTGGCCTTTGGCGCGCGGCGCCGGCGCCTCTTAAGAGCTTATTCCAGCCGGTTGCAGTGCTTAGGCCAGACACAGAGATCATAAATGACCGCAGACGACGACTTCGACCGCGAAGAACAGCAAGCCTCCCCAGAAGCTGGATACCGCGCCACCTTGGATCGCGACCAAAAGCTCAACGTCTTCGACAGCATACGCGCGCAATCGGAGAACCCCGTCGAACCGGTCAAGCTCGCAGCCAACGACACGTTCCGTTTCCGCTGCCATCGCGGCGTCTCCTGCTGGAACGTATGCTGCCACGGCGCCGACATTACCCTGCCGCCCTACGATATCCTGCGGCTTTCCCGCCGCTTCGGTATGCGACCGGCGGAGTTCTTGGAAAAGTACACCGTCCCTGCCGAGCACGACGGCGGAGTGCCAATCGTTAAGCTCAAGATGTCTGGCGGGGATGGCAAGGGGGCCTGCCATTTCCTGGCGGAGGAGGGGTGCACGGTCTACACCGACCGGCCGGCCGCATGCCGCTATTATCCCCTCGGTTTGATTTCGGTGAAGCTCAAGGACAGCGAAGCCAAGGAAGATTTTCACTTTCTTGTGCGGGAAGACCACTGCCGGGGACATGACGAGGCGCAAACCCAAACTGTGGCGGAGTTTTGTAAGGATCAAGGCCTCGAGCCCTATGAACAGATAAACCGGGGCTGGATCGATATCCTGATGAAGCTTGCCTCGTGGCGCCCCATGGGCGGCCCTATGGGCAAGACCCCGTCGCCCCAAGCCCGGCAGATGTTCTTCATGGTTTCCACCGACGTTGACCGTTTCCGCAAATTCGTCTTCGAAAGCCGGTTCCTCAGCGTCTACGACATTCCGCAAGAGGCGCTCGAACTCGTTAAGACCAGCGACGAAGCGCTCTTGCTTCTCGGCTTGGACTGGATGAAGAATGTCCTTTTCAATGAGCCAACGATTGCGATGAGGCATGAAGTGCTGCAAGGCGCGATTGCCCAGGCAAGATCGCAGGGGGGCGAACCATGTCGCGAGCCAAATTCCTAGAAGCCATTCCCTCGAGCCGGCGGCTCCTGCCGTTTCTCGCATGGACACCGCTCGTAAACGCGCGCACCCTCCAGGCGGATTTTTGGGCCGCAGTTACCGGCGCACTTGTCGTGCTGCCGCAAGGTATTGCTTACGCCACCATAGCCGGGATGCCTCCCGAATACGGCCTCTATGCGGGCATGATCCCCGCAGTCGTGGCCGCGCTGTTCGGCTCTTCCTGGCAATTGGTGTCGGGGCCGACGGTGGCGGGTTCGCTTGTTATGTTCTCCGCGCTGAGCGCTATGGCCGAGCCGGCCTCGGCGCAATATGTGGTGCTCGGGCTAACGCTCGCTTTCCTCGTCGGCGTAATTGAGTTGACCATGGGGATTTTGAAGCTCGGCGCGCTCGTCAACTTCATCTCGCATTCGGTCATCGTCGGCTTCACCGCCGGCGCCGGCGTGCTGATTGCCGCCAATCAGCTCAAGAACTTTTTCAACCTGCCCGTCCCGCGCGGTTCGCACTTCTACGAGGTCATCGGATATGTGGCCACGCATGTGCACGATATTTCCTGGATGACGGCTGCAGTTGGAACGATCACCGTCCTTACTGCCGTGGGAGTCAAGCGCTACATACCGCGTGCGCCCTACATGATCGCGGCGATCCTGGTGGCAAGCGTGGCGGGGTATATCATGAATACGATCAGCCCCGGCTCGGTCAGAACGGTTGGCGCTCTGCCGTCGAGCTTGCCGCCCCTGTCGGCGCCGAGCTTCAGCCTGGATATGTGGCGCTCGCTGACCTCCGTCACCCTAGCCATGACGCTGTTCGCGCTTACCGAGGCAATATCCATTTCGCGTGCCATGGCCCTTCGTACCGGCCAGCACATCGATTCAAACCAGGAGTTCATCGGACAAGGCCTGTCGAACATTGCGGGCGCGTTCTTCTCGGGTTATGTGGCGACCGGATCCTTCAACCGGAGCGCTCTCAATTACTCCGTCGGCGCCCAGACGCCGGTAGCGGCGATCTTGGCCGGCACCTTTCTGATGTTCATCGTCGTGCTCGTCGCGCCGTTCGCGGTGTACCTGCCGAACGCCACCATGGCCGGAATTCTGTTCATCGTCGCCTATGGGCTTTGGGACAGCCATCACATCAAGCAGATCACCCGCACAAGCTATTCGGATACGGCGGTGCTCGCGGTCACGTTTTTTTCGGCACTGCTGCTTGAGCTCGATGTCGCCATCTTCGCAGGCGTGATGCTCTCGCTCCTCCTCTATTTGCGCCAAACTTCGAGCCCGCAGATTCTCATCCGCGTTCCCGATCCTTTCAGCCCGAGCCGTAAGTTCACAGATTCCCGGGGCGACTTGCCAGAATGCGGGCAGGTGCGCCTAATCCGCATAGACGGCTCGCTGTTCTTCGGCGCCGTGAACGCCTTTCAGGAAACGCTTCGCGGTTACGAGGAAACCGCGCCCCAATGCCGGCATTTGCTCATCGTCATGCAGGGCGTGAACTTCATCGACGTCGCGGGCGCCGAAGCCATCGTCGCCATGGCAAGGCGCTTTCGCGCCAGAGGCGGCGGCCTGTACCTGATCCGGCCCAAGGCACGCGTTCTGGAGCTGTTGGAGCGCGGTCATTATATAGACGACATCGGCCGGGAGAACATATTCGGCTCGAAAACGACCGCGCTGCGCACCGTCTACCGCAATCTCGATTACAATATTTGCCAGACTTGCGGATTGAGAGTTTTTGTCGAATGCGGGCGCATGGGCAAGCAGGAGCCGCAAGAGGATGACGGCGAGGAGGCCGAGCCGGTAGCGGCCTCGGCGGGAGGCAGGGCATAAGGGGCGCGCTTCGGGGGTGACAAGATAGGCGCGAAGAGCGCCATTCCGGGATGATAGCCGGGGCGGGCGAAGCGATCCAGCGGATCCGGTATTAGCTTTCAGCCCAGCGTCTCGCCTCCGTGCCAACGAGGCTTGTCAGCGGTGAGGACGCCCCGGCAAGCTCCGCCAGTAACGCTGACTTGATGCCAGGCAAAAGGCCAGGCCCCTCATAGAGGAGGCCGGTATAGAGCTGGATCAGCGAGGCACCGGCGCGGATCTTGGCAATAGCAGCCGCGGGCGAGTCGATGCCGCCAACACCGATTAGCGGAAGTTTCCCGCCTGTCGCGAGATAGCACCGCGCCAGCAGCCGCGTGGAGCGCGCAAAAAGCGGGCGGCCGGAGAGCCCGCCGCCCTCGCCCCGGTGCGAGCTTGGCGGCACGCCGTCCCGCGACACCGTAGTGTTGGTGAGGATGGCGCCATCCACCTTATGCGCAATGAGGCACGCCATGAGCGGTGCGACCTCATCGCTTTGCAAGTCGGGGGCCAGCTTCACAAGGACCGGCACCGCGCGCGGCAGGCCAGCACGTGCTTCCATCACGGCCTTTAGAAGCGCATCCAGCCGCTCCGGCGCCTGTAGATCGCGCAGGCCCGGCGTGTTCGGCGATGAGATGTTGATGGCGAGGTAGGACGCCAGCGCGCCAAAAGCGCGGACGCCGGCGGCATAATCCGCGATTTGGTCCGTGCTTTCCCGGTTCGCGCCGATATTGATACCGAGAATGCCCTTCGGCGGCCGGCTCGCAAGCCGCAACTGTGCCGCTGCATGGCCCCCATTATTGAAACCGAGCCTGTTTATGACGGCGCGCTCGTCAATGAGCCGGAACACCCGCGGGCGCGGATTGCCGGGTTGCGGTCCTGGCGTAATCGTGCCCGCCTCCGCGAAGCCGAAACCCATGGCGAAAAGCGCGTTATAGACGCGCGCGTCCTTGTCATAACCCGCGGCCACACCGATGGGGTTAGGAAAATTTAAGCCGAACAGCGTGGCCGCGAGCCGCGGATCGTCCGGCTTGCTGGGGCGGGGGTGAAAGCCCGCTTCGAGCGCGCGGAGCGATGCCTCGTGTGCCGTCTCTGGATCGAGGAAGAAAAGGCCGGCTTGGGCCACGGACCAGAAGCGATTCACAGCGCAAGCCCTGCGGGGAGGATCGGCGTTCCGTCTTCGGCGAGCGGGACCGGCGCCGCGCTCTTCACCGCCGCGATGGGCAGATCCGCGTAGAGATGCGGGAAGAGATCGCCGCCGCGCGAAGGTTCCCAGCGGAGGGCATCGCCTTTTTTGTCATGGCCGGGCTTGACCCGGCCATCCAGCTCTTCTTCAGCGGCGTTCAATCCGGCACTATGGACGGCCGCCTCGGAGGGCGGCCATGACAGTGAGGCGATATCCACCGCGAGCAGGACGAGATCGCTCACCCCTGCGAAGTGCTTGCGCGCCGTCCCGGCGAGCTGGGCAGCGGTCGAGAAATGGATGAAACCGTCGCGCTTGTCGTGCGCCGAGCCGCGATAAACGCCCTCGGCTTGCGCCGCTTCCCACTCGGTACGCGGCATGAGTTTATAGATTATCCGCGCCGGCATAGCTCCCTCAGGCCGCTTCATCAGCTTGGTGCAGGTGCCCAGCGATGAGCACCCGCGTATTTTCGAGCCCGTAAGCCTTGATGAACGAGCCGAAGCGCGGGCCTTGGCTTTCGCCGAACAGCACCTCGTAAAGCGCCTTGAACCAGTCGCGCAAATTCTCGAAGGGATGTGCCTTGCCAACCTCGTAGACGATGGCTTGCAGCTCCTCCGCGCTGAGCCCCGCGTCCGCATGCGCGAGCCGTTCGTTCAGGTCCAGCATCGCCTCGCGCTCCAGCGCGGTTGGCGCCCGGTAGGCCTTGAACGGCTTCTCGCGCTCCTCGAAATAGCGAATGGCAAAGCCGATGAGCCGGTCGAGTTCGGGAAAGTCTTGGGCATTGGTCCCTGGCGCGTAGTTCCGCACGAACTGCCACAGAATGTCTTTCGTGTGCGCGTTGGACGCGCTGACGAGGTTCAAAAGCAGGCCGAAGCTGACCGGCACATGGTGCTGCGGCGGCGCACCTTTGTGAATGTGCCAAACCGGGTTTTCGAGCCGCTTCTCCGGCGCCTCCTTATGGTAGCTTTCGAGATAGCCGAAATATTCGTCCACCGCCTTCGGGATCACATCGAAATATAGCCGCTTCGCCGTCTTCGGCTTCTGGAACATATAAAGGCTGAGGCTCTCCGGCGTGGCGTAGGCCAGCCATTCCTCGACCGCGATGCCGTTGCCCTTCGACTTTGAAATCTTCTGGCCGGTATCGTCGTTGAACAGCTCGTAATTAAAGCCCTCTGGCGGCGTGCCGCCCAGCGCGCGGCAAATCTTCGACGACAGCGTGACGCTATCGATCAAATCCTTGCCCGCCATCTCGTAATCGACGCCGAGCGCAACCCACCGCATGGCCCAATCGGCCTTCCACTGACACTTCACATGCCCGCCCGTGACCGGTAGCTCGACCTTCTTCTTGGTATCGGGATCGTGGAACGTGACGGTGCCGGCCTTGAGGTTGCGCTTCTCGATGGGCACTTGCAGGACCTTGCCCGAGGCAGGCGAGATGGGCAGGAACGGCGAATAGGTCGCGCGCCGGTCCGGGCCAAGCGTCGGCAGGATGATCTCCATTACCTTGTCGTAGGCTTCGAGCATGCGGAGCAGGGTTTCGTCGAACTGCCCCGCGCGGTAGCACTCGGTGGACGACAAGAACTCATATTCGAAGCCGAAGCTGTCGAGGAAGCTACGCAGCCGCGCGTTGTTGTGCGCGCCGAAGCTCGAATGCGTGCCGAACGGATCGGGCACCGAGGTCAAGGGCTTCTCCAGCGCCGCCTGCAGAAGCTCCTGGTTCGGCACATTGGTGGGCACCTTGCGCAGGCCGTCCATGTCGTCGGAGAAGCAGACGAGCCGCGTCTTGGCGCCGGGGCGGAGCGTTTCGAGCGCGTGCCGCACCATGGAGGTGCGCGCAACTTCGCCGAACGTGCCGATATGCGGCAGCCCCGAGGGGCCGTAGCCCGTCTCGAACAGCACCTCGCGCGCCGGATCGCGCTTATCGAGCCGTTTCAGGAGCTTGCGAGCCTCTTCGAAGGGCCAGGCCTTGGAGGTTGCGGCGAGCTCTGCGGGCGGTTGCGCGGCGGCGGTCATTTGGGGTGCTTCAGGTTGAGGGGTTGCGAATATGGCGACTATGTGGAGGGCGGGGGCGCGCGTCAACCCCGCTAGCTTCTTCGCGCGATACCCGCAGAACTGCGATGCGGTCAATTAGAGAACGGATCGTCTCGACAGCCGCCGTAGAGTACCAAGTTCACATGCTTGGCCCTGGCCGCGTTAGCGATCACCGCGAGCGGAAGTGCTTTTGCCCGCAGGGCAGCGTTTCCCTCATTCCTTGGGTAATCTCCAGGTATGAGGTACACTTCGCCATTCGTTTCCAATCCGTGTCCTGTTGTGTAAATAGCCGCGGCATCGAAATCTGTACTAGCGGCTGCAAATTCGGCCAGCTTCCTCCTCATGTTGCTTAAGTCCAGATTGAGGGCAGTCTCTGTAACGAACCCCGCCTTTGTTAAGGCGTCTGCAATGCGATGAGCGTCATGCGCCGCGCCTGGCAGCGATGATGCTCTCGATTGCCGGTAATCGGAAACGACCAGAACCAGGGCGACGCGTTTTTCTCCCGCCTGCCGCGGTACCAGCTTCCAATCTTTGCGGGAAAACGCCTTTTGGTGCATCCGAGGATTGGCGGCCCCGGCTTTTTTCGAGTGTGAGGCGATGTAAGTCCGCGGAAAAATCTCCCAGCTGCATTTCTGGCCGTCCGAGGATCTCAATGAGCGCACTTGCAAATGGATTGCCGCCTCCTTCTCCCTCGTCCAACGTTGGTTGGCCTGACGACGACGCATGAAATAGAAGAGGCTCGCTTCTGGTCGCAGTGACGGATGCCAACATCAGACACAGGCCGAAGATAAATCTAATCATTTTTCTTCCTTCTCGAAGGAACAAGCAACTAAAGAGCCTTTACGGCAGCTTGTCTCCTTTAATCGGCGGTTCATCTCCAGCTTCATCTAAGAACTTGAGAAACGCCTCATGCTTGCCCCGCTTCGCGCGCTCCTTGAAATAGTCCTCGGTCTCAAGCGCGGAAAGTTTCTCAGCAACCGCGACGTTGATAAGCTGATTCAGGCTGACTCCTTCGGCTGCCGCGAGCCGCTCCGCCGCTGCCTTGAGCGACGGCTGTAAGCGAAGCGCGTAGTTTGCCTTACTCATTATTACCCTCTTATCCTCCTCAAGGCCTCGGCCGGGAAAGCAACGTCAATCCCAAATCTTGCTGCCGGGCCAAAATGACGCTTGTTGAACGTCACGATAGCATTTGCTCCGCCATTTATTGCAGTTTCCAGAACCATCTCGTCTGCAACATCGCTTAACTGCGGACGCCACAAATAATGCAGTTTCACCGGCTCGACGAGGCCAGCGAGATAATCCAGGAATTGTAGAGCGAGCTCCTCCGTTAGTCTGGCTGCGATGAGCTGCTCTGGCCTGGTAAGCACAGCCTCGTATTCCAGAAAAAGCGGCACGCTTGCCAGCATTGTGAACCTGCGAGCATCCGCCGCCCGCAATAATGCATTCGAGGCGCCGTCCCTGCTTCGCCTTGCATTAATCACGATATTCGTATCCAGAACAGCTTTTATCATATTCCAGACGATATCACAATTGCAGTGCGAAATGGAGATAGCAAGGGAGGCCCTTCTACGGGATAGGCTGCGCGACCCCTTTCTGAGCGGGATGATTGATCTGCCTGCTTCAGCAGTGGTTGTGGGAGGGGGGAGCGTTTCGTGTTGAAGTTCAGAACGTCCGGCGACTATGTGGAGGGCGGGGCGGCGTCAACCCTAGCCGAGGGCCCGCGCACAGGGTACGCGGGGCCGCAAAGCCGCGATCATCGCGTTTAGGAGCGCTGTCCTGGCGTCACTTCTTGGCCTTGCGCGCGGCGTAGCGCGCATCGCGGGCCGCTTTCTGCTCGCCGGCGAGAGCGGCCTGGCGCTCGGCTTCTTTAGCGGCTTCAAGCCCGGCCTCGGCTGCTTTCTTCGACTTCTCCTCAGCAAGACGCGCCTTCTCTTCGAGCTTATTCGCCTCGCGCTCCGCGGCCCGAGCCTCGCGCGCTTTGGCTGCGTCCAGCCTCGCCGCCTTCCGGGCAAGAGCGGCGGGATCGTCCTCCGCTTTGCGTTCGGCAAATTTGCGCAATGCCGCTTCCTTCGCCTTCGCCGCCGTTTCGAGCCGCTCGCTAAAGGC
>JBKQOR010000093.1:0-9725 GCA_052145435.1 Rhodomicrobium sp. | reverse complement strand
GTATAATCCTTCACGGCTCGTCCCCCTTGCGTTGAGGATAGGCCCGGACCATCCGGGCAACCCTCGATCGCTTTCGCATCGGGGATGAGTCGCCTCAACGCTCAGCCATGAACATACGGTCTTCGGGCTTCGCTACGCTCGCCGTCGCAATGACGGCTACTCCCGAATCAGAGTCAGGGGTGCATGTTTCATGTGAAACAATTCCGGCCCCGCACAACAGAGTGCTACATTGAGATATGACTGACCTCGACGAAAAAGCGTTTCGCGGGCTTCTCTGGCTGCTCGCTACCATGGCCGCGCTAATCTTCATCCCGGCCGGCACGCTCGCTTACTGGCAGGCTTGGCTCTTCCTCACGCTCTATTTCGCGCTCACCTTCGCCATAACGCTCTATCTCATGAAATTCGACCGGGCGCTTTTGGCGCGGCGCCTGCGGGGCGGGCCTGGCGCCGAGACGGAGAAGACGCAAAAAATCGTCATGGCCTTGGCCATGGCCGGGTTCATCGCCCTTATCGTTGTTTCGGCGCTCGACCGCCGTTTTCATTGGTCCTCGGTGCCGCCCTTCTTTGTGCTCGCGGGCGACGCGCTGGTGGCGCTTGGCTTCTTCGTCATTTTCCTCGTGTTCAGGGAGAACAGCTTCAGCTCAGGCACCATCGAGATCGCGCCAGACCAGGAGGTGATATCGACGGGTCCTTACGCGCATGTGCGCCACCCCATGTACTCCGGCGGCCTGCTCATGCTTTGCGGCATCCCGCTAGCGCTCGGCTCGTGGCGCGGATTGCTGGTGATGATCCCGCTGGTGCCGGTGCTGCTCTGGCGGCTCTTCGACGAGGAGAAGTTTCTCGCGATCAATCTGCCGGGCTACGTGGAGTATGGAGCCAAGGTGCGATACCGCCTGCTCCCGTTCTTTTGGTGAGTTTCGATAATGGGCACGTCATGCCACGGTCAAATCTCTCGCCGTCACATCCGCGCTGGACCCAGCCTGTCCGGTTTCATTCGCATAGCTCTCGCGATTGTTTCATGTGAAACAGCCGCGCGTTCATTTCCCGACGCAGAACTCGGAGAAGATTTGCCCGAGCACATCCTCCACATCGAGGCGCCCGGTGAGCCGGCCGAGCGCATCGGCGGCTTCGCGCAGGTGCTCGGCGGCCAGCTCGGTGTGTTCGCCCGCATCCGCGCAAGTAAGGAATGACGCCAGCGCGGTGCGTGCACGTTCGATCTCCTGGCAGTGCCGGGCGCGGGTGATGAGCGGGGCTTCGCCGGCGCCGAAATTGTCGCGGGCGAAGGCGGCGAGCGCGGCTTTGAGGGCGTCGAGCCCTTCCCCGGTTTTGGCGGAGATGGCGATGGCTCCCGTCATGGTTTCCGCCGGCGTCGATGGCGCAAAGTCGATTTTGTTTAGGACGGCGATCACGGCTTTAACCCGAGGCTCGCTCCCCTCATCCTGTCCTTCTCCCCCTGGGAGAAGGGATGCCTGAACGCGGCGCAGAGCGTGCAACATCGTCCCCTCTCCCAGAGGGAGAGGGGCAGGGTGAGGGGCGGAGGCGTCGATCATAGCGAGCACAACATCGGCACCCTCCGCCGCCGCAAGCGCGCGGCGGATGCCTTCGCGCTCGACCGCGCTGGCGGCCTCGCGCAAGCCCGCGGTATCGCGCAGGACAAAGGGGAAGCCGTCGAGATCGAGCGTCACCTCGATGATATCGCGCGTGGTACCCGGCTCGTCGAAGACGATGGCAGCCTCGCGGCCAAGCAGCGCATTCAACAAGCTCGACTTGCCAACGTTTGGCGCGCCCACGATTGCCACCTGAATGCCTTCGCGCACGATCTCGCCACGGCGGCCATCGGCAAGCGCGTGGTCCAGCGCGGCAATCAGAGCACGCACCTTCGGCAGCGCAGCGTTGAACGCATTTTCCGCAATATCGCCTTCGTCCGGAAAATCGAGGCTCGCTTCCACGTAAGCCATGGCCCTAAGAAGCGAAGCGCGCCAAGCTTCGTAGCGCTCGCGCAGCGCGCCGTCCGATTGGGCAACGGCCTGTTGGCGCTGCGCTGCGGTTTCCGCGCTGATGAGATCGGCAAGGCCCTCTGCCTCCGTCAGGTCGAGCTTGCCGTTCTCGAAGGCGCGCTTCGTAAACTCGCCGGGCTCCGCCATTCTCAGCCCCAGCCGCCTCAGCGCGTCGAGCACGCCCGCAATCACAGCCCGCCCGCCGTGCAGATGAAGCTCGCCCATATCCTCGCCAGTGAAGCTCGCCGGGCCCGGAAACCAAAGCACAAGCCCGCGGTCCAGAACTTCGCCGGTCTGGGGATCGCACAACGCACGCAAACCCGCGGTACGGGGCGCCGGGACCTTGCCGTGGCACAAACGATGCAAGGCCTCCCGTGCGGCCTTGCCCGAGAGTCTCACAATGGCGATGCCGGCCCGCGCATGTGCGGTCGATAGGGCGTAGATAGTCATAAGGCCTATTTCCCAATTTCAAATATCTTGCATGATAAGCTGCAAGGCACATATGCCTAAAAAGCGTATAATTAAGCCGGATGGTTTCCGTGCAACCGGCGCATCCATTCTTAAGCACGGATTCGAGCAAGGTTGCCTCATGGCCTCAAATCGTTTGGGCGAAGAAACCAGTCCGTATCTTCAGCAGCACAAAGACAATCCCGTGCACTGGTGGCCCTGGTGTCAGGACGCTTTCCAGGAGGCCCAGAGGCTCGATAAGCCCGTGCTTCTTTCCATCGGCTATGCGGCTTGCCATTGGTGCCATGTGATGGCGCATGAAAGCTTTGAAAAGGAGGATACGGCAAGCCTCATGAACGAGCTGTTCGTGAACATCAAGGTGGACCGCGAGGAGCGGCCCGATGTCGACACGCTCTACATGACCGCATTGCAGGAGCTTGGCGAGCAGGGCGGCTGGCCGCTGACCATGTTCCTGACGCCGGACGGCATGCCCTTTTTCGGCGGAACCTATTTCCCGGATGCACCGCGCTTTGGACGTCCGAGCTTCAAGCAGGTGATCGAGAACGTCGCACGCGTTTATGCCCAGGAAAAAGAAACCATCGAGCAGAATACGGCCTATCTCAAAACCAGGCTGACGCCTCGGCTCAATTACGGCGGAGCGCCGGAGTTTTCCGAGGAGCAGCTCGCCGCGGTCGCCAGCAAATTCATCGGTGCAATCGACCCGACCAACGGGGGTCTTCGCGGCGCACCGAAATTCCCCAACACAGCCACATTCCATTTTCTCTGGAAGGCCGGCCTCCGCTACGGTCTCAAGACCTGCATCGAAGAAGTCAAGAACACGCTGCTGCATATTTGCCAGGGCGGAATCTACGATCACATCGGCGGCGGGTTTGCACGCTACGCGGTCGACGAGCGCTGGCTCGTGCCGCATTTCGAGAAAATGCTTTACGACAATGCGCTTCTGATCGAGCTCATGACAGAGGTCTGGAAGGAGGCGCAGTCCGAGCGGCTGAGTGCGCGGATCGCCGAAACCATCGCATGGATCGAGCGGGACATGCTCGTGCCCGGCGGCGGCTTTGCGGCTTCTTACGACGCGGATTCAGACGGCGAGGAAGGCAAGTTCTACGTTTGGACAGCGGCAGAGATCACCAATGTGCTCGGCAATGGCGAGCAAACCGCAATCTTTGCGCAAGTTTACGATGTAACCGAAGGCGGCAACTGGGAAGGCAAGACGATCCTCAACCGCCTCAATGCCCTGGCTCTCCTCAACCGCGACGAGGAGCAAGCTCTCGACGAATGCCGCAAGAAGCTTTTCGAGGTGCGCGAAAAGCGCACGAAGCCCGGCTGGGACGATAAGGTGCTCGCGGATTGGAATGGCCTTGCCATTCGCGCGATTGCAAAGGCGGGCGACGCTTTCCGCCGTCCGGAATGGGTCGCGCTCGCCGCCAAAGCCTACGCCTTTGTTGTCAGTCAGATGTTTCGCGATGGAAGGCTTTTTCACTCTTTCAGGCACAGCAAGTTGAAAGCGCCGGCCACCTCGGCCGACTATGCGAACATGATCTCGGCTGCGCTGGCCCTCTACCAAGTTACCGGCGAAAAGCGCTATCTCGACGACGCCATCGCCTGGACCGGGATCATGAACCGGCATTACAGCGCCGGTAACGGCGGCTACTACCTCGCGGCGGACGACACCAGCGATCTCATTTTGCGGCCGCTCTCGGCGAGCGACGATGCCGCCCCCAACTCGAACGCGACCATGCTGCAGAACCTTGCCGATCTCTACACGCTTAGCGGCGATACCGCTTATTTGAGCCGCGCCGACGGGCTTTTGGAAGCTTTCCAAGGCGCCGCCCAAACGATGGCGATCGCTTACGCCGGCCTGTTGTCCGGCGCCCTGACCTTGATCGCGCCTCAGCACATCGTCATTGCGGGCGATAGGTTGTCCGGCGAGGCAGCCGCCTGGCGCAAGGCCTTATTCGAGGTTTCGATGCCAGATGCCCTCATTCAATGGGTGGCCGGCGGTGAGACGCTCCCGGCTTCCTCACCCGCAACCGGGAAAGGCCAGATCGAGGGCAGAACGGCCGCTTATGTTTGCATAGGCCAGCGCTGCTCGCCGCCAATAACGGAACCGGAACTCCTCAAAGAAAAGCTGAAAGAGGAGAGGAATGTGACCGTTCAAGTTGCTGCGTCGCCGATCTAGGCGGGTAAACGGCGCCGGGGAAGGGCCCGCCCTTTTCGGCCAAAGGACGTGGGAGACCTAACAATTGCTGTTAGCGGAGAAGTTCTGCGATTGTCCGCCGGTAACTAGGTGTTCATGGAATCGAAGAAATCGCCATTCGTCTTAGTCTGACGCAGCTTGTCGAGCAGGAACTCGATCCCGTCCATCGGCCCCATCGGATTGAGAATCCGGCGCAGCACATACATCTTTTTGAGAATGTCGCCGGGAACCAACAGTTCTTCCTTGCGCGTGCCGGATCTCGTGATGTCGATCGCCGGGAAGACGCGCTTATCCGCGACCTTGCGGTCGAGAATGATCTCGGAGTTGCCGGTGCCCTTGAACTCCTCGAAAATCACCTCATCCATGCGCGATCCCGTGTCGATCAACGCGGTGGCGATAATGGTCAACGAGCCGCCCTCCTCGATGTTGCGGGCCGCGCCAAAAAAGCGCTTGGGCCGCTGCAACGCGTTGGCGTCGACGCCGCCGGTCAACACCTTGCCCGAAGAGGGAACGACGGTGTTATAGGCGCGGCCCAGGCGCGTGATCGAATCCAGCAGAATTACCACGTCGCGGCGGTGTTCAACCAGACGCTTGGCCTTTTCGATCACCATTTCCGCGACCTGAACGTGGCGCACCGCCGGCTCGTCGAAGGTCGAGGACACGACCTCGCCGCGCACCGAGCGCTGCATGTCCGTGACTTCCTCGGGGCGTTCGTCGATTAGCAGAACGATCAGATAGCATTCTGGATGATTGGTGGTGATCGACTGCGCGATGTTTTGCAGCAGCACGGTCTTGCCGGTGCGCGGCGGCGCAACCACCAGGGCGCGCTGGCCCTTGCCGATCGGCGCGACGAGATCGATGACGCGCGACGAAAGCTCCTTCCGGGTGGGGTCCTCGATTTCGAGCTTCAGCCGCTCATTGGGATAGAGCGGCGTCAGATTGTCGAAAGGAACCTTATGGCGGATCTTTTCAGGATCCTCGAAATTGATCGTATTGACCTTGAGCAGCGCGAAATAGCGCTCGTTCTCCTTGGGACTGCGGATAATGCCCTCGACCGTGTCACCCGTGCGCAGACCAAATTTGCGGATTTGCGAAGGCGAAACATAAATATCGTCCGGCCCGGCAAGATAATTGGAATCGGGCGAACGCAGGAAGGCGAAGCCGTCCGACAACACCTCGACGACGCCTTCGCCGACGATCTCGACGTCGCGGCTGGCGAATTGCTTCAGAATTGCGAACAGCAGTTCCTGCTTGCGCAGCAGCGATGCGTTCTCCACCTCGTGCTCCTCGGCGAAAGCCAGGAGTTCAGCGGCGGTTTTGGATTTTAAGTCGGAAAGTTTGATTTCCCGCATGGGGACAAGCCTCGAATCGATAGGCGATCGGATAGAGCGGAGAGAAGAGCGGCAGGAAGGCGGGAGATTCTCCCGGAGGCGCCAATTAAAGCGCGCCGATTGAAGCGGCGGTCGCTAGAACGACAATCTGCCGTGTGGAGGGGACGACAGTCTATTAAACACATTTGGCTCGGAAAGCAAGATCGCGCCTAAACAATATGGAAACGCTAGGTCCACCCGATCCCGGCGGGGAACCCCCCGCCTCCTGTCGCGAACACACGCGCCTTTTCCAGCCGCGGAACGCCGTGAAAAGTCGCCCGTGGCCCGTCGAGGAGCTTGACGTCTAGCGTTTTTGATAGGCGGCGACCAAAGCCAACGGCGCGGCGAACGACTTTTCATCGCCCCCTGGCTTTGGACCGCGCGAGCATACCACCATTCCCAAGAATCAAAATACGCGCGAAATCCTCGGTCCACTCCGCTGCGGTCTTAAAACGGCTTAACAATCACGAAAATGACAATAGCGATCATCAGCACCGTCGGCGCCTCGTTATAGAAGCGGAAAAATTTCGCCGAGCGTATGTTGCGGTCCTCAGCGAAGGCTTTTTGGAGAACGCCGTCGTAAAAGTGAAGGGCGGTCAGCAGCACGACCGTCAGCATCTTCGAATGAAACCAGAACGCATGAAAATGCGCGCCCTGCACGGCCAGAGTCACGCCGGTGATCCAGGACAGCAACATCGCGGGAACCATGATGAAACGCAGCAGTTTGCGTTCCATCGTCTTGAAAGTCTCCGATTGCGCGCCGGGCCCGACGCCAGCGTGATAGACAAAGAGTCGCGGCAGATAAAGCAGCCCAGCCATCCAGGAGATTATGGCGATCACATGCAGAGCTTTGACCCACGGATACATTATTCAACTCCGCGATTTACGGATCAGATCCACCAGCCGCTCGACATGCGCGATTGGCGTCTGAGGCAAAATGCCGTGGCCTAGATTGAAGATATGCGGGTGACCCTTGAGCGCGTCCAAGATCGCCTGGACCTCTCGGTCGAGCGCCGCGCCGCCCGCGAGCAACGCCAGCGGATCGAGATTTCCCTGCAAGGCGGCGCGCCCCGCCGTCTCGCGCGCCGCCCAGACCGGGTCGGCCGCCGTGTCGAGCCCATAGGCATCGGCGCCAAGTTCCGCCACCAGACGGGTCAAATGCGTCCCGGCGCCGCGCGCGAAGGCGATGACGGGCGCATTTGGGCGCTCCGACTTTATCCGCGAAACGATTTTCCGCAGCGGAGAAAAGACCCAATTTTCGAATTCATGCGGCGGCAAGACGCCGGCCCAACTGTCGAAGATTTGCACAACCTCGACCCCGGCGTCGATTTGGCGCAGAAGATAGCCGATCGAAGCTTCGGTGAGCTTTTCGATCAGAATGGCGAAGGCCTCGGGGTGACGATAAGCGAATAGACGCGCCGGCGCCTGGTCGCTGGTGCCTTGGCCCGCGATCATATAGCTCGCGACAGTCCAGGGCGCTCCACAGAAACCAATAAATGCCGTTTGCGCGGGCAACGCGCTTTTCACCCGATCGACCGTTTCAAAAACCGGCGCGAGACGGCTATAATCGGGAGCCTCGCGCAAGCGGGACAGGCCCTCCGGCGCCTCTATCGGCTCCAACCTGGGGCCGGCGCCGCTCTCGAAGGAAACCTTCTGGCCGAGAGCATCGGGAATAACCAAAATGTCGCTGAACAGGATCGCCGCGTCGAAACCAAACCGCCGTATCGGCTGCAAGGTTGCTTCCGCCGCAGCCGGCGGCGAATAGCAAAAATCTAGGAAACTCGCCGATTTAGCCCTGAGTTCTCGATATTCCGGCAAATATCGCCCGGCTTGGCGCATCAGCCAGAGCGGTGGATTCGCGGTCGTTTTTCCGCGCAAAACCGAAAGGAGCGGCTTTTCGTTGTTCATGCGAAGGGGTCCAGGTAGCGTTGGGTGGCGCCAGCGCCGATAGCCCGTTTGTTTGGAGAGCAAGCAAGGAGCTAAACCTTTTTTTCATAAAAATAAAGAGATTAGTTAAACCTATATTAACCTGTTTCTGTTACACCCGTGCAAGAGATCGTTAATTTTTATTAACTATTTTTCCACAGCTTGGCGCGATGCGATAAAGTTTTCCAGAGGCCTGTTAATATGTGGATGAACTTATAATATAGATATATTTCAGTAGGTTGGATGTTCCTTTAGCGAGGCGTGGCTTCGCCGGCTTTTTCGTTCCGCCGAAAACCCGGACATCGTGGGCTTTTATCGACAGGTTTAAACCTGTTGAAGATTGGCTAGGCTTATCCCCACCTATACAATAACGATGGGTTCTGGCCCGAATTATCCCCGGTATCCCGAGACCAGGGGCTCCTGTGGATGGCTTTTCCGATTATGACAGCGTCCGAAGTCCTGTCCTCCGAGGGGCTATTTTGGTTAGCCCCAAAACCGCTGATTCTCGCTTCGAAAAGCCGAGGACGACGCCTCGTGCTGGAGCAGACGGGCATTCCCTTCGAGGCCTCGCCGGCGGAGATCGACGAGCGCGGACTTGAACGAACAATCCTCGGCCAGGGCGGCGGCGCCGATGCGGTCGTCTCCGAACTCGCGCGGGCCAAGGCGTTGGCGATCTCCGCCGAGAGTCCGGACCGCTTCGTCATCGGGGCGGATCAGGCCGCGAGTTGCGAGCAACGGCTGTTTGGCAAACCGGCCGATCTGACCGAGGCCGCGCGGCAGCTCGCGTTTCTCGCCGGGCGAACGCATCGACTGCATTGCGCGGCGGCGTTGGCGCGCGGCGGCGTTATTGTCTTTGAAACCATTTCTCACGCTGATATGCGGATGCGCCCGTTAAATAAGGCGTTTATCGACTTTTATCTCTCCGTTGCCGGCGAAGCGGCTTTGTCCAGCGCGGGAGCCTATCAGGTGGAGGGGCTCGGCGTTCATCTCTTCGCCGCCATTTCCGGAGATCACTGGACCATCCTCGGTTTGCCGATATTGCCGGTTCTCGAGGCCTTGCGACGTGAAGGGGCGCTTCTTGGTTAGATTAAAGCGACAAAGGCTAAAGACATGCTGCTGCTCGGGCTGACCGGCTCGATCGGCATGGGAAAGTCGACCACGGCGGATATGTTTCGCGCCGAGGGCGCCCCGGTCTATGATTCGGACCGGCTTGTGCATGGCATCTACAATGGACCGGCGGCAATGGAGATCGAGCGCGCCTTTCCCGGCGCCACGGTTGGCGGCGCCGTGGACCGCAACCGGCTCGCGAGCTTTGTGTTGGGCGACGCGGAGGCGATGAAGCGCCTGGAGGCCATCGTGCATCCGCTGGTCTGGGAAGGACGACGGCGTTTTCTGGAGGAGCAGGCGCGAAGGGGCGTAAAAATCGCGGTGCTCGACATTCCCCTGCTGTTCGAGACCGGCGCGGATAAGGACGTCGACGCCATTGTCGTGGTCACCGCGCCCAAATCGCTGCAACGCGCCCGCGTGTTGGCGCGAGCGAATATGACTGAGGAAAAATTCGAATCCATCCTAGCGCGCCAGACGCCAGACGAAGAGAAATGTCGGCGCGCCGATTTCATCGTCCACACCGACGCGGGACGTGAAGCCGCGCGCGGCGAGGTGCGCGCCATATTGAAGACGTTGCAAGCAAGAGAGGCGCAAAAAAGCTGATGCGGGAAATCGTGCTCGACACCGAGACCACGGGTCTCGATCCCTCCAAGGGGCATC
>JBKQOR010000092.1:0-96269 GCA_052145435.1 Rhodomicrobium sp. | reverse complement strand
TCGAATTTCACGCTCGATGAGGTTGTGAAAGGCGTCGCCTTTGCCCACGCCCACGGCAAGCGCGCCTATTTGACCCTCAACCTGTTTTCGCATAACCGCGACATCGAGAAATTGCCTGAATACATTGAGACCATACGCGAGGTGAGCCCGGACGGCGTGATCGTCGCCGATCCCGGCGTGTTCAATTTCGTCAAAAAGGCCGCGCCTGAGCTTAAGATTCACATCTCCACGCAGGCGAATGTGTGCTCCTGGCTTTCCGTGCAGTTTTGGCAATCGCTGGGCGCGAACCTCGTCGTTCTCGCCCGCGAAGTGTCGTTCGATGAGCTGAAGGAAATCCGCGCCAAATGCCCGGACATCAAGCTTGAGGCCTTCATTCACGGTGCGATGTGCATGACCTATTCGGGCCGCTGCCTGCTCTCCAACTACATGGCCGAGCGCGGCGCGAACCAAGGCAACTGCGCAAACTCCTGCCGCTGGAACTACAAAATCAAAGTCCGCTTGAAAGACGGCACGCTGAAAGAACTTGAGTTGAACGAGCAGACAAAGGAGCTGCTCGATTTCTTTCTTGAAGAAGAGCAGCGGCCCGGCGAATTGATGCCCTTGGAAGAGGACGATCGCGGTTCCTACATCCTGAATGCCAAAGATTTATGCCTGATGCCGCGGCTGAACGAATATCTGCAGCTGGGCATCGACTCGTTGAAAGTCGAAGGGCGCAACCGCAGCGCCTATTACGTTGCCGTCACCGCGCGCGCCTACCGCACGGCCATCGACGATTGGCGCGAAGACCCCGAAAATTGGGGCCCCGATGCTTACATGCGCGAGCTTGGCACAATCCCGAACCGCGGCTACTCGCTGGCATTTCACGAGGGCCAGCTCACGCACCATGCGCATAATTTCGAAGACACGCACACGCTTTCCCCCTGGGAATATGCGGGCATGATTACAGGCTTCACCGAAGATGCCTTTCTGCTCGCCGTGAAAAACCGCATGGAAATGGGCGATGTTCTGGAATTCGTCCCGCACACGGCCCGCCCGCCCCTCTTGCTGCGCATATACGAATTCGAGGACATCCGCCACGGGCGCACGACAACGGTGGAGGGCATCAACGCCGGGCCGCAGCCTGTCATTCGCATTCCTTTTGCGTGGTTTCACGAGGAGGAAAATATCGAACGGCTGCGAAACGATTTTCCGGTGCACACGGTTGTGCGCAAGGAACGGGCGCTCAGCAAAGATGCCTGGGAACGGCTCAGGCTCGACCGCATCGCGCAGGCCGCCGAACTCGGTAGAGACGTAGAAAGCGAGTACCAGGAAAAGCGCCAGGACCTGATCGAGGCCATGGCATCGCAATATGAGGGCGTTACGTTCCGCACCCCGCGTTTGGGCGTCGAAGGCTGTTGCGGGCGCGGCTGCAACGGCTGCCAGCATTTCTGGAACGGTTCGCGCTATGCGCGCGCCCGCGAGCTTCTCAAATCCAAAAAGCAGGGGATGCTGCTTTCAGACGAAGAAGCCCGGCAAGCGAGGGATGCTGAGAAGGAGCTGTTTGCTTAAGGAGCCGGGCTTGACCCACGGCTGTCCGGTTTAATTCCGCAGACATTTCAACATCGTCATCGCGGAACTTGATTACCCCGATGTTTCCGCCGTGGCGTTTGAGTCCGGCTTAAGCACTTCCGCGGCGTCATTCCCGCGAAGGCTTGAATCCATTTCTATCGTAAAAACAATAGGTTAGCATGGGTCCCCGCGGGGACGACGCTGCGGCGAAATTGAACCTTGCGGCAAATGAGAACGGAGTTTTGGGCAGGACCCCGGATAAGCGCTGACAGCGCTTTCCGGGGTGACATCCAACGTGAAGCCAGTATCGCAAAAGAGAAACGAACCGGACTGGTGCGGCGTGGCTTACTTAGTCCCATTTGCGAGCTGGTGCTTTCCGATTATCTTATAGCGGCAATGCCCGGCAGCATAGGAGCGATTCGACTGTCGATAGAAGCGGGTACAGATGGCGGCTTCGCCTTCGACAACAGCTACGCCCGGCTGCCTGAGCGCTTCTACGCACGGCTTCCGCCGGCCGCCACCGCCGCGCCGCGTCTTGTGCGGCTGAATGAAGAGCTCGCTATACACTTAAGCCTCGATCCCAAGGCCCTTGCCACGGCGGAGGGCGTGGAAATCCTGGCCGGCAACCGGCTCGCCCGGCGCAGCGAGCCGCTGGCGATGGCCTATGCGGGTCACCAGTTCGGAAACTTCGTCCCTCAGCTCGGGGACGGCCGGGCCATTTTGCTGGGCGAGCTTATAGATCGCGACGGCGTGCGCCGCGATATCCAGCTTAAGGGTTCGGGCCGCACGCCGTTCTCCCGCAACGGGGACGGGCGGGCGGCGCTCGGCCCTATGCTTCGCGAATATATCGTCAGCGAAGCCATGGCAGCCCTCGGCGTTCCCACGACGCGCAGCCTAGCGGTGGTGACGACCGGCGAGACCGTGCGGCGCGAAGAACTCTTGCCGGGCGCCGTGCTCACCCGCGTCGCGGCGAGCCACATCCGCGTAGGCACCTTTCAGTTCTTCGCGGCACGAGGCGACGTCGAGGCAACGCGCATCCTCGCCGATTACGCGCTCGCCCGGCATTATCCGGAAGCGGCGCACGCCGCGAACCCTTACCGCGCGCTGACCGGTCTCGTGGTCTCGCGCCAAGCCCGGCTGATCGCGCAATGGATGCTCGTTGGCTTCATTCACGGCGTCATGAATACCGACAACATGTCGATTGCGGGCGAAACCATCGACTACGGCCCCTGTGCCTTCATGGACTTCTATCACCCCGAAACGGTTTATAGCTCGATCGACGCCATGGGCCGCTACGCTTACGGCAACCAGCCGCGCATCGCGCAGTGGAATTTGGCGCGGTTTGCAGAGGCGCTTCTGCCGCTCCTTGCGGACGATATGAACGCGGCAGTGGAGATGGCGCAGGAAGCGATCGGCGGCTTCGTTCCCGCCTTCCAGACGGCTTACTTGGAGGGTTTCCGGCGCAAGCTCGGCCTGTTGCGGCCAGAGCCTGCCGATGCCGGGCTGACTTCCGACCTGCTTGCGCACATGGCGAGCAGCGGTGCCGACTTTACCTCGGCCTTCCGGCGCTTGTGCGAAGCCGCCGATGGCGATGCGGCGGGTTTGCTGGCCCTCTTCGCCGATCCCCGCGGCTTCGGTGAATGGATGGCGAAATGGCGCGCACGGCTCGAAAGGGAGGGCGGAGACCCTATAGAGCGCAAAGCCGCCATGTGCCTCGCAAACCCCATTTACATACCGCGCAACCACCTCGTCGAGAAGGCGGTCTCGGCGGCGCAAACGCACGGAGATTTCGGGCCGTTTGAAAGACTGTTGACGGTGCTCTCGGCACCTTATGAGGAGCGGCCGGGATTGGAACGCTACGCCGCCCCGCCAGAGCCAGACGAAATTGTGCGCGAGACCTTTTGCGGCACGTGAGGCGGGGAACGCATGCCGCCGGCCCCTTCCCGGATAAAGCCCCTTGACGGAATCGAATGAAGCGCCATTACATGAGGTGCCAGTTGGCCGGATGGCCGCTGCTTGGGGAGCGCGCTGTGGCCGTTCGCGGTTGAAGCGCTCTTCAAGTGGAGGAAAGTCCGGGCTCCACGGAAATACGGCGCCGGATAACGTCCGGCGGGGGCGACCCCAGGGAAAGTGCCACAGAAAGCAAACCGCTTTCCAGAACCTATTGCAGCGCATGGCGGGCCAGACGGCCTCAAGTAGCGCAAGGCGCGGTAGGCCCACTGAGAGAGTAAGGGTGAAAGGGTGCGGTAAGAGCGCACCGCGCGGCTGGCAACAGACGCGGCAAGGTAAACCCCGCCGGGAGCAAAACCGAATAGGGACGGCACTGAGGCGCGCCCCCGCGCGCCTCGAAATGCGTTTCCGCATCGCCGTCCGGGTTGGTTGCTAGAGGCGCCTGGCGACAGGCGTCCCAGATGAATGGCCATCGCGGCGGCAGAGGGTGACCTTTGCCGCCGGCACAGAACCCGGCTTACAGGCCAACTGGCGTTTTTTCCCCCGTCATCGCGAGGCGGCCAAAGGCTGCCGCGGCGATCCAAAGTTGGATTGCTTCGCGGAGTTTACCCCGGCCCACGAGCCGGGGCTCGCAATGACGCCGCCGCTAAACCTCGATCTGCGCATCGGGGTCGCCAGCGGCGAGTGCGCTCATCCAGGCGAGGCAAAGATCGCGGGAAAGATAGCGGCCGTGCTTCGCCATCTCTTGCCGTTCCACAATCGGGAAGGTGGAATAGATGTAGCGAACGTCGTCGCGATCCGTGACGCCGTAAAGATGGAAGTAAATCCCGTCGAGTTTGGCGCGCAGCCGGAGGCGGCGGTCTTCGTCCCATTTGAAGGGCGGCTTGACCTGGCCCTGCTCATCCACGTAGCCCATGTCGCGCGCGAACGGCGCCATGTCATGCGCGGTGTAGGTGAGTTCCAGCACAGCTTCCTTGACGATTTCTGCAGCCGTTTTCTTTCCGAAGCTTTTTTCGCTGTAGGTAGCAGGCGGAACGATAGGTAGCTGCTCAAGTATAAATAAATTTATGGTCTGGCCCTGCAATTTCTGTCGAAGAACATAATCGAGAACCGAGGAATTCAAATTTGCTCCTAAAAGAAATTCACTTCTTTTTATGTCGGCACGATCTGGGACTAGAATTGGAAGCTTATTTCCGAACCCTACGCTAGGCACGATGCAAGAAATCATGGTTCTTACGTTGGTCGGGGACGCTATCTCCTTGAAGCCCAAGAGCCAACCTTGGCTCTCTGCTGTGCATGCGCTAGCCGACACCCAGAATTGTGGGCTGGGCAGCCATTCCGGATCCCCAGACTGATCTGGGGTGCAGCGTTGTGGCTGAGCAGGGCGGTGCTGATTAGTCTGATTTACGTGTATGCTAGCAGCGCGATGATCGAACGCCTGAACCATTTTGCCTTCATACGGAGGAAGCCAGTCACCCGAAGGGCTTTTGAAGCGATTTCCGCCAATAGGGTAAGCGCCCTCTTTTTCTTCGAGTTCGAGGCGCGTGCGGAAAAGGTGCGAGTCGTTCGTCATATCGAACATGCGGATGTACTTCACCGGCCATGCCCTGAGTTCACGCCCATTGGACCGGTCCACCAAGACCGGCATCCGGCTGTAGATCGCGGTCGTTAAGTCCGCATCCCGCTGGGTTCGAAAGACCGGCGCCGTTCCGGTGTTCGGGTTGACTTTTGCGAAGTCTGAAGACGCAAGCGGAAAACAGCGCTCGGGATTGCTCAGTTCGGAAAGGTCCTGCAAAAAGAAAGCTGTCTGCGTCTTTTGGAATTTGCGGGCTGGGCTTGCGATAAAGGTGCAGAATTTGAAGCGGCTATCCACATCGGGAAAGAACGGTTCTTTTTCATACTTCGTTCGCCGGTTTTCAAAATCATATAACGCCTTAAGCCGTCCTTCAGTCGCAACGCCCTTAAAGAAGGGCGCGGCTGTCTTATCGGAAGCAATTCCCGATGGCGTTACAAGCCCCACAATCCCTTCAGGCTTCGCGAGTGTCATCGCACGCTCCACAAACAGGGAATAGAGATTGACGTCGCCCCCTGAAAGCAGCGGGTAGTCGCCGCAGGTGCGCGCCATCCGCAGCGCCGTTTCCGCGCGGGCATCGGCCTTAGCAAATTCCTTCGCGAGCGGATCGCCCGCCGTTTCCAATTCGGCGATCATCCGCTTGCGGTCGGAGGCGCGCTGCGCAAGCGCGATTTCCCGGCGCCGGGCGGCAAACCATTCCACCTGTTGCAGCTTCATCCTGTCCCAGGGCGGATTGCCGATCACCGCATCGAAGCCGCCATGCAGGCCATCGGCCTCCCAATCGGTCCAGACGCCGGGATAGGCGACCTGCCAGTTCAGGAAGCGCTCTTCCGCCAGGAACTCATGGATCTTCGCGAGCAGCGCGACGAACCTTTCCGCTTCTGCACGCACTGCCGGCGACGGATATTTCCGCTCAAGCGGATCGAGCTGCCCGGTCACGACGAGCACCGGGTCGCCATAAACCCCGCCGTAAAACGCCGGAATAAGTTTGCGCTCGCCCTCGTCCAAATCCATCCAATCGACGGCGTTGAAGAAATCGAGCATCGCGCGCAAGGACTCGGTCTGTTTGAGCACGGTGTGAAATGTGCCCGCCGACAAATGCGCCTCCGCGATCTCCGCGTCGGTCAAGCCCTCGACGACCTTCATCGGATCGGCGGCCTTCAGGGCATCCTGTATGTGCTTGTGCAGAAAGAGCGGGGCGCGCTCCAGGCCGTTCCTGGCCCAGAGGCCGAACAGGCTGTCGCCGCAACGCAAATGGTGATCGAGAAAACTTAAGGGCGCGCCGACGGTGAAAGTGTGCAGCCACAACGCGACTTTTGCCAGCTCCACGGCCATGGGGTTCTTGTCCACGCCGTAGATGCAGCGCTTGAGGATCATGCGCCGTATGATGTGCCGGTCGTCGAGCTGCTCCGCGTTGTAAACCCAGCCGTTGTTTTCGGCGTTGCCCGCTATGGTGCGCCTGATGGTTTCGATCCGGGCGGCGAGCGGCGAGGCGTACTCAGCCCAGCTCACGGACTTTGCTGCATCGTCCATGGCCACGATCACCTGATCGGTGAGATAATCGGCCAGCGCAACGAGGAAGTGTCCCGAGCCCATGGCGGGATCGCAGATTTTCAGAGCTAGCAAGCGTTCGGCAGGATCGAGGTTCTGAAGCAGCCCGAGGCGCCGGTCTTCCGGTTTCGAGTCTGCCGCCAGTTCCGCGGATTTGGCCTGGAATGCCGCCTTGCAGTCGGAAATCAGCGGTTCGAGAGTTTCGCGGATGATGAGATCGACGAGATCGTCGGGCGTGTAGTAGCTGCCCGTTCTCTTGCGTGCGAATATATTTGGCCGGATGCCGATGACGTTGTCTTCGCGGATGACTTCGTATTCCAGAAGACGCTCGTAGATCGATCCCAATTGCTGCACGCTGAGATCGCGATAATTGATATAGCGGCGCTCGCCATCGGGCATGACGTGATAGGACAGACTGTCGATCACATCCGCCATGATGCCATCGGGCAATCTCACCTTGCCGAGGAGCGGCGTGCGGGCACTGTCGAAAAGCCCGCCATTATAAGGCGGCAAGCCAATCGAGCCATCGCCCTGATCGATGGCCGTGCAAAGGTCCGCTAACGCGGACCAATAGCGCGCGGCCGAAGCCGAAAAGCCCTCACCCCGCCGCTTCCGGTCTCCGATTTCGCTCCGCACCTTGTCGCGCAGGCCGTAGTTTTTGTAACGGTCGTCCCGGACGGGCAGGAGATCGCGGTCCTCCGCGTAGAAGATGAAAAGCAAGCGATAGAGCAGAATAAGTGCAGCCTCCCGCACCTCTTGGAGCGGTGCGCCCGGCGCCGCATCCGCTATAGCCCTGGCAAGGTTGGGGAAGACGCCCTGAAACACCTTTTCCGAAAGATCGGCGGCGACGCGCTCTTCGTAAAAGCGTCCTTCCTCTCGCGCCCGTTGATGGAAAGTCCTGGGGTCGCTCGGCGTGCCGAGAAAGGCTTCCTTGCGGAAAATGAGAACAAACACCCGCAGCCAGTGACGCCGCTCTTCATCGGAAAGGGCGAATAGGTCCTCTTGTGCATCGCCTATATTCAACAGGGCGGGCAGATCGGCTTCGAAGAACTCTTCGGCAACCGAGCGCGTGCCTTGATAATAGAGCCGCCAGCGCGCGCCGTTCGTCAGAATGCCCCAGCGTAGCTTGCCGGTGGTCAAATCTTCCACGCGGCGAAGATAGCGTAGCATCTGAGCGGATGGGGCGATGTCCTCGCCCTTGCGGCCCGAGCGCCGGTCCAAAGGCCGCTTCCAGCGTTTCGACTCGACAATGGCAAGACCGTGCTCGTAACGGCGCCATTCCTCGCGGAGCTTGTTGGCTTTCGTCTTTGCCGCCGCGTCCTGAAACAAAATCCCGTCGGGGACGTCCTCGCGGCCGTGGGGCGCGAGGTTTTGCTGAGTGAGCGACGCGGTCCAGCTCAGCGCGTCCAAAACCGGCCAAATGAGATCGTTTTCGGTTTGTGCCTCGTTCGGGGACTGGGCGGATGGGAACCGTTCGAAGATGCCGCGAAGCTTGGCTGCCAAGGAGTCGAGATCGCCGTCTTCGAGATCGCGCCATTCCTTGGATTGCGCGATCGAAGTTGTCAAATATCCGGTCGTGAAGAGACTGCCTTGGAACGCGTTCTGCATCTTCCACCGACTAAAGCTTGCAATGCGTATCCGAGCGGTGTTTGCGATTCAGGTCAACCTTAGGCTCAGACTTTCCCCCACTGAAGCGGGTGAACCTGAAAACTTCGAATCTCAACTTGGCGTCGCCGTCCATTGGCTGCGCACATTCCGCTTTTCTATTTTCGTAGCGGCGCATGGTTAATGCCAGAATGGTAAATGGGATCGGATTTTAATATCTTCCCGCCGCAAAAGCCGCCATTTTTCGCGTTTTCACCCCCAAAAGTGGATTCCAAAAAGTCCGTTAAATATATTTTCAGCGCGCAATTAACTATTATCCGGGCGGAGCGGCTTGCCGGGGCACGCCGGCACCGTCCAATTTTCTGTTGTAATATCAGTGTATTGGATGTAAGTTCTGGCGCTTTAGCCTTTGGTAAGGCGCTTTCTTCTAGCATGGCGTCTCAACAAAGCGGGCCACGCAACCATGGTCTTGTCAGGAATCGTTATCGCGGCGGCGATAGTCCCCCGCACATAACCCGGCTCACAGTTTTTGTGAGACTGCAAATTCCCCTGCTTACCAACCGCCGTTTGAGCTACAGGCGAACATCGAGGGAAGATAATCGAGATTGAGGCACGTGTTATCCCACCCGATCACGTTATCCCTATGCCGCCAGCCTTGGCAGTCCACCAACTCGCCTTCGGGATTTCTGTGAAGAGGGCACCCGGCGGATCTTACCGCGTAATGGCGGTGATAGGGCCGATGATGAACCTGCGTCCTGGGTTCGGCACTCGCGGCCGCTGCCGCGGCGAGCAACGCGCAACTGGCAATAAGAGCCGCTAGCTTATTGTTCGCGCTCATGGAGTTCCTCCT
Source organism: Rhodomicrobium sp. (assembly GCA_052145435.1). Taxonomy (GTDB): domain Bacteria; phylum Pseudomonadota; class Alphaproteobacteria; order Rhizobiales; family Rhodomicrobiaceae; genus Rhodomicrobium. The sequence continues at coordinate 87,192 of JBKQOR010000092.1, read as the reverse complement.
TGCTTGAACACTCGCAGGAGGTAGCTTACCAGAGATAAGGTGCGCAGAAAAGTATCAAAAAGCTCAATATAAATTGATTGCGTCTTTGCAGAATAACTTAAAGTGTCCTGGTTATACTTAAGCTATAGCTGACAAAATTACTCTTTCTCTCAGTTCACCTTTTCCTCCTCCCGCGCCTTCATGCTGAGGCGCCGAACGCGCTCCATGAACGCCCAGGAAGCGAAAATCGTGAGGGGCAGCGCCAGCGCCGCCATCATATCCGCGGTCATACCCTCCGGCAGCCAGCCGGCGTCCTTCAAGCCCCTGGCGAGATAGACCGTAAGCCCCGAAAGATAATAGGCGAGCGCCGCGATGGAGATGCCCTGAACGATGCCCTGCAGGCGCATCTGCAGCCGCGCGCGGCGGTTCATGTCTTGGAGCAGGTCGCGGTTCTGCTGTTCCAGTTCGAATGTGATGCCGGTGCGCATGAGATCGATGGCGCGCTCGACCTGATTGGACAGGCGCGCTTGACGCTCCTCGACCGCGTTGCAGGTCTCAATGGCGGGATCGAGCCTCGCGCTGAAAAAGGCGGAGATGGTGGTGGAGTGACCCTCCTTGGCCTCCCGGATGAGTTCGAGACGATTCTTGACGATTGCGTGGTAGGCGCGGCTGGCGCCGAAGCGGAACGCGGTGCGCGTCGATAGCGCCTCGCTTGACGCCAGAAGATCGCTCAGGCGTTTCAGCAAGTCCTGGCTGGTGCGCGTGTCCCCGGTCTGGCTGAGAGCATGATTGATCTCGGAAATTTCGCGCTCCATGCGGGCCAGCTCGGGGCTCGCGCGCCGCGCTTCCGGAAGTCCGAGCAGCGCCATGGTACGGTAGGTCTCGATCTCCAGGACGCGCTGAACCAGCCGCCCGGCCCGAAGCGCACCGATCTTGTCCGATTCGATAAGCAGCCGCGTGAATTTGTGCGGCCCGGCGGCGAAGTCGGTCACGATGTGAGCGGCGCCTTTCGCCGCGCCAACGATGCATAGGCTCTGCGGGTCGAACAACGCCGCGAGCGTTTCGAGCGGATGACCGCTCTCGATCAGCGCCAGATGCGCCGCCACCACGAGACGGCCCGGGGCCTGGAACGCGATCTCCCCTTCGACGAGGGGATTGGGATGCGCGAAGGGCTCCGCGGCGCCCGAGGACGTGGACCATGTATACGTCGTGAACTCGGTATGCTGTTCCCAGCGCAATTCCCAGCCGCCCAGGGCGAAGCGGTGGAATTTGGCATCCCAGGGGCGCTGAGCAGCGCCGTTCGCTTCGCCGAGAGCGGCGACGGCGAGACGGTCGGCGCGCGCCTCTTCCTCATTGGTCGCAAAGGCAAAATGATAGATACGCCGCGGCACCTCGACCGGAAGGAAAGGGCGCGCGTGAAGTTCGGCGAGAATGGCGGGGCGCGCTTCGTGCTCGCGCATGCCGGGCTGCCCGTTTGCCGCGTCGTGCTCGCCGTCCCAGCCCTGCGTCATGTCTCTTTCCCCTCATCCGGCAAGGTTTTGACCCGTCAACAACATGGTTTGCCGGCTCTTGTCGAGGGGCAAATGAACGGCTGGGTTGCCCTCTTCGCGCGGAAACCGCCGGCGATGGATGACGATGCCGCTGGCGCCCCGCGGCTGTGCGGGAAGCCAGTGGCCCTTCATCCGCTATGCATCAAGCCCGTTCCGCGGTAATATAGCGTCGGCTTTAGCCAAATAGACAACAGTCTTGCCGTTGGGGCCTGAAGTGCGCAGGTTACTGTCTCAAACCTTTTTTGTGCTTTTCGCTCTCTTGCTTGCGGCGTGGGCCGTCATTGTTACGATCAAGCCTGGTCCGCCCGGCAAGATTATTATCGCCAGCGGCGGCGCGGACGGTCATTACCAGGACTTAGCACTCGCCTACAAAAAACAGCTCGAGCATTACGGTGTCGAGGCCGAGCTTAGGCCCGATGTCGAAGGCATTGACACGCTCAAAGGCCTGTTTCCTCAATTCAAGCCCGAATTCACCAGCTACAATGAGAGGAGCGAGGGCGTTCAGGCGGGATTCATCAAAGGCGGCTTTTCCGGCAGTTTGCGCGGACGCCTCGCCTCCGCAAGAGAGCAGGTCTGGCACGAGCGGCAGGTTGAAAACCTAAGGTCAATCGGCCGGCTGTTCTATGAACCCTTATGGGCATTTTACAAAAGCGCGCAGCCGCTCAGGAGCCTCAAGGGGCTGAAGGGCAAGACGCTGTATGTGGGCACAAAAATCGGCGGCGCCCGCCGCGTTGTGCTGCAGCTCTTGAAAGCTAACGGCGTAACCGCGGAGAATACCAAATACGTCGATGAAGACATTGGCAGCGATGCCGCGCCGCTGCTTGCGGGCAGCGCAGATGCCGCGTTCCTCATGCTTCCACCGGAATCCGCAAAAGTTCAGGCCCTGCTTCGCAACGCCCAAATTCAGCTGATGAATTTTGCCGCCGAGGCCGATGCCTATACCGCGCGCTTCCCCGCCCTCACCAAACTCGTGTTGCGGCAAGGCGCTATAGAGTTCGATCCAGAAACACCGGGCTCGGACACTACCTTGCTTGCTACCCTCGGCGGCGCTTGTGGTGCGGACGGACCTGGACCCGGCGCTGATTAGCCTTCTCACTTATGCGGTGATTCAAAATCCCAAGTCTGGCTTCGACAAATCGGGCGAGCCAATCCTGTTTTACAAGCCCGGAGAATTTCCAAACCGCAACGATTCCGAGTTCCAGATGGCGCCTGAGGCACGCCTCGTATACCAGACCGATCAATTGCCGCTCCTTTTGCGCACGATTGCGCCCACGGACAAGCAGCTCGGCCTGCCTTTCTGGCCAGCCGCGCTTGTACATGCAAATGCCGGCCGGTCCCTTCTTTTGCTGATCCCCATTCTCAGCATCGCGATTCCTCTGATGCGCCTGCTTCCCCTGATCTATAATTGGCGCGTGAGCCGGCGGCTGTTCTATTGGTACCGGCAGCTCAAACTGCTTGAAGACACGATCGAAGAGACCCCCACCGCGGACCAGCTTTCGCAAAAGCGGCACGAGCTCGAATGCATCGACCGGGAAGTAAGCAAGATACGCGTCCCGCTCTATTTCTCGGACCGGCTGTATGATTTGCGCGGCCATATCCATCTTGTCCGTCAGAGGCTCAGTGTGCAAAGCGTGGCCATCGCTGCGGAATAGCGGATGCATGTCTCCGGGATAGCGATCCGGTAGCCTGGGACCATGGAGAAACATATCTATTGGGTGCGGAGCCGGAACACCAATGCGGTTCTGGTGTATTATCGGCGTGTTAGTTCGCCAATCGCCGCCTTTAAAGCTTTAGCAAGGCGCTTTCTCCGATGATGGCGCCTTAAGAAAGCCAGCGGAGCCGCCATGGTTTTGTACCGCAATCGTAAACAGGATGACGCCCCCGCCGGTCTTGCTATAATGCCTGCGCGTGAGAACGAACCCCTACATGGAGCTGGCCTTGGCCGAGGCCAAAGTCGCCGCGCAGGCGGGCGAGACGCCCGTGGGCGCGGTCGTCGTTTCGCCGGATGGCGCGGTTGCGGGCCGCGGGTATAATCTCGTTATCGCGGCGAGCGACCCGACCGCGCATGCCGAAATCCTGGCGATCCGCCAAGCCTGCCTCGCCGCGCAAAGCGAGCGGCTGCCGGGCTACGATCTCTACGTCACGCTTGAGCCCTGCGCGATGTGCGCGGCGGCGATCTCGTTCGCGCGCATCCGCCGGCTTTACTTCGGTGCGCCCGACGAAAAGGGCGGTGGCGTCGAGCACGGGGTGCGCTTCTTCTCCGCGCCCACCTGCCACCATGCGCCTGAGGTCTATGGCGGCATCGCCGAGGCACGCTCCGCCGCGCTCCTCAAGGAGTTCTTCCGCAAGCTCCGCCCGTGACCGGTCCGGTCCCTCACCCCTTCATTTTTTCGGTCAAGCCTTCTAGCAGCGGACGGGAAGCCGGGATCTATGGAAGCTGATGTAAGTTACCCCACGCCGCCCATACCCGTGGCTTTAGCTGTAACGCAAAATTGTCTAGCCGGCTCCCCGGTGCGAAGGACGCCACCAAGACTTCCCGCCCCTTATCCATGACAAGACGGAAGGCCTCCGCGCCGTGCAACTCATATTTGGCGAGCTCCCGGCCGTCCAACATTAGGCGAACAATGAGCGCTCCTTCGGATGGAACGATGTCGCATTGCACTTCGACGCCGTTCCGGAGCGTCTGGAATTGGAGCGTATTATAGAACCAGGGTATGCCAGGATCGAGGACAACGGGGTCCGCTTCGAAAAATGCGATGAGTTCATTATCAGGCGGAAATTCCCGTATCATTTCGCCGGCTTACCCCTTCATTTTCTCGAACAAGTCTATTGGAATGGGAAACACGATCGTGGAAGACCGGTCGCCGGCGATCTCGTGGAGCGCCTCGAAGTAACGCAATTGCATCGCGCTCGGCACAGGCGCAAGCAGCTTGCCGGCCTCGACCATCTTCTCCGCGGCCTGCAGCTCGCCTTCCGCATTGATGATCTTTGCGCGGCGGATACGCTCCGCCTCGGCCTGCCTCGCGATGGCGCGCACCATGCTGTCATTGAGATCGACGTCCTTGATCTCGACGTTCGAAACCTTGATGCCCCAAGGGTCGGTATGTTTGTCGAGGATCGACTGGATGTCGGTGTTGAGCTTGTCCCGCTCGCCGAGCAGCTCGTCCAGCTCGTGCTTGCCGAGCACCGAACGCAGCGTCGTCTGCGCGAGTTGGCTCGTGGCCGCCATATAATTGGCGACGTTGATGATAGCGCGCTGCGGATCGACCATCCGGAAATAGATGACCGCGTTCACTTTCACCGAAACGTTGTCCCGTGTGATAACGTCTTGAGGCGGAACCACATCCACCACTGTGCGTAAGTCCGTGCGCACCACTTGCTGGATGATCGGCACGACCAAAACGAGGCCCGGCCCCGCCACCCGGGTGTACCGCCCGAGCGTGAACACGACGCCGCGCTCATACTCCCGGAAAATGCGCACGGCCAGGGAAAACAGCCAAAGTGCGAGGAAGAGTAGGATGATAAAAGCGAAAATATTGGGGTTCATAGCTATCGATCCTTGTGTTTCTTGCCAATGCGCGGCTTTACTTTGCACCCACGATAAGGCTCAGGCCATCCAGCTTCCGCACCGTCAGTTTCTGGCCGGCCACGAATTTTAGGTCCCCGCGTGCGTGCCAGCGCTCGCCTTGGGCCCAAACATAGCCTTCGCCGTCCTGCCAATCCAAAACAACCGCCTCGCTGCCGATCAACTGCTCGGCGCCGCTGACGGCCTTCCGGGTTTGGCCGCGCCAAACATATCCCATGAGAACGATCAAGAATGCGGCGCTGATCGCGGCCATGCTGGCAATGACGCTATAGGATACGCGATAGTCGGGGATATCGGTGTTGACGAGCATTGCCGCGCCGAAGACGAAGGCGGCAATGCCTCCGAAACCGAGGATGCCGAAGGTTGGCATGAACGCTTCGGCGATCATGAATGCGATGCCAAGCGCGACGAGAGCAAGACCGGCGTAATCGAGCGGGAGCTCGCTAAGGGCGTAAAGCGCTAGCACCAGCGAAATTGTACCGATGACCCCCGGCGCTACGGCGCCCGGGCTCATCAGCTCGAAGAACAGTCCATAGACGCCGATCAGCATGAGGATCAGCGCGACATTGGGGTTGGCGATGGCGCCGAGCGCTTTGGCCATGAAACCGGGCTCGATCCGCACGACCTCGATGCCGGCGGTGGCGAGGGTGCGTTCTTGCTGGCCGATGACAAGTTTGCGTCCATCGATGGCCCGCAGCAGCGCCTGAGTGTCCGGCGCGATCAAATCGATGACGTGCTGCTCAAGCGCTTGTCTCGCGTTTAGCGTCGCCGCCTCGCGCACGGCCTTCTCGGCCCAGTCCGCATTGCGGCCGCGGAGTTCGGCCAAGCCTCGTATCAAGGCAACGGCATCGTTCGCTGCCTTGGTTTCCAAAGTAGGCAGCGGGGCATTCACCGGCTTTCCGCCTTCTCCGTCTTTGTTCTTGCCCTCGGAGTGCCCGCCCGGCCGCTGCTCGTCCGGCGAAGGCAGTCCGGGTATGCCGCCTCCGCCGATCTGCACGGGCGTGGCCGCGCCGATATTGGTGCCGGGCGCCATGGCCGCGACGTTCGTCGCATAAAGAATATAGGTTCCAGCGCTCGCCGCGTGGGCGCCGGAGGGGGCGACGTAGCCGATGACCGGCACCGGCGAAGCCAGAATGGATTCGATGATTTCCCGCGTGCTGGTCAGCAGTCCCCCCGGCGTGTCGAGCCGGAGGATGAGAACCTCCGCCCGCCGCGAACGCGCCTCCCCGATCGCCTTCTGGACGAACATTGCCGTCGCCGGGCCGATCACGCCGGCGATGTCCGCCTGCAGAGCGAAAGGCTTCGGCGTTTCGTCACGGGCTTCTTGCCCAAGCGCAGCGCGCAGCGGGGAAAGAGTAAGAAGCAGAGCGGCGAGCAAGCGATAAACTAGGAAGTATCTGCACACGGGCTTCTCTCCTTCAGCGCCGCGTGGTCCGATCGGACAGCCGTTAGACCCGCACTTATTATGATATAGTAAGCAATCGTGAGCATCGCCACAACGCCCGGCGGCGAGTCAGAGCGCAAAATGCCTGCCGGATTCAGAACACCAGCACTTTGCCGGCTTCGATCGTGGCGGCGGCGAGTTCGTCCATCGAGCTGTGGCGCGCACCCTCCATAATTTCGGCGCCGGTTAGCCCGCGCGCCTCCATGCAAGTTCCGCATAGCAAAACCTGTCCCTTGCCCGCCAGCACGCGCTTCAGCATGCGTTCGGCATTGTAGTAGCCCTCCGGAGTCTTCTGGCCGGCCTTCGCGGCAACGACGGCATCAGCCATCAAGAAGACGGTGACCTCTGTCGGCGGGTCTTTCTTTAGCAACGCATGCGCAAGCCGGAGTGCGTTGTAGCAGCGTTCAGTCCCGTAAGGCGGATCATTCAGAATGAACAGGGTCTTCATGGAGGTGACCTTTCCTTGTGGCTAAGAATTGCCCGCATCGCTTCATGATCTTGGGCGTGCGCTAGAAGACTCGCGCGCGCGGCTTATTGATCGAGCACGCGGCGGCGTTCCTCGAACTCTTCCTTGTTGATTTCGCCGCGCGCAAAGCGCTCCTTGAGAATGTCGAGTGGCGTGCGTCCTGGAGGCGGCTGGTACGGCGGCTGGACTCCGATCCACGGGCTGCCGAGCCAACGGACGAGCAGAACGGCGATTGCGATCACGGCGGCGAGCGCCAGGATCATAAATAACGGGCCAAAAAACATGCCGTACCCGCCTCCGTCCCACATCATATGAGGCATGTGTTGCTCACAATCGCATTTGCCGGGCACGGTTGGAGTTTGCGCCCAACTCCAAGCGGGCCGAACGATCAGCGCTCCGCTCGACCCTGCGATAAGCGTCCTTTGACCGATCATATGGTCTCCTCTTGCGATTGCTTGTCATTGGCTTGCCTCAGCTCCCGTTGATCTCGCCCGCCGGGTGGACTACGGCTCCGGCCGCCTGCCCGCCGCAGCCGAAGAGATAGGAGATTCCAACTGGGTCCTTGTGAAGGAACTGACGGAGGATCACAGTCTTGTACTCTGCATTTCAGATGGTTATGATAACATTAAATCGATCTGCTGAATGATCTATCAATGAGGGGCCAGTGTCAAGCGCCGGACCGAAACAAGCGATCTATAATTGCCTTGCCGAGGTAGCCCAGGCGCTCGGCCACGCGCACAGATTAGAGCTGCTGGAACTCCTGGCGCAGGGTGAATGCAGCGTGGAGAAGCTCTCGGCCCGCGCCAAGTTGAGTTTTGCCAATACGTCGCGCCACCTGCAGATCCTGCGGCGTGCGCGCCTCGTCGAAACGGAACGCCGTGGCAAGCACATGCTCTACCGCTTGGCCGGCGATGATGAAGTGGTGGCGCTGATGCAAGCGCTTGGCCGTGCCGGCGAGCGAAATCTAGCCGAGATCGAGCGGGTGATGACCGATTATTTCCGCGCGCGGGACGCGCTTGAACCGGTTTCGCGGGACGCCCTCGTCTCGCGGCTAGAGGCTGGCAGTGTCACAGTGCTGGACGTGCGGCCGGAAGACGAATTTGCGCGCGGGCACCTACCCGGTGCCGTCAACATTCCCCTCAGCGAATTGGAATGCCGCTTGGCCGAGCTTCCCGCAGACCGGGAGGTTGTTGCCTATTGCCGCGGTCCTTATTGCGTTCTTTCCTTCGAAGCGGTGGCGGCGCTGCGGGCGCGCGGATACCAGGTCCGGCGGCTTGTGGATGGCTATCCCGAATGGAAGGCTTCCGGCTTGCCAGTCGAAACGGCTGCCTGAGGCGCGGTTAGCCGCGCGAAGCGGCTTGGCCTGCGATCATCCAATAGACGCTGCCCGCCACAAATCCCGCCATGGCGAGGGCGGCCGCCGCTTGCGCGTTTCCACCGGCGTTCGTTTGCTGCCATAACGCAGCCGCGAGCACCGAACTGAGTGCGCCGGTGGCTCCTGCGTAGAACAGGAGCGCCCGGGTTTTGAAGAACTCGCTCAAAAGCACGCCCGCGATCCCCGCGGCCAGGAACAGCGCCGAGCCGCCTTGGATGTTGCGGATCGCATCCACCATGACCTCAGGCAACCGTCCAAAATCGCCGTCGGGCGCAGTGGCTTCGATCGCTTCGAGCTGCTGCATGACCTTGACGATGTTGAATACAAAAAGAGAAACCCACCCGATTGCCCCAGAAAGAGCAATAGCAAACAGCACTCGCACCATATGGGAGAAGCTCATTAGCCTGCCTCACTCCTATCCAGCGTTTACCTCTGCCGCGCTTAAGTCCCGAAGCGCGCTCGCCCGCATTTTTTCGCTCGCGGACTTCAACTGTCCGCACGCCGCCATGATATCGCGGCCGCGCGGTGTCCGGATTGGGCTCGCATAGCCCGCGCGATTGACGACATCCGCAAAGCGTTCGATCTGAGCCCAATCCGAGCACTCATAGCGCGTTCCGGGCCACGGATTGAAGGGGATTAAATTGATTTTCGCAGGAATCCGCGCCAGAAGCCGGACCAGCTCTTTGGCATCGGCGATGGAATCGTTCACCCCCTTCAGCATGACGTATTCGAAGGTGATTCGGCGGGCGTTGGAAAGCCCCGGATAGGCGCGGCACGCGTCCAGAAGCTCGGCGATCGGATATTTCCGGTTGATCGGCACTAGCTCATCGCGAAGATCGTCGCGCACCGCGTGCAGCGAAATCGCAAGCATCACGCCCATCTCTGCTCCGGCGCGCCCGATCATCGGCACCACGCCCGAGGTCGAGAGCGTGATGCGCCGCTTCGAGAAGGCGAGCGCATCCGGATCGGCGGCGACGGCCATCGCGGCCTTGACATTCTCGAAATTGTAAAGCGGCTCGCCCATGCCCATGAGCACGACGTTCGTTATCTTGCGCTCTGCATCGGGGATGCCGTGCCGGTCCGGGGGCGCGGCTGCGCCAGGCCAATCGCCGATGCAGTCGCGGGCAACGAGGATCTGCCCGATGATTTCGGCAGCCGTCAGGTTGCGCACGAGCCGCTGCGTCCCGGTGTGGCAGAAGGTGCAGGCGAGCGTGCAGCCGACTTGGCTTGAGATGCAAAGTGTGCCCCGGTCCGGCTCGGGAATGTACACGGCCTCAATTTCCGGCGCGCGTTCGCTTGGGCTTTGCGGCTTAAGCCTCAGGAGCCACTTGCGCGTTCCATCCTCCGAGACTTGTTCGGCCGCGATCTCGGGGCGCGCCAGCGTGAAACGGGCGTCGAGCTCCGCGCGCAGGCCCTTGGCTATGTTCGTCAGCCCGGAGAAATCCTGCGCGCCGCGGGCATAGATCCAGTTCCACAGCTGCGTCGCGCGCATCTTGACTTGACCCGAAGGAACGCCAGCGGACGCGAGCGCGAGCAAAAGCTCGGCCTTCGTTATACCGGCGAGCGACGGCTTCGGCAGATCGGGGGCGCAGGCCACGGCGGCCGCGCTATTTTCGAGAACGGTTGTCATCCCAGGAAAAATAGAAGACCCAAGCGCCCTTCACAAGCGGCTCGTGACGTCATCGCGGCCCCGTCCCCTTGCCCTGAAACTCTTTTGCGCCCAATTGCGTTTTCCAAGCGCCGATGCTGCTGTGAAAAGCCCGGTCCCGGTATCGCCTTTGCAGCTTCGAAGATCTCACCTCTATGAAAAGGAAGGTTGGTCATGTCTTTGCCCGTCGACCCGGCCGCAGGTAAGGTCATTGTCATCACTGGAGCAAATCGCGGGATCGGCCTTGCCACCGCGCGCGAATTGCAAAGCCGGGGTGCCATGGTGGTGGCCGGCGTGCGCGATCCGAAGGCAATGCCTGCAATCGAGGGCGTCTTGGTCCTCGAACTCGACACCGCCGATGCCGGCAGCTGCCGCGCATTTGTGGAGCGCGCAGAAAAGGCGCATGGCCGCATCGACGGGCTGATTAATAACGCGGCTATTCTATTGGACGGCGATAAGCCCATGCTCGGCCTTGCCGATGCCGATTTACGGCGCGCGATCGAGGTGAACCTGATCGGTCCCTTCCGGCTTTGCCAGCTCGCCGTGCCGGGCATGGTGAAACGCGGCTACGGGCGGATCGTCAACGTCTCCTCGGACCTCGGCACGATTCATGGCATGGGCGGCGGCTACGGGTCCTATCGCCTGACGAAGCTCGCGCTCAACGGCCTCACTCGCGTTCTCGCTGTCGAGCTTGGGCGCGAGAGCAACGTGAAAATCAACAGTATCAGTCCCGGCTGGGTGCGCACGGACATGGGCGGGGCGGGCGCGAGCCGCGAGCCTTGGGAAGCGGCTCGCGAGATAGCCGATCTTGTGTCCATCGCGGCAAATGGCCCGAGCGGCGGCTTCTTCCACATGGGCGAGCCCGCGGAGTGGTAGCGCCCTTTCATGCGGCGGAAGCCGCGGTCTGTTAAGCTAGAGATTGCTAGAGCGCGCGCCTGCCTAACGATTATGCATTCGCTTGACTCCGGCATATCGATTGGCCAAAAGTCCATGTTGACAAAACACACAACGTAGCTCGGGAGACCGGTTGCTTGACTGCTGTGGCCAATGACCATGCAAGGCGCTTTAGTCGCAACCCGCTATTCGGCGAGCGGCCGCGCGTTCTTATCGTTGAGGACGATCTGCTTCTGTCGCTCGATCTCGCGCAAATTCTTTCGGAAGCAGGTTTCGTTGCCATAGGTCCAGCGCGGTCTGTAGCCGAAGCTCTCGAACTGACGGAACGGGCTGGCTGCCAAGCTGCCGTGCTGGACATCGGGCTCCGCCTTGGGACCTCCGAGCCTGTCGCGCGCGAATTGAAACACCGCGGCACGCCGTTCGTAACGCTGTCCGGTTATCCGCAGAACCGCCTGCCATCCATATTCACCGAGGCTCCGTTTTTCGCCAAGCCGCTCCAGCCCGGGCTGCTGATCGCCGAGCTTAGGCGTTGCGTGAACCAGGGTTGAGCTGGCTCGACGGCAATCCTTCAGCGGGGCTGAATACCCCGGTAGAAATGCGAGACGGGGCCGGCACCCGCGCCAATTTCGAGATCCCCCGCACGCTCTATTGCGCCCTGCAAATAGGCTTTGGCCCCGGCAATAGCCTCCTCCATTGGCAGACCTTTCACGGTGTAGGCGGTAATCGCCGAGGCAAGGGTGCACCCGGTTCCATGAGTATTTTTAGTTGCAATTCGCGGTGTGCAGAAGGTGCGGAACTTTGAGCCATCGTAGAACCAATCGATGGCGCTGGGGCCAGCGGCGTGGCCGCCCTTAAGGAGAACGGCCCGCGGCCCGAATGCGAGCAGCCGCCCGGCTTGGGCCCGGGCTTCGCTTTCGTTTTCAGCCACCCGCGCATTTAGAAGCACCGCGGCCTCTTGCAGGTTCGGCGTCACTAAGGCTGCAAGAGGGAAAAGCCGCGAGATGAGTGCGGCCTCGGCGCCTTTCGCAAGAAGGCGGCTCCCGCTTGTCGAGACCAGTACCGGATCCACTACGATCGGGATGCCGCCGGCCCATCGCTCAAGGCCGCCGGCTGCCGCGATTATGCCTTCCTCGCTTCCGAGCATCCCGGTTTTGACTGCCTTTATGGAAAGATCGGAGAAAACGGCATCGATTTGGGCGGAAACGATGCTGGCGGGGACAAGGTGGACGGCGGTCACGCCGCTTGTGTTTTGTGCGGTGACAGCGGTGACTACCGTCGCCCCGTAGACGCCGAGCGCGGAAAATGTCTTCAAATCCGCCTGGAGGCCGGCGCCGGCAGATGAGTCCGACCCCGCAATGGAAAGCGCGGCTGGAGTGGTTCCGCTCAAGGCCTTACGCCGGGAGCCGTGATGGGCAAATCTTTGCTTCGCCAGCTGATATACAGCTCAAGCGCAACATAGTCCGGCGCGTTGACCGGTTGAGGCTCGGCGCGCGTGAGCTGGTTGCACATCCGGAAACGCTCGTGAAGAGAGATCATTCGCCTCTCGCCTACGCTGAATACCGGATAGGATTGGGGATGTCCCTGACTTACCGTTTCCGCACCGAATTTCTGTCCGAACTTCAAATCGTGGCACTGCGCGCAAGAAAGCTGCAGCAGACCGGTCTTCATGTGGTAAAGCTCGCGGCCTCTCTCAAAAGTGGGCGCGGCCGGTCCGCTCACGTCAACCGCCGGTGGCAGCCCTCGGGAAAGCCAGCGAAGATAAGCGGTCATCGCGGTCATTTGGTCCGAAGTCTCGGGATAGGGAGAGGCCTGAAGGCCGTTCTGCCTGCAGATATTAATGCGTTGCTGCAAACTTATGACCTGTTTTGCGCGGGGCAAGTATTTTGGATAGCTCGCCGCGGCGTGCCTAACCCAGTTTTTCTCCCCTGCACCGTGACAATCCTGACAGGACTTGCCGGCGGCCCCTTCCGGCCTGCTAAAAGCAGCTTCTCCTGCCTCCACGAACGGAAAAGCAGGATTGTCGAAGTCGTCGGCTTGTTGCGCACGCATCGCGGCCGGCAGAAACTCCTCGCCGGGAATGAGACGCTTGAGGGAGGCTTGAGCCTCCACAGGAGCTTGGGCCCGCGGATCTGTTTGCGCGCTTGCGGAAACGCTGGCGAAAGCGAGGATCATGAACGGCACGCCGAGGATCGGTTGCACCTAAAGGCCTCCTAACGATCGAGAGGTGCATGCGCCCTCTATCTCAACGTTTTCAAATAAGCGACGACATCCTCGATCTCGGCCGCCGTCAAGACAGATGCCGCAGCTCCCCCGGGCCTATAATAGGATGGCATGATGGCTTCGGGGAAGTAGGTCTTCGGCTCTACCAAAACCTGCCTGAGCTGGGCATCGTTGTACTTGCGGCCAACACCATCCAGCGCCGGGCCGATCCCGCCCTGTCCTGCGATTGAGGAAAGCGCGCTGACCTTGTGACAGCTGAGACAGTCGCCCTTTTGGCGGCTGATAAGAACTTCGCGTCCGCTTTCGGCGTTTCCGGGCGCGCCCGTTAACGATCCAGCAAGGTCTTGTAGAACGCTTGAAAGATTGTGAGGGACGGCGGCGTTCGTGTCCTCGAGGTAGAAGCCCGCAGTTTTCCTGCGGCACTCATCTGCGTGGGCTCCGCCAAGCGCCGTTATCACGGCCGCAACCGCAATACATGCCGGCACCGCAACGGAAATATACATACGCAGTTTCGCCATGCCACGGTCTCCGGCTCCACTAGCGGCCAGCTTCAGCGCCGGATGCATCGCTCACCATACCAAGCCGCGACAATAATCGGGTTTCCGAATCCGTCAATACATTGTTTAAGGCGATTGAGAAAGCCTGCGCCGCGGCCAGGCCTTGTATCTTTCGCATGTCCAATTTAGGCCTCCCATGAACTTGCTATGGCAGCTTTGAGCGCCGCAAAGCTTTGAGGCAAGTCTCCGAGGCTCGAGATAACAGCGTCGCTGCCAAGCGCAGCGGCTGCAATTTGGCTATAACCAAAATCGACTACAACCGAGGCCACTCCCGCAGCTCTTGCGCAGCCCACGTCCGCGGCACTGTCGCCGACCATGACCGCGCTCTCCGGCGGCGCTCCAAGCGCCGAAAGCACGCCGAGCAAAGGGGCTGGGTCCGGCTTTCGAGGATAGCCGGCCCGCTCGCCGGCCACGGCTGCAAAGTATTTCGCAATGCCGAGCTGGTCGAGCGTCTCTACGGTGAGGCTGTGCTGCTTGTTCGTGCAAAGACCCAGCCGGCGGCCTTCGCCCTGAAGGCGTTCGAGAAGTTCAACCGCGCCGTCGTAAAGCGTGGTGCGCACCGTGAGGTTCTCCCGGTAGGATTGGACAAAATCCGCGGCAAGCGGCAAAAGCTCAACATCGGAGACGCCATGGGCGAGGAGCGCGCGCTCCACGAGCTTGGGCACGCCTCCCCCAACCATCTCTTTCACTTGCCCTACTGATAAAGGCGGAAGATTCCGCATGCCGAGGGCGCAGTTCAGAGCCTGCGCGATATCGGCGGCACTGTCGATCAACGTGCCGTCGAGATCGAACACAACAGCGAGCGGCCAATCATCCGGTCTCATAAAGCGGCGAGGCCCGGACTAAGCGTGCGCGATCTTCGGATCGAGCTCACCCTTGGCGTAACGTTTCGCCATCTCTGCCGCAGGGACCACCTTGATTTTCGACGCGTGTCCGGCCGTGCTGAATTGTTCGTAGCGGTCCTTGCAAACCTGCTGCATGGCTTGCAGGGCCGGCTTGAGAAATTTCCGGGGATCGAAGTCCTTCCTTTCTCCCGCAAGGGCCTTACGAACCGCTCCCGTCACTGCCAGGCGGAGGTCTGTATCGATATTGATCTTCCGCACGCCATGCCGGATGCCGCGCTGAAGCTCTTCCACAGGCACACCGAACGTCGTGGGCATCTCGCCGCCGAACTCGTTGATGATATCGATCAGCTCCTTCGGTACCGAGGAGGAGCCGTGCATGACGAGGTGCGTGTTTGGAATCCGCTTATGGATAGCCTCGATGACATTCATCGCGAGCACGTCGCCGGTCGGCTTGTGCGTGAATTTGTAAGCTCCATGAGATGTGCCGATCGCCACGGCCAGTGCATCGACCTTCGTGGCCGCGACGAATTGCGCCGCTTGGTCCGGATCCGTCAGCAGCTGCTCCTTCGAGAGCTTGCCCTCGGCGCCATGCCCGTCTTCTTTCTCGCCATGGCCGGTCTCGAGGCTGCCGAGGCATCCGAGCTCGCCTTCCACCGACACGCCGACCCAATGCGCCATCTCAACCACGCGGGAGGTGATACCAACGTTATAAGCATAATCGGCGGGTGTGGAGGCGTCCGCTTTGAGCGAGCCGTCCATCATCACGCTGTCGAAGCCAAAGCGGATGGCGCTGGCGCAGGTCGCTTCGTTATTGCCGTGATCCTGATGCATGCAGATCGGGATTTGGGGATATTGCGCCTCGAGGCCTTCGATGAGTTTCTCGAGCAGGAGATCGCCGGCATAGGAGCGCGCGCCGCGGCTGGCCTGGATGATGACCGGGCTATCGGTCTGCTTGGCCGCTTCCAGGATGGCGATGCCTTGCTCCATGTTGTTCATGTTGAATGCCGGCACGCCATAGCCGTGCTCGGCGGCATGATCGAGAAGTTGCCTGAGCGTTATACGGGCCATTTCTTTCCTCCGGTTAGTGTCGATGTCTTTTCAGTTCAGTTCAGTTCAGTTCAGTTCACGAGCGGGCGAGCGCTGCAACTCCTGGTAGCGTGCGGCCTTCCAGCCATTCAAGGAATGCGCCGCCCGCCGTGGATACGTAGGAGAACTTGTCCGTGACGCCCGCCGCATTCAGTGCGGCGACCGTGTCGCCGCCGCCGGCAACCGTGCGGAGCTTGCCTGCTTCGGTGAGCTTCGCCGCTTCGCGGGCGAGCGCGAAGGTGGCCTCTCCGAAAGGCGGGATTTCGAACGCACCGACGGGACCGTTCCAGAGAAGCGTTTTGCACTTTTCGATGCGCTGCTTGAACTCCTCGACCGAGCGCGGGCCGGCATCGAGAATCATCATGTCGTCAGGCACCTCGCCCACGGGAACCGTTTCGGTATGAGCGTTCGCCTTAAGCTCTCTTGCAACGACGGCATCGACCGGCAGCACGATCCGGCAACCCGACTCCGCGGCCTGCGAAAGGATGGCATCGACGGTTTCGACCAAGCCGGGCTCGCAAAGAGACTTACCCACCCCGATTTTCTTTGCATATAAGAAAGTGTTGGCCATTCCGCCGCCGACGATAAGATAGTCCATCTTTTTCACGAGATGGACGAGCACGTCGATTTTCGTCGAGACCTTGGAGCCGCCGATGATTGCCGCCACGGGACGCTCGGGATGGTCGCACGCGAGCTTGAGCGCTTCGATCTCGGCCATCATGGATGGGCCTGCATAGGCTGGCAAAAGACGCGCCAACGCTTCGGTCGAGGCGTGTGCCCGGTGCGAGACGGAAAAGGCGTCGTTGACATAAATATCGCCCAGTTTTGCGAGCTCGCCTGCGAAATCCGGATCGTTTTTCTCCTCGCCCTTATGGAACCGGAGATTCTCCAAAACGGCGATCTGGCCCGGTTGAAGCTGCGCAACGGCCACATCGGCGAGAGGGCCTACGCAATCTTCTCCAAACAGCACGGTGGTTCCCTCCATCAAGGAGGCGAGCTTTTTCTCGACGGGCCGCAGTGAATATTCGGGTTCGGGGGCACCCTTAGGGCGTCCGAAATGGGAAAGAATAATGACCTTGGCGCCGCGCTGGGTCAGGTCGCGCAAAGTGGGTAGAAGCCTTTCGATGCGGGTCGCGTCGGTGACCACGCCTCCGGATGCCGGGACGTTGAGGTCGGTGCGGATCAAAACGCGCTTGCCGTGAACGTCTACGGCTGAGATGCTTTTTAGTTTTCCGATTAGCTCCGCTGTGGACATATTTACCTCCCGTGTTCAACGCCTTGCGGCACATCTTATGCGTCAATCGCACTTAGGCCCGCACCTGCCGCCGTCCTAGAGCCTAGGGCTGAGCCCTTTTGACCGGTTTGCTGGAGTGGCCTTACGTTAGAATGACTCTTGGCGGAACGTGACATTTTTGCATTACCTACACAAGTCAGAGTTATTTAACGGTAGATTTACTCCATACGATAGCCAAACTGTTGCGGCGAGATGTTTGCAAACGCCAAGCAGAAGCCTTATGTCTTAATTGAGCCATAATCTGGACCCAGCTGACGGATTTTGTGTCTCTGAGCATACCTCGCAGTGCCGCTGGCAGAGTCCTTCGCGGGTTCGTGCCAGCGTTTCTGTGTGGATTAACATCCTAGGCACGATTCCGCTACCGGCGACACAAGAGATCATTGAATTTCATGAGTAAGCTCATCGAGTTAACCGATCTTCCACGGGCTGCGCAGGGTCCGGTTCTGTTCTGGCAGCAAACGCTCAAGAATCCCCGGCAGGTTTGCAGTCTTTTCCCTTCCAGCCCGTTTGTGGGCCGGGCGATGACAACGGTGCTGGGGGACCGCGTCGACTCTCACGTTATAGAGCTGGGGGCGGGAACGGGTGCCGTGACGCGGCAGCTGATCCGGAACGGCGTGCAGCCGGAGAAACTGACCCTTATCGAAATCGACGCTCAGCTTGGCGGCCATCTTAGGCGCAGATTTCAGGATGTGGATGTTGTGATCGCTCCGGCGCAAGACCTTGCCAAATTGTGGCAAGAGCGTAATGGCGGATGCGTGAGCGCTATCGTGTCGACATTGCCCATGCGCCTCTTTTCCAAGAAGCTGATTTATTTAGTCATGAAGAACAGCCTGCAAGTTCTTGAGGACGGCGGAATGTTCGTTCAGTTCACCTACCGGCAAAATAGCCCTGTGCCGGCGCGCGTGGTTAGAGCACTTCATATGAAGGCTTGGCGCTATACTCGCGTCTGGCTGAACCTGCCGCCGGCCGCTATCTGGGTTTACGAGAAACAGGCCGCGCCGAAGGAAATCTGACAAGATCTAACGTTAGCTTAGCACGTGCGCGCTTCGCGGATGCGCCAGCGTTTCCTTGCGCCTTTTTTACAACAGACGGCGGTAGAAATGCACCGGCCAGTCCATCCGGCCGGGAGTTGGAGCTGCATGATTGGGTTCCGGCTATCGCAAGCCTTTTAAGTCATTATACCAATAGGATAATCCACCGCAAATAATTTTCGCGGATGAATGCAACGAAAATGTGCCATTTGGTTGTATTTCGCATTATTGGCAAGTCTTGCGCAAGTTATGCCCGGTATTCAATCGATGGTGCGCCGGCGCCGGTGTACGCTCGATTGCGCGACGGGGGGAAGATAATGTTACGCGGCCACAACTTTCGCAGGCTTATACTTGTAGGCGTGCCTCTTCTCTCGGCTGTAGCAGCAACCGCTGAGGTAAATGCCGGCGCTTTCGGCATCCGCGAGCAGTCCGCCTATTTCACGGGCGACGAGTATGCCGGCGCGGCTGCCGGCGGCGACATCAGCTCCATGTTCTGGAACCCGGCCGCAACGGCGACGCTTGAGGGCTTCAATACTTCGTCGAGCTATACGGGAATTATCGGAAGCGCCACCGAGAACGCGACGGGCGGCCTCTTGGTTACCGGCGTGCCTATTTCAGTCTCACCCCCTGTGTTTGCGGGAGGTTTGACGCCAACTTCCACCAATGTCGGCACCAACGCTCTTGTTCCAGCGTCCTACTGGACCTTGCAGCTTACCGATCAGCTCTACGCCGGCATCGCTTTGAACGCTCCTTTCGGTCTTATAACGAAGCCGGATAATGGGTTCTGGGCCGGATCTCCGCTCGCGAGCACGACGAGGGTCTTTTCGCTCGATGCCAACCCAACGGTCGCCTACAAGATTACGCCAACTCTTACCGTTGGCGCGGGCGTCCAGATAGAATATTTCGAGATCAAGCTTGACCGGGATAGCTGGACGGCTCCCCTCATCGGCACACCTATTCCATTTCGTTCCTATCAACAAGCCGACGACACGGGGGTAGGCTTTACGGCCGGTGCGATTTGGCAGCCCTTTGTGGAAACCTCGCTCGGCCTGGGCTATCGCTCTCAGGTGAACGTCAATGTGAACGGCTCGTATGTCCTTGGCCCATCCAACGTGAACTCACCGTTCGCGCTCATTGCAACAAGCAAACTGACTTTGCCGGATGAGGCAACCTTCAGCTTCAGGCAAGCGATCACACCGCAGCTCAGTTTGCTTGGCACGGTCGAATGGGACGGTTGGAGCAGCCTCGGCAATGTGAGCGCTACCAATCCGTTGTGCCCCGGAGGCGTCTGCGAAACTTTGAACCTCAATTACCGCGACGGGTGGTTCTACTCGCTTGGCGCCGAATACGCCTATAGCCCCGCACTCACCTTGCGAACCGGCATCGGCTACGAGGTCTCGCCGATCACAGATGCGACGCGCGACATACTACTGCCCGACGCCGACCGCATCCATCTCGGCTTTGGTGCAAGTTACAAGTGGTCTGACAAGCTCACACTCATCGCATCCTACTCGCATATCTTCTTTGCCAATGAGTCGTTCTGCATGGCAGAGCCCACGGCGTCTTTGCCTACCACACATTGCGTTTCCGGCAGCACGGTCCTCCTCATGGGCAATGCCGACACGTCCGCCGACATCGTATCGCTCGGCGCGAACTATAAATTCTACGGCCCGGAGCCGCTTGAGCCTCTTAAGTAACGCCATGCGCCGTTGAACGCCACAGCGGCCGCTTGTCATGGGCGTGTTTATTGAGCAACAGACCGCGCGCAAAAAACGCGCGCGGCGCGTTGAATTTGAAACTTCTGCCCGTATTCCGGAGCCAGCCGCCGTGTCTCGGTAACGGGTAAAATTTGCGATAGCCCATTGATTTATAAGCGTATTGCCCTTGGCGCCCCAAAGCTTAACGGCCATCCTCTGCTGCCTTTTTTGCTGCTACGCTCATGCCTGCACTCCGATGGTGCCGTCTTGCCATGGTACGCCCGATGGTGATTTAGTGGGCGAACGATAAAAGGGGTGCTTCGGGCCGCAGCCCCTTAATGCTTATCGTTGGGGGGGAATATGGGCAAATTGGCGAATTTCAGGCTGGCGTTGCTGAGCGCGACAGCCCTTGTAGCAAGTGCCGCTGCCGTGAGCGAGGCTCAGGCCCAGGTTGGGGCGTTCGGCATTTCAGAGCAGTCCGCATATTTCATGGGCAGCTCGTACGCCGGCGCAGCCGCGGGTCACGATATCAGCTCGATGTACTGGAACCCGGCCGCAACGGCGACGCTGCCAGGGTTCAACTCGTCCTCCAGCTACTCGGGGATTATCGGGTCGGCTAAAGAGAACGCGACCGGCGGCTCCCTTCTCACGGGTATCCCTGGGCTAACGTCTCCGGGGGGCGGCTCGACCAATGTTGGTACAGATGCGCTCGTCCCCGCGTCGTACTGGACCCTGCAGCTCACCGATCGCCTTTACGCCGGCCTGGGATTGAACGCCCCCTTCGGCCTTGTAACGAAAGCAGACAATACCTGGGCCGGATCTCCGCTCGCGACGACGACCAAGGTCTTCTCGCTCGATGCCAATCCGACGGTCGCTTACAAGATCACGCCGACATTGACAGTGGGCGCCGGTGTGCAAATCGAGTATTTCGAGATCAAGCTGGAACACGGCGCGTTGGATTCCCCTCTGACGGCGCCCTTCCCGGTATCTCCATCGCGTGCCTACCAGGCTGACGACACGAGCGTCGGCGCTACAGCCGGCGTGCTTTGGGATCCCATGCCTGGGACCACGCTTGGCCTTGGATACCGCTCCTCAGTTACCGAGAACGTGAGCGGCCTCTACACGACAAGCGCGTTCCTGAACCCATTGACCGGCTTTACTTATAACCCTCCCGTGAATGCCATTGCGACCGGGAAAATTACGCTGCCCGATTCTTTGACGTTCAGCTTCAGGCAAGCCATCACACCCCAGCTGACTGCACTTGGCACAGTCGAGTGGACGAACTGGAGCCGCATCGGAAATGTGAGCGCTACTGGAGGCGCCTGCCCGGCCGGCGTTTGCGAGACTTTGAATCTCAACTATAAGGACAGCTGGTTCTACTCTCTTGGCGCCGAATACGCTTATAGCCCCTCGCTCACTTTGCGCACGGGCGTTGGCTATGAGATCGCGCCAATCGACAACAGCAACCGGGATATCCTGCTCCCTGACGCCGATCGCGTTTACCTAAGCTTCGGCGCGACCTATAAATGGTCGGATAAGCTTTCCTTTAACGTCGCGTACTCGCACCTGTTCTTCAGCGACGAGAGCTTCTGCATGGCAAATCCCGCGGTTAACCCAGGCGGCACGACCCATTGCAACGCCGGCACCTCCACCACTCCTCTCGCGCTAGCGCTGAATGGTACTGCTGACACCTCTGTCGATATCGTCTCGTTTGGCGCGAACTACAAATT
This sequence comes from Rhodomicrobium sp., assembly GCA_052145435.1. Taxonomy (GTDB): domain Bacteria; phylum Pseudomonadota; class Alphaproteobacteria; order Rhizobiales; family Rhodomicrobiaceae; genus Rhodomicrobium. The sequence goes on along the minus strand of JBKQOR010000092.1, from coordinate 65,790 downwards.
CTACGGCGAGGCGCCGCTCGAGCCTCTCAAGTAATAAAAAGGTACCTATCGACTTACAGCGGCCGGCACCATTGCCGGCCGTATTTTTTTGAACGCTGGCCCGCGGCGTGTGTCATATTCTTGCAATGAAGATGCGGGCAGTCTGATGCAAACTCTGAGAACCGGGGGCAAAGGGTGGACCATCCGGCCGCGCCGAACTATAAAGTGTTCGTGAGATACCGCGCCCTCTTCCTTTCCGACATTCATTTGGCCGCCCGCGCCTGCAGGTCCGAGGATCTGTTGAGCTTTCTCAAGGCTCACGACGCCGACACGATTTATCTCGTGGGCGACGTTATCGATTTCTGGCGTTTGCGGCGCGGACCGAGCTGGAGCGCCTCGCAAACGCTGGCGATCAGGGAGCTACTGGCAAAGGCGAAAAACGGCTCGCGTATCGTTTACATCCCCGGCAATCACGACAGCGAGATGCGCGAGTTCGCTGGCACGGTGCTCGGGCCTTTCGAGATTTGCCTCCACGCGATCCACTGCACCGCCGATGGACGCCGATTTCTCGTCATCCATGGCGACGAGTTCGACGCGGTCATAAAGAAGGCGCTCTGGCTTGCGGTTCTCGGCGACGTCGCATACGACATCGCGGCCGCGGCCAACTCCGTTCTTAATTGGGTCCGGCAGGGAATCGGCCTTCCATACTGGTCGCTTTCCGCCTATCTGAAATACCGTGTCAAACGGATCGTGAGCTATGCCGGAAATTTTGAGAAGAAGCTTGCCGCCGCGGCCCGCGATGCCGGTGCAACCGGCGTGATCTGCGGCCACATCCATCACGCCACCATCCATGCGGTCGACGGAATTTGCTATGTGAACACGGGCGATTGGGTGGAAAGCGGAACGGCTGTTGCCGAGCACCCGGACGGCCGTCTCGAAATCATCCGCTGGACCGACCGGCTGCGCGCGCCTAAACCGGCTCCCCCGAAAACGCCTGCCATGCCGGCAACCTGATGCGCATACTCATCGCCACGGACGCATGGAAGCCCCAAGTGAACGGCGTCGTGAACACCTATGCGAATGTTGAGCGCGAGGCGCCGGGAGCGGGCTTCTCGCTATCGTTTTTTACCCCGTCGGAATTTAGGACCGTGCCGCTGCCGAGCTACAGCGAGATCCGGCTCGCGCTCGTCCGTCCCTCCGATGCGGCGCGGCGCGTGGAGCAGGACCGGCCCGATTGCGTCCATATCGCAACCGAAGGGCCGATCGGCCTTGCCACGCGCGCCTTCTGCGTGCGCGCCGGCCGGCGCTTCACCACAAGCTATCACACCCGCTTTCCGGAATACGTCGCAGCGCGAATCCCTGTGCCGCTGTCCTGGGGCTACCGCTTCGAGCGCTGGTTTCACAATGCCGGCGCCGGCGTCATGGCCGCCTCGCGCTCGCTGTGCGAGGATTTAACGGCGCGCGGCCTTAAAAACGTCCGGCTCTGGTCGAGGGGCGTCGATCTCGAGCTCTTCCGTCCGCGCACCGTGGACCGGTTCGGCTTGCCGCGCCCGCTTTTCCTCTATGCGGGGCGCGTCGCCGTAGAAAAAAACCTCGACGCTTTTCTGAGCCTCGACCTTCCGGGTAGCAAGGCAGTCGTTGGCGGCGGCCCACAGCTCGAAGAGCTGAAGAAGCGCTACCGGGGCGTAACCTTCACAGGTCCGAAATTCGGGCAAGAGCTCGCCGAGCATTATGCTTCGGCGGACGTCTTTGTGTTTCCAAGCTTAACCGATACTTTCGGAAACGTGCTGCTCGAAGCGCTCGCTTGCGGCGTCCCCGTGGCCGCATTCGATGTGACAGGGCCGAAGGACATCGTCGTAAATGGAAGTGTTGGCATTCTTGGCGGCGATCTCAGGAATGCGGCGCTTGCTGCGCTTTCAATCGATCGCGCCGCGTGCCGTATCTATGCGGAGCAGTTCAGCTGGAGTGCATGCGCGCGGCGTTTCCGCAATATCGTAGCCGAAGCCAACGGATTTTCCGCTCTGGCTCCTGCTAATCCGTGACAAAACGGCGATGTTTTCGTTATGATCCAAAGCAATATGCCTGCGGGGTCCGCAATGAAACTGCCTACGATTGACGACGTGAGAGACGCCGAGTTGCGGATCAGGCCGTACGCTTCCGTAACGCCGCTTATCGAGTGGGCTACCCTGAACGATAGGCTCGGAGCGAGAATTCTCTGCAAGGCCGAAATTCTGCAGCGAACTGGCAGCTTTAAGTTCCGGGGCGCCTATAATTGCGTGTCGAGAGTCGACCGGAACGAGTTCCCGGGCGGAGTCGTCGCGTGCTCGTCGGGCAATCACGCTCAAGGTGTGGGCGAGGCCGCGCGCCTTTGCGGGCTGGATGCGGTGATTGTTATGCCTTCGGATGCGCCCCGGTTGAAAATAGCGCGCACGAGCCACAGCGGCGCCGAGGTCGTCTTCTATAACCGCGAGACCGAGGACCGCAACGCTATAGCCCGCGATCTATGTGCAAAGCTCAACGCAGCCCTCGTTCTTCCATACGACGATCCCTTTGTGATCGCAGGCCAGGGAACGGTTGGGCTGGAGCTCTGCCGCCAAGCCCATGCCGCAGGCGCCGCAGTCGACGCGGTGCTGGTACCCGCGAGCGGCGGAGGCTTGACGGCCGGTGTAGCGCTTGCTGTCAAGGAAAGCTTTCCCGATGCCGAAGTCTATACGGTGGAACCTAAGGGCTTCGACGATTACAAGCGCTCGCTCGCGGCCGGCAGCCGCCAGCGAAACGAGCATCCGGGCAGTTCGATATGCGACGCGCTCCTGATTGCAGAGCCTGGCGAATTGACCTTCGCCATGAACAAGGACCGGCTGGCTGGCGGCATTGCAGTTAGCGATCACGATGTGAGGGAGGCGGTCTCATACGCCTACCATGAAATGAAGCTCGTCCTGGAGCCAGGAGGCGCCGTCGCCCTTGCCGCGGTCCTCACCGGTGCGTTCCATGCCAAAGGCCGCTCGGTGGCGATAATTCTTTCCGGAGGAAACGCCGATCCGCATCTTTTCGCGGAGATAATTTGCGAAGGCAAGGAAATGACGCTGTCTGGCCAATAATCCGTTAAAGTCCTGAGGTTAGCTTTGCATTATGATTTCACGCCGCCGCCTTATAACTTTGGGAGCCGCAACCGCCAGCTCTGGCATGCTGAGTGTGGCCGACGCGTTTGCGTTCGAGCCCGGATTTAGCCTTGTGCTCAAGGAGTGGACGGTTCGTCACGAAGGCTGGCCCGAAAACGCCCGGCCTTTGCGAATCGGTGTACTGACGGACATCCACGCCGTGGAGCCATGGATGCCCGCCAGGCGCATCGGTGCCATTGTGGAGCGCATGAATTGGCTCAAGCCCGACGTCATCGTGCTTCTGGGCGATTACGTGAATGCGCTGCGGCTGCGATTTCACGCTGCACTCGTCCCTGTTTCCGAATGGACCGCGGCGCTTGCGGAGCTGCACGCTCCGCTTGGCGTTTACGCCGTGCTCGGCAATCACGATTGGTGGTCCGGCGAGGTTCCTCTTATCAGGCAGAACTTCGAGAAGGCCGGCATTCACCTCCTGGAAAACACCGCGGTGAAGGTAAGCAGAGGCACAGGCCATTTTTGGATCGCTGGCATTGGCGACCAGATGGCCGGTGCAGACGACCTCGAAGGCACGTTGCGTCAGATCGTCGATAGCTCGCCGTCAATTCTCGTTGCTCACGAGCCCTATATATTCCCACAAGTACCCTCCCGCATTACCCTCACCTTGGCGGGACACACCCATGGCGGGCAGGTCTACATTCCATTCGTCGGCCGTCCGGCTATCCCGCCCCAATATTCGCGCTTCGCCTACGGTCACATAGAGGAAGAGGGACGGCAAATGATCGTGTCGAGCGGGCTTGGGCTTTCGGGTCTCCCCGTGCGCTTCCTCGTGCCTCCGGAAATTGCTCTCGTGACACTGCGCAACCTTGAGGCGTGAAAAAAATTGAACGTTCCCTTAATATATCTGACACAAAATGATGTATAAATGAGGCAGCTCGACTGCTTCTGGGCAAATGCATCTCTAGGTTTTGGGCTTAATCATGCGTAAACTATTATTGGTTGCCGCCGGGTTGCTGGCTTTTGCGGCAATTTCTTCTGCTGCGGACGCGCGCGTCGTTGTGCGGGTGAGCAAATCCCGTCAAATGATGTACGTCTATGTGGACGGATACCTGCAGCACTCGTGGCCGGTCTCGACGGCGCGAGGCGGCTACAGTACGCCCTCTGGCGTCTACAGTCCGACCTCTTTCGACCGCTACCACCGGTCGAGCAAGTATCATAATTCGCCGATGCCGCACTCGATCTTTTTCCGGGGGGGATACGCGATCCATGGCTCCTACGATGTGGGCCATCTTGGCCGCCCGGCTTCTCACGGCTGCATCCGGCTTCATCCCGACGATGCAGCCGAACTCTATTATCTTGTTCGCAGCTCGGGCGGAACGCGGATCGTCGTTTCGCGATAGAATTTCCGCGCCGGCGCCTTCGAACGGATTATAAAAGTCCGTGTCAGCTGTGCGGCTGGCGCGGGGAGGGAGTCTGTCATGTTTTGGGTTCCATCGGCGGCAGTGGTGATTGTTGTCCTGGTCATTTTGCTCGCCATGAGCGTGCGCATAGCAAACGAATACGAGCGCGGCGTCGTTTTCCGCTTGGGCCGCCTCGCTGGAACCCGGGGCCCCGGTCTTTATCTTCTGATCCCCTTCATCGAGCGGCAGACCCTGATCGACCAGCGCATCGTTACCGCTGCAGTCGAAAAGCAGGACGCCATTACCAGAGATAATGTCCCCGTCAAAGTGGACGCGGTTGTCTGGTATTGGGTCGTCGATCCATCGAAATCGGTCGTGCGCGTTCTCAACGTTTACTCGGCCGTCACGCAGATCTCGCTGACGACGCTCCGTAATATTATCGGCCGCCATAGCCTCGACGACGTGCTAAAGGAAAAAGATAAGCTCAGCGAGGAGATGAAGACAGCCATCGACAATGTAACGGAGCCTTGGGGCGTTCAGGTTCAGATGGTCGAGATGAAGGACGTGGTGATACCGGAGTCCATGCAGCGCGCTATGGCGCAAGAGGCCGAGGCGCTTAGGGAAAAGCGCGCGCGCATCATCAAGGCCGAGGCCGAGATGGAGGCCGCGCAACGCTTGCGCGACGCCGCGCTCATCATCATGGATAGCCCCGCCGGGCTTGAGCTGAGGCGCATGCAGATGATTACCGAGGTCGGCGCGGAGCAGAACTCGATGACGGTCGTTATGATGCCGTCGGAATTCGTCTCCATGGCTCGGGCAATTGCGGAGATGAGGCCGCGGGATAGCAAGAAGGATTGAGCGCATTCAATAACTTGATTACCCCGATGTTTCCGCTGTGGCGTTTGAGTGTCCGGCTTAAGCATTTCCGCGGCGTCATTCCCGCGAAGGAGCGTGTGAATAAATCCATTGCCGAAGCATTGCAAGGCGCGCAACCGTCATTCCCGGCGAAGGCGGGAATCCATTTCTCCCGTTAGAACAAGAACTTGTATGGGTACCCGCCTTCGCGGGTACGACGCTGCGGCCCAGAATTCCGGCGCCTTCGGAAAGTCCGGCAATTTTTTCACACGCTCGAATGCGTGAATCCATCTCTATCGTAGGGACAATAGGTCAGCATGGGTACCTGCCTGCGCGGGGACGACGCTGCGGCGAAATTGAACCCTGCGGGGCATGGCAGCGGAAACATCGGGGTAATCAAGTTCAATAATATGCGTCGGACGATTTCACGGACTTCTATCCTCAGTTCTTATTGTTTTGAAATGATGGCCGATTCGCTGAAGGACCAGGATTCAAAAGAGCCGCTGAGTTCGCCGTGTGCAGCTTTTTAGTGAGGAACCTCTGACGGCAACGTATAATCAGTTTAGCCGGGCGCTCCATAAGCGTTAAAATGACGGGACTGGAAAGGAGCATTGCTATGATTCGAGAAAAACTATCCGGCGCTCTGAAAGACGCCATGCGGGCAAAGGCCGAGCCAGCGACGACAACCATCCGTATGATTAACGCGGCGATCAAGCAAAAGGATATCGACGTGGCCCGTGCCCGCGGGGATCAGCAGATTAGTGAGGACGAGGTTCTCAATCTCTTGCAAAGTCTCATCAAGTCCAGGCGCGAGTCGATCGAGCTTTACAAACAAGGTGAGCGGCAAGACCTTGTGAACAAAGAGGAAGCGGAGATCGCGGTCATCGAGCAATTCCTCCCAAAGCAGTTGAGCGAAGAGGACACCAAGGCGGCTGTGCGCGAGCTGGTTGCCGCGGTTGGCGCCAGCAGCGTGAAAGACATGGGAAAAGTTATGACGGTGTTAAAGTCCAAATACGCCGGCCAGCTCGATATGACAAAAGCGAGCGCAATCGTAAAGCAGGTTCTTGCCGGCAATTGAAGCCGGAGCCAAGCCGCAAAACATTTGCCGGCGCCAATCCCTTAGGCTGGCGCGCTACGCTCTTGCTTAATGGAACTGCGCGAGCTTGGCTTTTCCCCAGCTGTCGCGTTTCCGATGCAGGACTTCCGGCATTTTGGAGACGATTTCGATTAGAAGGATTAGCTCCTGCCGAAGCTGCGAATCCTCGATCCTGTCGAACGCTTGCAGCAGCTGCTGCGATTGCTCGAAACGCATCTGCCCCTCATTGACAGGAGCACCGGCACCGGCGAGCAAGCAACGAAACAGCTCGTCGATCTCCTCACGATTGATCATGCTCAAACTCCAACATCTACGCGCCCACAACTGACTACGGTTGTACATGGTAATTGTTACAAGTCAAAGTCACTTTCCACAGGAGGCATAGTTTACCGGTAACCCGCTTCTTCCGAACGCGGACGGCGTCAGTATTGCTACTATGGCAATAATGATATGCATTTATGATGCGCAAGACGCAAGTGTGGAGAAAAGGTCTGCATTTTTGTCCACAGAAGCGAAATTGCCATGATACGTAATATCTTCACCACTGTTGCGTCCGCGCTACAGCCAATGCTGGGCAGCCGCTTTAGGGTATGCATGCGAGAATTCGAATATCCCGAAACACGGATCGCTGGGACTGCGGGAAATATATATCTTGGGGGGTAGAAGATGAATAAGCATTTCAGTCTGCCAGCAGCGGCCGCTGCGCTTGCGATAGGGATGGGTTGCCCTGCCGCTTTCGCAACCGACGGCTATTTCATGGACGGGTATGGTGCGAACCAGACCGCGGTTGCAGGCGCCGGCGTCGCTTACAGCCAGGACGCCATGGCCATCTCGCTGAACCCGGCAGGCCTCGTGAATGTGGACGACCAGGTGGCATTGGGGATTTCGGCTTTCATGCCGTTCCGCTCATATTCTGCTGGAAATAGCCCCTTCGGTGCGGCGTACGACGCTGTGACACCCGGCGATCACGACTCGAACAACGATATCTTCGGCATTCCCAATTTCGCCTGGACCCATCATTTAGGGTCCGACACCGTACTTGGCGCTGGTCTTTACGGCAATGGCGGCATGAACACGACCTGGCCCGTAGCGGTTTTTCCCGCCGCTTGTAAGAACCCCTTAAATTGTCCTGGGGGGGGGTTCAATTTCGGCTCCGCTCCCACCGGCGTCGATTTGCAGCAGGCGTTCATGTCCGTGTCGCTGTCGCAGCGCTTCGGCCAGGTTTCCGTCGGCGTCGCCCCGATCCTTGCGATGCAAACGTTTAAGGCTACAGGTCTCGGCGCGTTCGCGGGGTACACCGTCAACCCATCCGCTTTGAGCGACAATGGCTTTGCCTTCTCCTATGGCGGCGGTGTCCGCGCCGGTATCGAGTACGACTACAGCCCGGATCTCCATTTCGCTGTGGCGGGATCTAGCCGCATCTACATGACGGATTTCGATGTTTATAAGGGGCTGTTCGCTGGCGGAGGCGCCTTCGACATCCCGGCGACCATTACCGCGGGCTTGTCTTATAATGTCAGGCCGAATGTTACGGTGATGCTCGACTATAAGCACATCTTCTACAGCGATATCCCATCCATCGCCAATCCCCTGACGAACTTGTCCTCTCTCGGGATTCCGTTCGGCGCTAGCAATGGCCCCGGCTTCGGCTGGCAGGACATCAACATCTACAAACTTGGCCTGGAATGGCGGTACGATCCGCGATGGACGTTCCGTGCGGGCTACTCCTATAACGACGAGCCGATCACCGCGCGTGATGTTATGGTCAACATCCTCGCACCCGGTGTTGTGCAAAACCACATCACAGGCGGCTTTAAGTATGCATGGTCGGAGAAGATCGATTTGGAGTTCGCCGCCATGTATGCCCCCGAGACAACGGTTAAAGGCACGGCTCCGGCAAGCTTCGGCGCCCAGCCGATCTCCATCAGCATGTACCAAGTCGAAACAACCTTGGGCATTGTCTATCACTTCGATGGCCGCCGCGAGCTTGAGCCCCTCAAATAGGCAGGCTCCGCGTCTGGCGAACGCCTGAGAACCGAACAAAAAAGCAGCCGCTAGGCTGCTTTTTTTATGCATGTTTCCGGCGCCTAAAGCCCCTCAATAACCCGGCGCAGCTTACCTTGCACTTCCGTTGCGACGGCTGCGAGGCCAGGATTTGCGACCGCCTGCATCGAGGCTATGGGGTCGATGGCCGAGACCTCGACCTTCCCGTCCGTGTGCTCCTGGACGACGACGTTGCATGGCAGCATCGTTCCGATTTTGTCCTCGGCTTGGAGCGCCCGGTGTGCGAGGCCGGGATTGCATGCGCCTAATATCCGGTATTTGCGGAAATCCACGCCGATCTTTTGCTTCAGCGTGCTCTGAACGTCGATCTCGGTGAGAACGCCGAAGCCCTCGCGCTTTAATGCTTCCGTTGCCTTGGCGATCGCCGCGTCGAACGGCAGATCGAGCGTCTTCGAGAAATGATAGCTCATGGTTTCGCTCCTTGAGTGAATAAGTGAACGCACTCTTAATATAGGCGCTTGCCCCCCAGACACCGCCCGGTCCGGCTAGGATACCGGCGTCTTTTAACGGCAAGATTGAAAAGCCAGGAGGGCCGGCCGCACTCTGGCCGTGCAAAATCCTTAAGCCTAAATCCGGCAGTTGGCGCCAGCCGCAGCGTCGTCCTCGCGCAGGCGGGGACCCAGTAAACACTGCGCTATATCAATGGCTTCGGCCGCCGGGATTACTGGATTCCCGCCTGCGCGGGAATGACAATTAGAGGCAATGGAGCCTCACCCAGCGGGTGACAAGCGGCCGGCAGCTACCGCGCTGTTTTGGCGTGAAGTTTCACTGCCGGAACGGGCCGGCTGCTTTTTTTAGGTTAAAATAATCGAGCTTATTGATGAGGATCAATTCCCAGCTCGCGCTTTATCAATAATATGAATATGCGAATATGGCTAATCGAGGGTCGTACCTATGGTTTTCGTCCTCGGAATAGGCAACCGGTTACTCAGCGACGATGGCGCGGGCCCCACCGTAATCGATCGGTTGTCAAGCGATCCTGCAAGACATCCGCATGCAACTTACAGAGACGGCGGAACCATCGGCCTTGCGCTGCTTCCCGAAATCGAGGACGCATCCGCTCTAATAGCCGTCGATGCAGCAGAGTTGAACGCGGCCCCCGGAACGATCCGGGTCTTCGAGGGCGAAGCCATGGACGCTCAGCTCAGTGGCCGCAAAAAGACCGTCCATGAGGTTGCTCTCTCCGATCTTCTGTGCGCCGCGGCTTTGGCAGGCACATTGCCCGCGCGCCGTGCGCTGATCGCTATACAGCCTGAGACCGTCGAATGGGGAATGAGCCAATCTCCGGCAGTGGCCAGCGCCATTCCCGCCGCTTGCGCTGCCGTTTCCGAGCTTGTGGAAAGATGGGCGGCACAGCCATGACGACACTACTGGCCCAGAATTTAAATTCGGAACTCACGGACGCGGTGCTTCGCGAGATCCCAGTCCTCATGCAGCGCCTCCTCGAAACGGGCGAGACGGGGACCATAGATTTAAGAAGCCTGCCGATGACCGATTGGGATAGGCGGCAGATTGCCGAAAGGCTCGGCGAGGGTGAGGTGAAGGCATTCGTGACTGTTGGGGGCACCTCTACGGTGACCGAAACGCAATTCGCGGGCGTGTGGTGGATCCGGCACGAGGGTGCGGATGGCCGTGTCGCCGCGGAGCAGGTGGTTGTTGCGCGCGCGCCGGAATTCCTGCTCGCGCATCCGGCGGACATAGAGGCCGCTCAACTTCGCTTGAGCGGCATCCTTAGCGTTTCCGCAGAAGTACAATTTGAGGAGGCCGGGCATGGCTGAAACTCGAACGTTAGGCGAGCTTCTGGTTGAGCGGGGCGTGTCGCGCCGCGCTTTCTTGAAATATTCGTCTTATCTGGCGACGCTCATGGCGCTGCCGCCCTCGGCCGCCGCAGCGATGGCCGAGGGTCTCGCTAAGGCCCGGCGGCAGGCTGTGATATGGCTTTCCTTCCAAGAATGTACCGGGTGCACGGAATCGCTAACGCGCGCCTTCAGCCCCACGCTCGAGGACCTGATCTTCAATTTCATATCGCTCGACTACCATCATACCTTGATGGCCGCCTCTGGCGAGGCCGCCGAAAATGCGCGGCTGCAATCGATGGCCGAGAATAAAGGCAAATACATCGTTATGGTCGATGGCTCGGTTCCTATGAAGGGCGATGGCGTCTACTCCACAATCGCGGGCCGCACGAACCTCGAAACACTACGTGAGACCGCGAAAGATGCATTCGCCATCGTTTCGGTTGGCACATGCGCCGCGTTCGGGGGGCTTCCGAATGCCGATCCCAATCCAACGGGTGCGGTTGCCGTCCAAGACATCGTGAAGGATAAGCCGGTCATCAATATTCCAGGCTGCCCGCCGGTCCCGGACGCGATGACGGGAACGGTTGCGCACATTCTGGCGTTTGGCAAGCTGCCCGAGCTCGACGATTTGAAGCGGCCCAAGGCCTTCTTCGGCGAAACGATCCACGACCGCTGCTATCGCCGCCCGTTCTACCAGCGCGGGCTCTTCGCCAAGAGCTTCGACGACGAAGGCGCACGCAAAGGCTGGTGTCTTTACGAGGTTGGCTGCAAGGGTCCTATCACCTACAACGCCTGCGCTACCCTCAAATGGAATGGCGGAGTCTCCTTCCCCATCCAATCCGGTCACGGCTGCCTCGGCTGCTCGGAGCCGGATTTCTGGGATAAGGGCGGATTTTACCGGCCGCTGCCTACTCCGCTGGCAAGTGTGCGCGAGCACGTCACCGAAGCTGCCGCCGCCGGCGCGGTCCTTGGTGGAGCCGCGGCATGGCTCGCCCGCGCTCACCAAAATGCCTATAAATCTGAAACCAAGAAGTCAGAGGAGGCTTGATCCATGGACCTTCTTGAGTTTGCCCGCGGCCCAGCGCTCCAAGTTTCGCTCGCAATCTTTGTGTTCGGCGTAACTTGGCGCCTTCTCGGCATATTGCTGCTTCCTTGGCGCCAGGACCACTCTTTGGCGCGGCCAGGCGCGCCCCTGTCCATCGTGGCCGCTTTGCAAGGTAACGTGCGGAAACTGTGGCCGCACAATACATTCGTGAAAACGACGGTGTTTCAGTTCGTCAACGGCTATGTCATGCATATCGGCCTTGCCATTGTGGTCTTCCTGTTCGCGCCGCATATCCTCTTCTTCAAGAGCCTCTTCGGCGTGACTTGGCCCGCGCTGCCTTCGAATTTCATCTACGCGGCCGGCGCGATCACGCTCTTCGCGCTCATCGCAGGGCTCTTGCACCGGCTTACGAGCCCAGTGCTGCAGCTCATCTCGCGCGCCGACGACTATATAAGCTGGCTCATCACGCTGTTGCCGGTCGCGACGGGCCTTCTGACCATCATCCAGGTTGGCGCGCGCTACGAGACGCTTCTCGCCCTGCACATCCTGAGCATCTGCCTGTTTCTCGTTTGGTTTCCGTTCGGCAAACTCATGCATGCCTTTACCTTCGTCTTGTCTCGCGGCGCAACGGGCGTCCGGTTCAAACATAGGGGAGCACAGCTATGACCGCGCGTGTAACAGCATCGGGCGCGCCCTATGAAGTCCAGGGCGAAATGCCGGAGAAGGACCGTCTTAGCCACGCCATGCGCACTTTCCTGCGCGAGTTCGGCGCGACGGCGGCCATCCACATGGAGAGCTGCGTGCGCTGCGGCATGTGCGCCAATGCGTGCCATTTCTACCTCACAATGCAAGACCCGAAATATACGCCGATTTATAAGCTCCGGCCTTTCGAGCAGGCCTATCAGCGGCATTTCGGGCCCTTCGCGCCCATCTACCGTCTCTTCGGCATCGCGCCCAGCGTGACGATCGGGGAGCTGGAGGAATGGCAGCGGTTTCTCTACGACTCTTGCAATATGTGCGGGCGCTGCACGCTAGCCTGCCCGATGGGCATCGACATCGCCGAGCTTGTGAAGGAGGCCCGTCACGGCATGTATAAGGCGGGCCTGGTTCCCGACAGGCTTGAGCTGATGGACCGCACCACCAAGAAGTGGGGAAGCCCTGCAACGCCGCCGGAGGACTTCGCGGACATCGTCAACGAGGCGGCCGAAAAGTACGGCGTTAAGATCAACGTGGACCTTCCCAAGGCCGATATACTCGTGACAGTCGCGCCTGCCGAGCTGACCGAGCACACCAAGGCTCTCGCCGATATCGCCAAGATCCTGAACAAGATGGGCGTGAGCTGGACATACAACTCCGATGGCTTCGAAGCCTCGAACATCGGCTTCATCAATGGAGACGTCGAGCTGCAGGAGAAGATGACGCGAAAGATCATCGATAAGGCTATCGAGATCGGCGCCCACACTCTGCTCTTGCCGGAATGCGGCCATGCTTACGGCGCCGCGCGCTGGGAATCGGCGCGCTGGTACGGCAAGCAGCCGCCCATACGCATCATCCATATGATGGAGTTCCTGGCCGAGTCGGTCAACAGCGGCGCCATCAAGGTGAGGCCCCTCAACTCCACGGCCTCCTTCCACGATCCCTGCCAAGTCATCCGCAGGGGCGGTTTGAAGGAGCAGCCGCGCGATGTGCTGCGCGCGCTCGGCTTCGAAATCAAGGAGCTGGCCGATCACGGCCCCCTCGCCTTCTGCTGCGGCGGGGGCGGCGGCGTGGTCAGTTGCGCGCGTGCCGATCCCTTGCGCAACCGGGCCTTCGAAATCAAAAGGCGGCAGGTCGAGGACGCAGGCGCCGAGCATTTCGTGACGGGCTGCGGGCAGTGCCGCATCACGCTCACAATGGGCGCCAAGCACGCCAAATGGGACAAGAAAACCGAAAGCCTGCTCGAACTCGTGGCTGACAATCTGGAGGGTGAATAATGTCGAATCGCGTCGTAGTCGACCCCATCACCCGCATTGAGGGGCACCTGCGCATTGAGGCCGAAACCGATGGCTCCGGCGCAATCTCTAAAGCTTACAGCTCAGGCACAATGGTGCGCGGGCTAGAAATCATTTTGCGGGGACGGGATCCCCGCGAAGCCTGGGCCTTCGCCCAGCGCATCTGCGGCGTGTGCACACTCGTGCACGGCATCGCGTCGGTGCGTGCCGTCGAGAATGCGCTGAACTATGACATTCCCGCCAACGCGCATCTCATCCGCAATCTCATGATCGGAGCGCAATATGTGCACGATCATGTCATGCACTTCTACCACCTGCACGCGCTCGACTGGGTGGACGTCGTCTCCGCGCTCAAAGCCGATCCCAAGGCAACCTCGGAGCTTGCCCAGTCCATTTCGTCTTACGCGAAATCGAGTCCTGGCTATTTCGCGGACACGCAAAAAAAGCTGAAGACCTTCGTCGAGGCGGGCCAGCTCGGCATCTTCGCCAACGGTTTCTGGGGCCATCCGGAGTACAAGCTGCCGGCCGAGGCGAACCTCATGGCGGTGGCGCATTATCTCGACGCGCTTTCCTGGCAGCGCGAAGTGGCGAAGCTGCTCGCCATTTTCGGCGGAAAAAACCCGCACCCAAACTTCCTGGTGGGCGGTGCTCCAAGCCCAATTAGCGCCGATCCAACGGCAACGAGCGGAGGCACCGCGGCAACATCCCTCAGCATCGTCGGCCTGCAAGAAGTGCGCAACATCATCAAATCGATGCAAGCCTTCGTCGATGAGGTCTATGTACCCGATACGCTCGCCATCGCAGGCTTTTACAAGGATTGGTTCGCCCGCGGCGAGGGCACCGGCAATTTCATGTGCTTTGGCGACCTCCCATCACCGGGCGCGGATGGCAAGCTCCACTGGTTCTTGCCCGCAGGCGTCATCTTGAACCGCGATCTCTCCAAGATTGAGCCTGTCGATTTGAATGACCCGGCCCAAGTTCAGGAGTTTGTCGCCCATTCCTGGTACGACTACTCAGGCGGCAAGAATGCCGGGCTGCATCCCTATGCGGGCGAGACGGCGCTCAACTACACTGGGCCCAAGCCGCCCTTCGAGCAACTTAACGTGGACGAAAGCTACTCATGGCTTAAGGCACCGCGGTGGCGCGGTAGGGTGGTGGAAGTCGGGCCACTCGCGCGAGTACTCCTGCTTTATGCCAACGGGCACGAGCCAACCAAGGAATTGGCGGCGTTCGCGCTTAAGAAGCTCGATCTGCCGCTGACGGCGATGTTCTCCACACTCGGGCGGACGGCGGCGCGCACGCTCGAAACCAAAATCATGGCCGATCAGATGCAGAACTGGCTCGACGCGCTCATCGCCAACATCAAAGCGGGCGATCTTGCGGTGCACAATCCGAAGCTTTGGGAGCCTTCGACTTGGCCAAATGAGGCGAAGGGTGTCGGCTTCATGGAAGCGCCGCGTGGTGCGCTGGCTCATTGGATCGTCATCAAAGACGGGAAAATTGCGAACTATCAGGCCGTCGTGCCCAGCACTTGGAATGCCGGTCCGAGAGATGCCGCGGGACAGCCTGGGCCTTATGAGGCCGCTTTGATGGACCGCCACAGCCTCCACGATTCAAAACAGCCGCTCGAAATTCAGCGCACAATCCACAGCTTCGATCCATGCATTGCCTGCGCCGTGCATGTGCTCGATCCGGATGGTGAGGAGTTGTCCAGCATTCGAGTTCGCTAAAGCCGAAGAGAGGACTGGTGCGTCAAAGCGACGCTTGTGCACTGCAATAGAGGGGGACCGACTCCTTTTCGTGGACGCGCCAGCTACCATATTCTAATATGATAATGTGTTTGGCTTTCCCTTGCGCACAAGGCAAGGCTTGACTAGCTTGAGCACGAAATTGAAGCCGGCGTTCGCGCAGAAGGTTCAGCGGACGGTTGCTACCCCTGGAAGAGCACTATGACCCTGAGCACAGAAGAACGTACGCTTTCCGCTAAGATAGAAGAAAATGCAGTGGATTCGCCGCAGATGGAAAAGGTGATGCAGAATGCGCGGAGGGCTAGCGATTTCCTTAAGGCGCTCGCCCATGAGACGCGTCTGCTTCTTCTTTGCCTGCTTGCGGAAAGGGAGCGGTCGGTTACGGAGCTTGAAAACATCCTTTCCCTCCGTCAGCCCACTGTGTCGCAGCAATTGGCTCGTCTAAGGCTGGATGGCCTTGTGACAACGCGGCGCGATGGCAAGACCGTCTATTATCGTGTCAACGATGACGATATCCGGCGCGTCATTACGGTTGTGTACGATATTTTTTGCCGCGACGGAAAAAAATAAGCGCTGAAGCAAGGCGGTATGTTTCTGCGGGAGCCGGCTGCAAAAAATGGAAGTAACCTTCAAGTATTTTGCATGGGTGCGCGAACGCATAGGCATTGCCGAAGAGAAGGCAGCGCTCCCTGATTCCGTAACAACCGTCGCCGATGCCATAAAATGGCTGAAAGCGCGCGGCGAAGGCTACGCGGCTGCCTTCGAGCGCGAGGACATTATCCGCGCTGCTGTCGATCGCACCCATGCCCAGCATTCATCGAGTTTGCGGGGAGCTCGCGAAATCGCCTTCTTCCCTCCCGTCACCGGCGGGTGATATAGGTTCCTCAGGTAACGTCTGGAACATGAGGGGAGCGGCGTGAGCAAGGCGCGGCAAGGGAACTTCTTCGAGGATTTCAAACTCGGCCAGGTCATTCAGCACGCGACGCCCCGCACGATCGGGGCAGGCGACACCTCGCTCTACACCGCGCTTTACGGCTCGCGCTTCGCAGTTCAATCCTCGGACGCTTTTGCCAAGGCAATCGGCTATCCCAAGAGCCCCGTCGACGACCTTCTGGTTTTCCACACGGTATTTGGCAAGACCGTGCCGGACATCTCGCTGAACGCGGTCGCCAATCTCGGCTATGCGGAGTGCCTGTTCCTGAAACCGGTCTACCCGGGCGACACGCTCTCCGCCGCTTCCGAGGTGATCGGCTTGCGCGAAAACTCGAACAAGCAGACCGGCGTCGTTTATGTGCGCACCACAGGACGCGATCAGCTTGGCGAGCCGGTCCTAAGCTATGTGCGCTGGGTGATGGTTCGCAAGCGCAACGAGGACGCTCCGGCGCCGGAAGCCCATGTGCCGCAGCTCAAAGAAGCCGTCGATCCTGCCGTACTCGGCGCCTGTACTCCGCGCCTCCATGTCCAAGGCTACAAGACCGCGCTTTCGGGCAGCCCCCATCGCTGGGGCGACTACGAGACCGGCGAGAAGATCGATCACATCGACGCCATGACCATCGAGGAAGCCGAGCACCAGCTCGCAACGCGCCTCTATCAGAACACGGCGAAGGTGCATTTCAACCAGCACGAGCAAGCCCAGGGGCGTTTCGGCCGCCGACTCGTTTATGGCGGACATATCATCTCGCTCGCCCGCGCGCTGAGTTTTAACGGCCTTGGGAACGCGTTCCACATCGCCGCGATCAATAGCGGGCGGCACGTATCGCCGGCTTTCGCTGGCGACACCGTTTATGCCTATAGCGAGGTGCTGGATAAAGCGAGCCTCGACCGGCATGACGTGGGAGCGCTGCGGCTGCGCCTCGTGGCGCTGAAGGACAAGCCAGCCGCGGGCTTTCCCCTCAAAGCCGGCGAGGAGTACGACCCCGCCGTGCTCCTCGATCTCGATCTCTGGGTGTTGCTGCCGGTATGATGCATTCGGGTTCTTGTTAGCCTTTCTGCCTAAGCGGCGGATGAGATTATCGAGCGATTGCAGTTGCCCCCAATGCTGCGCTGCGGTAAAAGCTGCAGCATTAAGTCGGATTGCATCCAGCATTAAGAAGGCTTGAATAATGGCGGACGCGAAGCAAAAGGCGGCGGGCTTGCGTGCCCAGCACATGGCGCAGAGACCCCTTTCTCCGCATCTATCGATTTTCCGGCCTTACATCAGTATGACGATGTCGGTTCTGCATCGCGTCACAGGTGCGGCCAACTATTTTGGTAGCCTTCTGCTCGCGGCTTGGCTCATTTCAGCGGCGATGGGCGATAAAGAGTTCGGCATGGTAAGCTCTCTCCTCGCTTCACCGGCCGGACTCATTATTCTCTTCGGCTTCACGTGGTCCGTCATGCATCACATGCTTGGCGGTATCCGGCATTTCATCTGGGACTCGGTGCGGGGCTTCGAGATCAAGACTGTACGCGCCCTTTCTTGGCTAACGCTTCTTGGCTCGCTCACGCTCACGGGCTTGATTTGGATGGCCGCGGTTTCGCTGTGGGAAAAACTCATATGATGGCTTATCGAACACCCCTTAAGAATGCCCGCGGCCTTGGCTCCGCCAAGCGTGGCACGGAGCACTTTTTGCTCCAACGCGTAACTGCGGCGGCAAATATCGTTTTGATCGCATTCCTGGTCTATGCTGCCCTCACGCTAGCGGGAGCTTCGCGGGCCGAGGTCAAGGCATTCTTCGCGAACCCCATAGCCGCGGTGCTCGGCGTCTTGCTTGCGATCTCGGTTAGCATGCATATGCGGATCGGCATGCAGGTCATCGTTGAGGACTACGTGCATGGCGGCTGGAAAGTGCCGCTTTTGCTGCTGAACACGTTTTTCTCAATATTCACCGGCGCGGCCATCGCTCTCGCCGTATCCAAGCTTTATCTCGGGGTGTAGCCAATGCCTGAACGTGCAAAGCCGAAGCATGACGGCGCTGGAGTGCTCCCCGTATTTAACGTCAACGGCAGGGCTTACCCCTATGTCGATCACATCTTCGACGTGATTGTGATCGGGGCGGGCGGAGCCGGCTTGCGCGCGACGCTTGGCTGCGCCGAGGCTGGGCTCAAGACAGCATGCATAACAAAGGTGTTTCCAACCCGGTCGCATACCGTGGCTGCGCAGGGCGGCATTGCCGCGGCGCTCGGCAATATGGGCCGCGACGATTGGCGCTGGCATATGTACGACACCGTCAAGGGCTCGGATTGGCTCGGCGACCAAGATGCCATCGAGTATCTTTGCCGGAACGCGCCCGCCGCGGTTTATGAGCTCGAGCATTATGGCATGCCCTTTAGCCGCACCGAGGAGGGCAGAATCTATCAGCGTCCCTTTGGCGGCATGACCACCGATTTCGGCGAGGGCCCGCCTGCTCAGCGCACTTGCGCAGCCGCGGATCGCACTGGGCACGCGATGCTGCACACGCTTTACGGGCAGTCGTTACGCCACTCGGCTGAATTTTTCATCGAATATTTCGCCCTCGACCTTATCATGGATGCCGGCGTGTGCCGGGGCGCCGTTGCACTTTGCCTCGATGATGGCAGCCTTCACCGTTTCCGAGCCAAGAAAACGATCATAGCCACCGGCGGCTATGGGCGGACCTACTTCTCCTGTACCAGCGCCCACACTTGCACGGGCGACGGCAATGCCATGGTCCTCCGCGCAGGCCTTCCACTGCAGGACATGGAATTTGTGCAATTCCATCCAACGGGAGTTTACGGCGCCGGTGTGCTGATTACTGAAGGCGCCCGCGGCGAAGGCGGCTATCTTACCAATTCCGAGGGCGAGCGCTTCATGGAGCGCTACGCACCGCATGCCAAGGATCTCGCGAGCCGCGATGTGGTCTCGCGCTCAATTACGATGGAGATCCGCGAAGGCCGTGGCGTCGGACCGAAAAAGGACCACATCTATCTGCATCTCGACCACCTCGACCCCAAGGTTTTGGCCGAGCGGCTCCCAGGCATCACCGAGAGCGCGCACATCTTCGCGGGCGTCGATCTTCGCCGCCAGCCAATCCCGATCCTGCCGACCGTGCACTACAACATGGGCGGCGTTCCCACAAACTATCTCAGCGAGGCACTCAATCCACGCGCTGGCGATCCTGACGCCACCGTCCCCGGCCTGATGGCGCTCGGCGAGGCGTCCTGCGCGAGCGTCCATGGCGCGAACCGGCTCGGTTCAAACTCACTCATCGATCTCGTGGTTTTCGGGCGGGCGGCAGGCCATCGCTGCGCCGAGACGATCGAGACCGGACAAACCCATCCCGATTTGCCCGCCAGTGCCGGCGACGAGGCTGTCGCGCGTCTCGACCGCCTGCGTTATGCCAACGGCGGCACCGCCACCGCGGAGCTTCGTGGCCGCATGCAGCGCGCCATGCAAAACAATTGCGCGGTGTTCCGCAACGCGCAGGTGCTCGAAGAAGGCTGTCATCTCATCCAGCAGATCTGGGAAGGCGCAGGCGACATTCGCGTGACCGACCGGTCGCTGATCTGGAACACGGATCTTATCGAGACGCTGGAACTCGACAACATGATCGCGCTGGCTGCGGTGACAATCCACGGCGCCTATGCGCGGCAGGAGAGCCGCGGCGCACATGCGCGCGAGGATTTTCCCAACCGCGACGACCAAAAATGGATGAAACACACCTTGTCCTGGGCCGACGTGGAAAGGAAGGCGGTGTATCTCGATTACCGGCCCGTGCACGCACACACGCTGACGAACGAGGTGCAATACATCGCGCCGAAGGCGCGCGTTTATTAGGCGCTACAGGACCCTTGCGGCCCGGGGCAGCGCCAGCTCCCCAGTTTTTAGAGTCAAACTAAATCCGGCTGAAACGCTCGCTGGCCGCTATTGTCCCCAGAAGCGGCGCAGCGTGAAACGGTGCGCCGCGGAACCGGGATCTTTTCAGGCGCGGCCCATGGCAAGATCGCGTGGTTGCACCGCGTCATTGCATGCGGTGGTGCGCACGGGATGACGTGCTGCGAACCGATCGATCTGATCCAGTACCAGATCCCTCGCCGTGCTACTTGCGGCAATGTGCCAATGCCGTAATATCGTTCGTAGCGGACGGCCATGATGGCGCCGGAAGCGGGCCAAGGCCGCAGGGCCGCCACGGCAAGGCCAGAAAGGCGCCGTGGCCGAGGATAGAGGATCCATGCGCTTACGTTTGAAAAGGCCATCCGGCGGCTTCAAATCCTTGCGGTCACGGCCGCTTGCATTTTTACGGCTAGCCGCCAAGCGAAGGCGGCGCTTTCCGCTTTTCCCGCTCCGCAAGCCAGTGCAGGTCTATGGGCGGATCGGGAGCCTCGAAGTCCGGCTCGCCCGTTCAGGTGCCGATATCAAAAAGGCTCAGCGGCTGCGTTTTGAGGTTTTTTACCGCGAGATGGCTGCAATTCCCGATGCGAGGACCTTGCAAAAAAAGCGCGACGAGGATGAATACGACGCCATTTGCGATCATCTCCTCGTCATCGACAAGTCCGTTGAGCGCGCAGGAAGGCGGCCTTGGTTGAAACGTTCCAAAGTCGTAGGAACCTATCGCGTGCTGCTGCAGGACATCGCCGAAAAGAACCAAGGGTTTTATACGCAAGGCGAGTACGATATCGCACCCCTTATCGCGGCCAAGCGCGACAAGCATCGCTTTCTGGAACTTGGCCGCTCTTGCGTGCTGAAGCCCTACCGGAACCGCCGCACCGTCGAGCTGCTTTGGCAAGGCCTATGGACCTATATCCGCGAGCATGGCGTCGATGTCATGCTCGGCTGCGCCAGCTTCCCGGGCACAGACCCGAAGGAACATGCGCTGGCGCTAAGCTTCCTGCATCATTATTCGCGCGCTCCAGAGGATTGGCTCGTCTCCGCGCATCCACACCTCAAGGTCGACATGAACATGCTGCCCAAGGAAGAAGTGAACGTTAAAGAAGCCTTGAAAGTCATGCCGCCCTTGATCAAGGGCTATTTGCGGCTTGGGGCTTACGCCGGCGATGGCGCTGTTATCGACCGGCAATTCGGAACGACGGACGTGTTCATCATCATGCCGGTGGCTGCCATCGATGCGCGCTATTTCTCGCATTTCGGAGCGCCGGACGAGGTTCTGCCGCAAACCGGATCGAGGCGCACGCGGCAGGGCCGGTAGCAGGGCAATCGCGCGCCGAAGCGGGAAAGCTCACCGATGAAAACATTTTCATCCTTGGCGGCGGTCATGGCTCTCTGGCTGTCCGTAAGCTTTTTGCTTTGGCTGGTTTACCGGCTTTTCCGCCGCCGCGACGGCTCCAAGCAGAGGCAGCTGCTAGGCAGCGCGGTAGGACTTGTCGATGAGGGCGCTTCAATCTTTGCCGCGCTGCGCACGCGTGCGTCTACAAGAGTTACCGCCGAGGGCAATTACCAGCTCAGTTCTGGGCAGGCCGAGGACACATTGAGGGGGGACGTCCGGAGCCTTCTCAATGGGATCGAGGCGCAAAGCCCGTTTTTCGAACGTGTCAATGCTTTGAAAAAAAAGTTACAGCAGACCTTCGACCTGCCGGACTTTTTGGCGCTTTCAGAGATCCTGCAGATCAGGCGCGATTTTTGGGCCGCTTCGGAAATCTTTCTCATGGAAGGCATCCGGGAGCTGGGGCCGGAGCTTGCCGATCCGCAGTCCTTCGAGACGTTTCAGTCCGAAGCGCGCTCGCTTTTGTTCAAGGATGATGAGGTTGCGGGCGGGGAGCCTGGAGGCCGCGATCCCATCGATCTGAGGCTCGCCATCGCGCGCGAGGATGTGCTCGCCTTCCAGGCCCAAGCCGAACGCGTCATCGCGGCGGGGCTGGAAAAGAGCCGCTTTCCTACTCCTGCCGAGCTTATCGCTGTTCCTTGGAGTCTCCTCAAGGGCGTGGCGGCAGGTTTGCGCGAAGTCCGCTATTTGCTGGGCGATGCGGCGGCGGCCGCTCACAGCCTTGCGCGGGCTGTGACCTCGAAAGGGCTAAAGGGCGCAGCGGAGGAGTTGCGCAGGGCGCGCGCGGATATGCCGGGGCAGTTCGCCACGGCATTCGAGCGCGCGGGCGGACTGGCGCGCCACGGCGGGCAAGGTTTGAAGCGCCACTACGAGTTCGTGCTCGAAGCCCAGGAGCTTCGTGCACGCTATGCCGAGCTGCTCGCGCGAGCCCCCGATCTTTCGGAAAAAGGCAAGCAGTTCCTCGCACGGCTTGAACTGGAGCGGCGAGCCGAGCAATTCCGTGCAACCTCGGAAGACCTTTCCGATTGGGTGCGGCAAAAACTCGTTGCCGGCATTGCGCAATTGATCGCCGGGCTGCAAGCCTTGCAGGCCAAAGTCACGCCAGCGGAGCATAAGCAACTCGCGCCGCTTACGGCAAGCCCGGCATCGGCTTCCGCTCAGGTGCCGGCGGCTGAACCCGAAAAGCCCTTGAGGGTTCTTCTTCTGCCGGCATCGGCTTATTCTGGCGGCAATTACGGCGAGGCGGCACATCCGGCAGGGCGCCGGCGGCGGAACCGGCCGGAAAATCGAGATTCAGGGGCCAAGGCCAGGCCGGATGAGGCGATCCTCGCGGGCGCACCGGGGCGGGACGATATCCGGTTGCGCGATCTCGTCATGGGCAAAGCCGCGCCCGATGAGGAAAAACCTGCACCGAAGCCAGCAGGGGAAGCAAAGACTGCCAAGCAATCCAAGCCGCGGGTCTCCTATTCCGACGGCTTAAAGAAGAAATCTTTCAAGGATCTGCTCGCGGAAACGGCGGCGGAACCTGAGGAAGATTTCACAGATATCGATGCACCGCGCGAAGCGGCGAAAGGGGGAAGGCGCGAGCGGCCCCGATCCGGCGCAGGCTCGCTTCTGCAACGGCTTTCAAGCCTTGAGCCGGAAGGGCAAACCCTCGCGGCAGGGGGCGGTACGGAAAGCGATAAGCCCAAAGCCAAAGGCTGGCGGCTCCCCTTTGGGTTTAAGCGGAAGTAGGGCTTCATGTTTCTGAACTTCTTCTACGAGCTGAAGCGGGCCGGCATCCCGGTCAGCGTGAAAGAATATCTCACCTTCCTCAACGCGGTCGATGCGGGCATCGCGGGCAAGCAAATCGACGATTTTTACTATCTCTCGCGCGCCTCGCTCGTGAAGGACGAGCGCCATCTCGACAAGTTCGACCGCGTTTTCGGCCAGGTCTTCAAAGGCCTTGCTAGCGCCATGGACGGCATCCCGGCGGATATCCCGGAGGAATGGCTGCGCGCGCTTGGCGAACGGCTCTTCACCGATGAGGAGAAGGCGCAAATTCAGGCTCTTGGCGGCTGGGACAAGATCATGGAGGAGTTGAAGAAGCGCCTCGCCGAGCAGAAAGGCCGCCATAAAGGCGGATCGAAATGGATCGGAACGGGTGGCACCTCGCCTTATGGAGCCTATGGCTACAACCCGGAAGGCGTGCGCATCGGTCAGGACAAGAACCGCAATTTCCGCGCGGTGAAAGTCTGGGACCGGCGCGACTACAAGGATCTCGACGGCGAGGTGGAGCTTGGCACACGCAACATCAAGCTCGCGCTGCGCAAGCTGCGCCGCTTCGCGCGTCAGGGCGCGGCGGACGAGCTCGACCTCGACAACACCATCAAGGGCTCGGCACATAAGGGCTATCTCGACATCGCCTTCCGCCCTGAACGGCGCAACACCGTGAAGGTGCTGCTGTTCTTCGATGTTGGCGGCTCGATGGATTACCACATCCGCGCATGCGAGGAGCTGTTCTCGGCGGCGCGCTCCGAGTTCAAGCACATGGATTATTATTACTTCCACAATTGCTTGTACGAGAGCGTGTGGCGCAAGAACGAGCGGCGCTGGGCCGAGCGGGTGCCCACCTATGAGGTGATGAATACGTACCCGGCCGATTATAAAGTGATTTTCGTCGGCGATGCCGCCATGAGCCCCTATGAGATTCTCATCCCAGGCGGCTCTGTCGAGCATACGAACGAGGAGGCAGGCCAAGTTTGGCTGCAACGCGTGCTGAACATCTATAAGCACGCGGTCTGGCTCAACCCGATGGTGGAGCGCTATTGGGATCATACGCCATCGGTGAAGCTGATCCAGCAGCTCATGGGGAACCGCATGTTCCCGCTCACGCTCAATGGCATCGACGCAGCGATAAGCGAACTGTTGCGCTAGCCGGGGGGCGCCCCGGCGCTATACCGCTCCCTCCCGGCATGACGGTTCTTGCAAATTTTCCGTCTCCAGGCCAAACAAAGGCGCACTCATTCGCGAGCAACACGGGGAAGCCATGCCGCAGCTTTTGACGCCGGAAATCTGTGTCATCGGTGCCGGACCGGGCGGCTTAGCCGCCGCTACGGCTGCAGCGGCATTCGGCGTATCCGCCGTGCTGATCGAACGCGGACGCATGGGAGGCCAAAACTTGAACACGGGCACGGTGCCGTTGAAGGCGCTGCTCGCATCGGCGAAACGCGTTCACGACATCAAGAATTCGTGGAGCTTCGGTGTCAAGGCCGCCGACCTCATCATCAACCACAGAGCTGTCTCCGAGCACGTTCTCAGCATCGCTGAAGCTGTGGCACCGAATGTGTCCGTGGAGCGCCTCAATGGGCTCGGGGTCGATGTCATAAAGGCTGATGCGCGCTTTACGGACGATCATACGGTGGAGGCCGGCAATTTCGAGATTAAGGCCCGGCGGTTTATCGTCGCTACGGGCTCGTCGCCGCTTGTGCCCCCCATTCCAGGGCTCGACCGCGTTCCCTACTTTACGAACGAGACGATTTTCTCCCATATTCACCGGATTCCTCATCTGATTGTCGCAGGCGGCGGCTCCGTGGGACTCGAATTTGCCCAGGCGCACCGCCGGCTTGGCAGCGACGTGACCGTCATCGAAGCCGGGCCGGCGCTCGCACGCGACGATGTGGAGCTTAGGGCCCATGTGTTGAAATGTCTCCGGGACGAAGGCATCCGTGTGCTGGAGAACGCGCGGCTGGAGCGCATCGAGCCGTTCGGCTCAAACATCCAGGCTGTGTTCGCAAACCTGGCCAAGTCTTACTCCGTGGAGGGTAGCCACCTCCTTCTTGCGATGGGGCGTTCACCTAACGTCGCGGCTCTCAACCTGGATGCCGCCGGCATTAAGTATAACGAGCGCGGGATCGTGGTGAGCAAAGGCCTGCACACCACGAATAAGAAAGTGTACGCAATCGGCGACGTCACCGGCGATGTGGATCTCGCGCACGCGGCCGAGCATCATGCGTCCGTGGCTATCAAGAATGCACTTTTCCGCTTGCCGGTGCGCGCCCAGCATTCGACCATGCCTTGGGTGACGTTCACCGACCCGGAAATCGCCCACGTCGGAATGACCGAGGAAGCGGCGCGCGCGCGTTACGGGCGGCTTTCGATCCTGCGTTGGCCTTACAGCGAGAACGTCCGCGCTCAGGCTGAGCGCCAGACGGGCGGTTTTCTAAAAGTGATTGCCTCGAAGCGGGGTAAGATTCTCGGGGCAGGCATCGCGGGAGCCCAGGCCGGCGAACTCATTCAAATGTGGAGCCTTGCCATGCAAAAGGGTATTCCCCTCAGCGCCATGGCGAGCCTTGTTTCACCCTCGCCCACGCTGGCCGGGATGAACAAGCAGGCCGCGGAAAGCTTTTTCGCACCGCGCGCGCAGAGCCCTCTCCTGCGACGGATCATTGGCCTGCTTGCGAAATTCGGTTGAATGAGTCTATGTAAGAGGCAGTAACAACAGGATCGTTCCAGATTTTGGAAACGCGATCCTCGAAATCTCGCGGGAGCATGGAGCAGCCGTTCCCAACGCCGCTAGGGCAATCGAGGAGCCAAAAGGCTGGCCGCTGGAAGTTTGTGTTTGGTCTTCCCGCAAAGCTTCTGCTTCTGACAATCGCGTTTGTCATGGTCGCCGAGATATTCATTTTCGTGCCTAGCGTCGCTAACTTCCGCCGGAATTGGCTCATGCAAAGGGTCGTTGCCGCGAAGATTGCCTCTTTGGCCTTGGAAGCGTCGGGCGGAGCGGAATTGCCGGAGCGTTTGCGCCAAGAACTCCTGACCACGGCCGGGGTGCACGCGGTTTCCGTAAAGCGCTCCGATTTCCGCCGGCTTGTACTCGGAATGCCAAACGAATTGGAAATTGCCGGCGTGTACGATCTGCGGTCGCCGAATTTCATGGAGTTGATGGTTGACGGCATGCAGGCGTTCCTGGCACCGCCCGGCCGGCTGATCCGCGTTATCGGCTCCTCCGATATGATGCCGCGCGGCGACGAGATCGACGTCGTTATCGATGAAACACCGCTGCGCGCCGCGTTATGGCAATATGCCGGGAACATTTTCTGGCTGACGCTCCTGATCTCGATGATCACTGCGGCTTTGGTCTACATCGCGCTTATCGCGCTTCTGGTGCGGCCGATGATGCGCATCACGCGGAACATGGTTCTGTACCGCGAAAATCCCGAAGATACGTCGCGCATTATTCTGCCGTCCGGGCGCAGCGACGAAATCGGCGTAGCAGAGAAGGAGCTTGCGACCCTTCAAGCGCAGCTGTCCGGCTTCCTTAGGGAAAAGGCGCGGCTCGCCAATGTCGGGCTTGCCGTGTCGAAAATCAATCACGACCTCCGCAAT
Organism: Rhodomicrobium sp.; assembly: GCA_052145435.1. Classification (GTDB taxonomy): domain Bacteria; phylum Pseudomonadota; class Alphaproteobacteria; order Rhizobiales; family Rhodomicrobiaceae; genus Rhodomicrobium. The sequence continues at coordinate 39,115 of JBKQOR010000092.1, read as the reverse complement.
ATGCTCGCTAGTGCCCAGCTTGTCTCGGACCGGCTCGCCACCGTTGCCGATCCCACCGTGCAGCACTTCGTACCGAGGCTTATACGTGCGCTCGACCGCGCCATCACCCTATGCACGAACACGATGAAATACGGCCGCAGCGAAGAAACTTCTCCAAAGCGCGCGCATTTTCCGCTGCGGCCTCTCATTGCGGAGGTCACTGAGAGCTTAGGCGTCGAAGAGCTGCACGGGGTGAGCGTCACTGTGTCCATACCGTCCGGCCTCGATCTCTTCGCGGACCGCGATCACATTTTCCGGGTGCTCGCCAATCTCGTCCGCAATTCTTTGGAGGCGCTGCGGGAAGCGCGCCCGGCGCCTGGCGATCCAGCGATCGAAATTACAGCCCGTCAGGAGGGCGGCACGGCAATCGTCAGGGTCAGTGACAACGGGCCTGGAGTTCCCGTTCAGATGCGGCCGAATCTGTTCAAAGCTTTTCAGACCGCCGCAAAAGGCAACGGGAACGGTCTTGGTCTTGTCATTAGCGCGGAGCTTCTGCGCGCCCATGGCGGGGACATCGCGCTTGAGGACACCCTTGCCGGGGCTGCGTTCGTGTTCCGGCTTCCAGCCAGCGGGGAGAGCGGTGAGCGGAGCTTCTCCGGCGCACAACGCTTCGAAGGAAAGCTTGCACAAGACGGGTTTAACCGTTAGACATATGAGCCTTCGGATGCGGCGTTGCGCCGGTCCATGTCAGCACCGGTAGCTCAGCTGGATAGAGCACCAGACTACGAATCTGGGGGTCGCGAGTTCGAATCTTGCCCGGTGCGCCATTTAATCAGGGCTTTCGGCCGTTTAATAGCGCCCGGCAGAGAGATAGGGTGCGCCTCAGAGAAATCGGGCTTCCACCAAGAATATGAGCGCTGGAGCAGACAGCGCACTTATCCGGAGCTGAGACATCCGGTGAGAACCGAGGGCCTTGTTTTCCCTTCAGTTACTCGCGGCCCTGCTATCCTTCGGTGCACCGGAACAGCACTTCCCATTTGACGGGGCTCCTGGGCGCTGGAGCCGTAAGTTTTTACGAAAGACGGCTTTGCGAGGCCGGATTTGATCTATGTCAAAACGTCCCTAGCCAAAATGCGACATTTTACCGCAAAGGGCCCCTGGCTGACAAAAATAAGAAAGCGGGGGCGGAAACGGGACGGGAGCGTTAATGGCCGAGGTGGGCAAGGTTGTAGCTGGACGTGAAGCACGCCAGCGGGACGATATCGGTGCGCGCGTACCTGATCATCTGGCGTTATTGAAGCCTCGCGTTATGTCGCTTGTCGTATTCACAGGTGCTGTGGGTATGGCCATCGCGCCTGGCCGGATCGACTGGCAAACGGCGGCGGCAACGCTGATCTGCATGGCCGGAGGTGCCGGGGGGTGCGGCGCGCTGAACATGTGGTACGACGCCGATATTGACGGTCTGATGCAGCGGACCGCGGGGCGGCCGATCCCGAGCAATCGTATCGCGGCGCGTGAAGCGCTTATCACCGGCACTATTCTGTCTCTCCTATCGATCTTTGCGCTGGGCCTGCTCGTCAATGTTCTGGCGGCCGCGCTGCTCGCGCTCACGATCGGCATTTATGTGCCGCTCTACACCATGTTTTTGAAGCGCCGGACGGCGCAGAATATCGTTATCGGTGGCGCTGCCGGCGCCCTGCCGCCAGTTATCGGCTGGGCTGCTGTTACCGGGAGCCTCGATATGGGCGCACTAGCGCCGTTCCTCATCATCTTTCTCTGGACGCCGCCGCATTTCTGGTCGCTAGCGATTTGCCGGTCTTCCGACTACGAGCGCGCGAGCATTCCAATGATGCCGGTGGTCGTTGGGCCTGAGGCGACGGCTCGCAAGATCTTCATTTACTCTGTCTTGCTTGTGGCTGCTTCCCTTCTGCCAGCGTTGCTGGGTTTTGGAGGCGTGGTCTATGCTAGCGTGGCAGCGGCACTCGGCGCGGTCTTTCTCGTCAAAGCATATGCCGTCATGCGCGCGCAAGACCGGGAACACCGCAACCGCGCGGCATTCAAACTGTTCGGCTTCTCTATTTTCTACATGTTCGCGCTGTTCGTTGCGCTGCTTGCCACCGCCGCATAGGGCGGGGCTGCAGCTTCGAGCAGGCGAAGGATGGAGAGGCAGGGCGCGCGAACGCTTATCAAGAGCCAAGCGCGGCCGAAGAGAGGCAGCGTGTATCAAACGCGGCCTCTATCTAAGGTTTAATCGTGAACCGTAATGGAAGGGTAACGGGGAGAGCAATATGGCAATACATGCGGAAGCAGGAACTCACGGGCACGAGGCGCATGCTCATCAATGGGAATGGAGCTGGGCACCGGCCGCGATCTCGGTCGGTATCTTATGTCTCGCGCTTGCCGTCTCGATGTTTTTTGTTTACGAAGCCAAGCTGGTGGGCATTATCTTCGCGGGCGTCGGCGCACCGTTAATACTCGCCGGCATCGCCAATTGGATGGGCTCGGAGGGAGTCACGGGGCCTACAGACCTTAAGTTGAACAGCCTCACCCTCACCCTGTTCATTTTCAGCGAAGGGGCGATCTTCTTCGCAATGTTCATCGCCTATTACTTTCTGCGTATAGCCTGGCAAGTGAATGACCAGCCTTGGCCGCCGGCCGGGACCCCTGAGATCAACCAAGTAACGGCCTTGATCTCGTTGGCGGCCCTCGTCGCGTCGAGCCTAGTCTATCACATGGCCTCGAAGAGCTACCAAGAGGGCGGGGGCGGCTTCACCATCTTGCTGCTCTTGGCGATTATTCTTGGCGCGGTGTATGTAGGCGGCACCTTCTATGAGTGGCGCCATCTATCGGCTGAAGGCTTTACGCCAGGCACAAACCTGTATTCCACACCGTTCTACGCACTGACGGGTGTCCACGTTGCGCACGTCATCGTGGGTCTTGGAGCCTTTCTCGTGATCTTCTTCGGCTCTATGTTCGGGAAGGTTCACGAGTCGCTTGTGAAACTGGCTGGCGTGTACTGGTACTTCGTTACCGTGGCTAGTTTCTTCGTCGTCACCCAGGTTTACTTCTGGTAAGGCGCTGGGGAGCGGAGCTGGACATGGGCGCGGTGTTCTCTAAGGTGGCTGCGATACTGGGTGCGGTGCTCATTTTGAGTTCGAGCGCCGGAGCAGCTTTCTGTCAGGCTCCGCGCTCGATTGTCTCCGACATCGATCCGAGGCTCTTGTATATCGATCAAAACGCCGTGCTTGGGAACAAGATCGACCCCGGCACGGTGCTTATCGACGATAAAGGCCGCGAGTTCCGTTGGGAAGAGATGTTTGGGAAGCCGTTCATCCTGGTCTTGTCTTATTTCACCTGCGATGGAAGCTGCACCGTCATCAACCAAGAGCTCGCAAATCTCTTGAACGGTGTGACGGCGGTGAAGGCCGGCGAGGACTTCAGAATCCTCACCGTGTCCTTCGACCGGCACGACACCTTGAAGACCGCAGCAGCCTTTCGCGAGAAGCTTGCCCTTCCGGCCAAGCTGGCTGGCGCATGGACATTGGCGACCTTCAAAGGCGAGGACGATTTAAAGAAACAAACAGGACGCGTCGGTTTCAAGTTCTTCTGGTCTCCGCAGGACAAATCTTTCCTTCACCCGGGAGCGTATTTGTTCTTCTCGCCCGAAGGAAGGTTAATCCGCGTTCTTTATCAGCAAGACGCCGATTCGCGCGATGTTGAACTCGCAATTCTCGATGCAAACCTAGAGCACATGCGGGTTACAGACATCGGCAATCTCGCGTTGAGGCTCTGCTACAGCTACAACTACAAAGATGGCAAATATCAGCTCAGCATTCTTCCGTTTGTGGCAATTGCTGGTCTGCCAATTGCCCTATTGATGGTGTTCGGTCCAATGGTCTTCTACAAAGTGAGGAAGGGGAGAGTTATGAAAGGGGCAAATCATGCAAAAGTTGCCTAAGGGGCTTTTACTGGGGCTTCCAGCCCTAATGCTGGCGAGCGTTCCGGCAATGGCGGAGGTCGTCAATCCGACGAAGCTGTGGATCGAAACTTGGCACGAGTTTCGAGCGGACATCTGGACCATCGGCGTCGTATTCGGTCTGGCCGCGATTTATATGTTTATCCGGTACACGGCCAGGTCGCCCGGTCAGGTGGGCGAGCCAGTGAAGCTGAGCGCCGCCCAGTCATGGGCATGGATACTCATTCCTACCGCCCTGTTCCTGGCTGACGACATGCTCCTCTTCGGTAAAGGCTGGACGCTTTTTAACGCTGAGCGCGTGGTGCCGAAAGATGCCGTGGAAGTTAAGGTGACAGGGCATCAATGGTACTTCGACTTCGACTACGGCAACGGCGTCACAGACAACGAGCTCGTTGTCGAAGCGGGCAAGCCCGTCGTCCTACGCATGTCCTCGGAGGACGTGATCCACTCCTTCGGCCTCATCGAGTACAAGATCAAGGAAGATTTGGTCCCGGGGCGCATCACCTATCTCTATTTCTATCCGGATGAGCCGAAAGAAACGCATGTCAACTGCATGGAATATTGCGGAACCGGCCATGCGCAGATGTCTACGCCGGTCAGGGCGCTGCCAAAGGCTGAGTTCGATCAATGGGTCGCCAAGCACAAGAGCGCTTCTGCCGGCGATTTGAAATTCGCAAGCCAAACCGTGGACGGTACGGCGAGCAAGTAAGTTTAAAGGGAAAAAGATCATGACAACAGCCACTTACGACCATGTGCCGTCCCAACCTGGGGGAGGGATTGCCTCATGGCTCTTCAGCGTCGACCATAAACGCGTCGGTATTTTGTACCTGGTCGGCGCCATGGCGGCGTTCACCCTCGCAGCCTTGATGGCACTCGGCATCCGGATCGAGCAGTACGCGCCCGGAGAGTCCGGTGTCATAAATTACTTCGTCGGCGACTTCAGTAAAAGCATGTCGACGCCTGACGCGTATAACAGCATGCTCACCTTCCACGGAGCCGTGATGATCTTGGGCTTCGTGATCCCAGGGCTGACCGGGTTCGCTACGAACTACCTGGTTCCGATCATGATCGGCGCGAAGGACGTTGCCTTTCCCCGGATCAACTCGTTCAGCGTCTGGATGTACTTGTGCGGCGTTGTCATGGCGCTCCTGTTCTTCGTCATCCCGGACAAATTGGACATGATGTGGACGGGTTATCCGCCCTACGCGATCAGGACGGCGGGCAACACCGCATTCTACGTCTTCATCGTGCAAATAATGGGCTTCTCGTCGATCTTGGGTGCCATAAACTTCATCACGACCACCGTCTACATGCGCGCCCCCGGCATGGGCTGGAGTCAGATGAACATGTTCGTTTGGGGTAGCTTTTTCGCCAATGTCCTTCAGCTCATCTTCCTGCCGTTTCTCGCAACCGCGACGATGTTGCTGTTTCTCGACAAATATATCGGGACCGGCTATTTCGACGCGGCAAAGGGGGGCGATCCGCTGCTCTACGAAAACATCTTCTGGCTTTACTCGCACCCGGCCGTCTACGTTATCTTCATTCCTGCCGCGGGCTTGGTGTTTGACATCATCGCGACGATGGCCAAGAAATCCATCTTCAACTACAGGGCGGCAGTTTATGGCGGCTTCATGGGGATCGCCGTACTATCGGGCGATGTGTGGGCTCACCACATGTATGTGACTGGCAATCCGAACTGGGTTCGCCTGATTATGTCGTTTACGACGATCATGATCTCGCTACCGGCGGGTTTGGTGGCGCTTTCGTTGTGGGGTACGATCTATAAGGGTGCCATAACCTGGAATGTCGCGATGCGCTATGCCGCGCTTACGTTTTTGCTCCTTCTTGGCGGCGGACTCTCGGCCATCCCGCTGGCGGAGGCCGGGTTAACGCTGCATTTTGCCAGGACCATCTACGTGCCCGCCCACTTCCATATGATCATGGGCTTGTTCGCAACGTATGCGATATTCGCATCCGTGTACTTCTGGTTCCCGGCCATGACGGGCCGCACCGCCGACGACCTGGTTGCGAAAATCGCGTTCTGGTTCAACGCCGCGGGCACTCAGCTCACCTTCTGGCCGCTGCTCATCATCGGCGCGGACGGTATGCCGCGGCGCTACTGGGATTATTCCGTGGAAACGGTTGGTGTGGAGCGTGCGACGAACTGGGAATGGTGGATGCACATCGCTACTTACGGCGCCATCATCAATGGGATCGGTCTCTTTCTCATGGTCAGCGGCTGGGTCTATGCGGCCTTCGCAGGCGAGCGTGTAGGAAGGAACCCATGGGGCTCGAAGTCGCTTGAGTGGACTCATGCGAGCTACCCGATCGGCCCTGGCAACTTCGACGAACCTGTTGTAGTGTCGGAGGACTGGACGCCCTACGATTACGCGAAGAAGTAATCTCGGCAGACAAAGCAACCGCGGCGCGCTTCTCCGGCCGCCGCGGTTGCTGCACGTTTTAAGGAGAGGAGTTAGAACCGATGGATCAATCGGATCAGAACAACAAGCGCAGCATGAGGCTGTTTGCGCTCTTCCTGATAAGCACTACCGCCATCTTTTGTGCGCTCTTTTTTGGAAGCGCCATTCAAAAACTCATCCATGGCCTTTAAAAAAGGCTTCAGATTCGGCCCTTAACAGTCCTGCGCACATGATCGAGATCCACACCCTTCCGCATATCCTCGCCGTAATTAACTCCGCGACCGTGCTCGTTTTGCTGGTGAGCTACTGGTTCATCCAGCATGGCGATAGGAAAAACCATCGCAAAGGCATGCTGGTCGCGGCTGTGCTCGGCGCAGCCTTCCTCGCGATTTATCTGACTTATCATTTCAGTGCGGGTCTTGCCAAGTTCGGCGGACACGGAACGATCCGGCCCATCTACTTCACGCTGCTCGGGGTCCACGTCCTGATGGCGCTCGTCGTCGCGCTGCTCGTGCCGGTGACGCTGGTGCGGGGGCTCGGGGGAAGCATCACCGCCCACAGACGGGTTGCGAGTTGGGCCCTGCCGATTTGGCTGTTCGTCTCCGTCTCCGGCGTCGTCGTCTATGTCATGGCCATTCACATCTATCCCTATACGGGAGCGTAAGACCATCCGATGACCGATTTATCGCACGTATCGGGGGCAAACGGTCTCCTTTCCAAACATGCGTCGGCGGCGAGTGTGCCTCTCGCCGAGCTCCGGGCTTGGGCCGCTCTTGCGATCGGGTCTCTGGCTATCGCAGGTGCATTTGCGGTGCTTCTCGCCGTTTCAAGAATACCCGGCATTGAAGTGGTTGCGTTTTGGCCGTTGGATTTCTTCGCCAAAGGTCTTGTGATCCACGTGATCTTTTCTCTTGTGGTCTGGTTTCTGACCCTCTTTGCGTTGCTCGCCTCGCTGGCGGCCACCAAGATAGAGGGTAACGGCCTGCGGTTTGCTGGCTTGGGCGGTATCGGCGCCGTTGCCGTCGCGCTTTCCTATCCGCTCTTGTTTCTCACGGCGTTCGATCGTTCAAGCGATCCTTCCCTCAACAATTATATCCCCGTCATTCAGCACTCCGCCTACTACGCCGGCCTCGCGGTACTGGCGCTTGGCATATTCATGCCCGTGCTTCGCCTTTTGCTGAATATTCCCTCCCGTTTGAAGGAACTGCCGCCGCTTGCGTTCGCCATGAGCGCGGCTTCCGTCATCTACGTCATCGCGCTGGTTTGCTTCGCCATTGCAACCTACCTTTCATGGGGTACTCCCCCATCGAAGGGCCTGAACGAGGTGCTTTTCTGGGGCGGCGGCCATATTCTTCAGTTCCTCTTCTGTTCGCTGATGCTCGCGGGCTGGTTTTTGCTGAGCCGTTCGAGCCTTGGCGATAAGGTCATCGAGCCGGATGTTTTTCGCGTTGCGGTTTTAATGCTCGTGGCCTTCACGCTGCCCGCGCCGTTCTTCTTCCGGTTCTTCGACATGTCCTCCATCAATTTTCGCGAGGCATTTAGCAAACTTCAGTTTGTGATGGCTTTGCCAACGCTGATGATAGGGGGCACGCTCTTGTTCGGCGTAGCCCGCGCAAGGAAAAGCGCGCCCTTGCCTTGGCGCGATCCCGCGTTTCTTGCTTTCTTCCTGTCCATGATCGTTTTTGCGGCCGGCGGTATAATGGGCAATCTCATCTCCGGGTCCGACACGCGCACTCCGGCTCATTACCACGGCGTTATAGCTGGGGTGAACCTTGCTGCGATGGGGCTCGTTTTAACCCTGTGCCTCCCCGCTCTGCAGCGCCCGCCGCGCAACAGCCGGTTGCTGCGGCTCCAGCTTTGGCTCTTCGGCGCAGGGCAGCTCGTGGCGTGTATCGGTTTATTCTGGGCGGGCGGATATGGCGCGCCCCGCAAGACACCGACGAGCATCGGCAGTCTCGTGGATGGCGCCGCGATGGGGATGTATTTGAATGGGATAGGAGCCCTTTTTGCCGTTGCCGGGGGCATAATGTTCGTGGTCACAGTTATTGGCGCCCTATCGGCCAGAGCAAACCCTGAAATTGCTTCCGGTCATTTCACGAAAAGTTCGTAGGACAGTCTAAACAATGAATTCCATAATGACTTTTTTGGCGGAATTCGTCTTGATGCGTTCCGCAACCGCGGCTGCATAGGCTGTGCGGAACGCCATTCGGGCGCGGTCATTTGGGCTTCAAAGAGCCGAACTGGCTTGATTTTGCCAGCCCGAGGGATCATTCTCCCGCCAACCCAATCGCGGCGGCATGCGCTTTCATATCCTCAAAACGTTCGGCCAAACCCGGATCGCGTTTTGATCGCGCCGCGGCATTTCATCGGCAGGAGACATGTCAAAAGAAGAACTGCTTGAATTTCCCGGCCTCATAACGGAGCTTCTTCCGAATGCGACTTTTCGCGTGAAGCTTGACAATGGCCACGAGATCATTGCGCATACAGCGGGGCGGATGCGAAAGAACCGTATCCGTGTCTTGGCCGGTGACAAAGTCTTAGTAGAGATGACGCCCTATGATCTTACCAAAGGACGCATCACATATCGTTTCAAGTAGGGCGGCGGCTATCCGTTCCCCGAGAAGCGAGGATGAGCGCCATCCTTCCGCCGCAAGATCCAGCGTGCGGCAGCAGCTTGTGCTAGCGAGCGCCTCATCGCGCCGGCTCGCCCTTCTGGAGCAGGTAGGCATCGAACCGGATGCCCTCCGGCCAGCCTCTATAGACGAAACCCCGAAAAAAGGCGAGCCACCCCGCACATACGCGCAAAGGCTCGCGCGTTCAAAGGCGTTGACGGCTAAAGAAAGGTTGGAGCGTGAGCCCGATCTCGCCGGCGCGTTCGTGCTAGCGGCCGATACGGTGGTTTCCGTTAGCCGTAAAATCATAGGAAAGCCAGAATATCTGAATGAGGCCGCGGCCGCGCTCCAAACCCTTTCGGGCCGCTCGCATCGCGTTTTCACATCGGTTTGCCTGATTACCGGCAAGGGCGCGGTCAAGGTGCGCACGGTCGAAACACGGGTGCGCTTCAAGCGCCTGGCCCGCGAGGAGATCGACAGCTATCTCGCTAGCGGCGAATGGCGCGGCAAGGCCGGAGGCTATGCCATCCAGGGAATCGCTGGCGCGTTCGTGCAGAAGATCGTGGGCTCCTACTCTAATGTTGTGGGATTGCCGTTGATCGAGGTGGTGCAACTTTTGACCGGCGAGGGGTTTCCCGTTTATTTCAACTGGCTTAATCGCGCGGAAGCCGATTCCCTTTAAGATGATGGACGATTGCAATCGCCCGGGTGACGGCAAAGCGGCTCCTCCTCTTTGCGTCATTTGCCATATGCGGCCGCAGGTAGAAAAATACCGCCCCTTTTGTTCTAAACGCTGTGCCGATATCGATCTGCATCGCTGGCTCGGGGGCATCTACGCAATCCCGGGCAAGACCGAAGAGGAAGAGGATGAAACGCCGGCCAGACAGCCGCGACTCGACGGCGCGAACGATTGACCAGCGGGCCCGCGCGCTCGCATGGCACTCTTCCAGCGAGAGCTGCCGGCAGTTTTCCCCCATGGCGGCCCGCAGCGGAGCAATTCGCCGGTAGCCGCTGCGATAAAGGCCATGCCCTGGAACCGGTCCGCATTCGAACCCTTGGCGCATGACGCCTTGCGGGCGGCGCTGCCGGCCCCACCTTCCGATTCATGCATCGGTTTCGGATGGAGCAAGCTATGATCGAAATCCGCAAAAGCGAGGATCGAGGCAGAACCCAAACCAGCTGGCTCGACAGCAGGCACAGCTTCTCGTTCGCGCATTATTACGACCCGGCGCATATGGGCTTCGGCCCCTTACGCGTGATCAACGAGGATCGCGTCGCACCGGCCGAGGGCTTCCCCCGTCATGCGCACGATAATATGGAGATTATCTCTTACGTTCTCGAAGGCGCGCTCGAACACAAGGACAGCCTCGGCACGGGTTCGGTGATCCGCGCGGGCGATGTGCAGCGCATGAGCGCCGGCACCGGCATCGAGCATAGCGAGTTCAACCATTTGAAAACGGAGCCCGTGCATTTTCTGCAAATCTGGATCCGGCCGGAAGCCTTCGGCATCAAGCCGGGATACGAGCAGCAAAGCTTTTCGCGCTTGCAGGATGGGCTCAGTCTCGTTGCATCGCGGAACGGGCGCGAGGGGTCGGTCACCGTTCACCAGGACGCCGATCTTTATGCGGCCCGGCTGAGAAAGGCAGAGCAGGTTTCGCGCCCGCTCGGCGCCGGCCGCATCGGGTGGCTGCAAATCGCCCGCGGCAGGGTGCTGCTTGGCGGCCATGTCTTGAACGCAGGGGATGGCGCGGCGCTGAAAGACGAGGCCGCAATTGCCTTCCGTGCCGAGGAGGATGCCGAGATTCTCTTTTTCGACATGCGAGCATAGACGGACAGGCGGCCTGCGCAGCGGGCTACTCCGCCGGCGGAACCCAGGTCACGCCGCCGCTGCCGCAGCCGCGCGTTACGGCCACCGTGCCGTCCGCGGGTAGGCCTTTCGCCGGTACCGGCGCGTCGGCAACAGGGGCAGCGCCTTTTTCTCCGGCGCGAGGCGTTTCCACCTTATATCCGATCTGAATCAAAGCGGAATGGCGATACTCCAACGCCTCGTTGATCTTTCCGGCTTTGAAGGCGGCATCCGCCCGGCCGCGCAGCTCTTTGGCTTTCGCAAGCTCGCCTGCGTCCCGCTTGGATTTCTGGATCCCCAGATCGAGAAGGTAGATCTCGCGCCGGTGCACAGCTTCTGGCGGCTCCATGCAAGCGAGAGCGGGCGCGGCTGCCGAAGCGGCGATCAGGAACAGGAAAACGGCACGTCCAATCATGAAAAAACCCTTTGCCCTGAGGAACTGTGGAGGCCATTAGGCCATATTATATCCGGCCACGGCGCAACTTAACAGTTTGCTTCATCAGCAGCTCTGTGCGGCAAACGCCGCATGCGCGAGGCGACGGTCCATGCAGCCTCATTAGCAGTTCGGCTAAATGGCGGAATTGCAATGGAGTTGCTAATGTCTCCCCGGCGCCAACACTCAAGAGAGTTGCGTTCACAGAATGTCAGACACCCTCCCGAAAGTGCTGCTTCATAATGCAAGGGTATTTGTGAAGCGGCCGGCCATCCGGCTGAAGGATTTGGGGATTTGGCAGACCTGGACGTGGGCTCAGGCGCTGGACGAGGTACGGACCTTCGCTCTCGGCCTGAGCCTTCTTGGCGTGCGGCGCGGCGATGCGATTGCGATCATCGGCGATAACCGGCCAAGGCTTTATTGGTCCATGATGGCGGCGCAGAGCCTCGGCGCGATCCCGGTGCCGATGTATCAGGATGCGGTGGCGCAGGAGCTTGCCTACGTGCTCGCGCATTCAGAAGCGAGGCTGGCGGTAGCCCAGAACCAGGAGCAGGTGGACAAGCTGCTTTCCATCGCGGACGAGGCGCCCCGGCTCAATCGCATCGTTTACGACGAGCCGAGGGGGTTGCGCGATTATGAGCCGGGCCGCGTCATGAGCTTCGAGAGCGTCGCGGCGCAGGGGCGCGAGGCACTGATGCGCGATCCCATGCTCGCCGACGCCTGGCTCGTGGACGTCGCTCTGGGCCAGGGCAGCGATCCAGGCGTGATCCTTTATACGTCGGGCACAACCGGCCAGCCCAAGGGCGTGGTCTTGAGCCACGACAACGTGCTCATCACCGCGCGCAACGCGAATAAATTCGATAAAATTACCGAGCGTGACGAGATCATCGCCTATCTGCCGATGGCTTGGGTCGGCGATCACATTTTCAGTTACGGACAAGCCCTCGCGGCGGGGTTCTGCGTGGCGTGCCCGGAAAGCCCGCAGACCGTGACCGAGGACCGCCGCGAGATCGGCCCAACCTACTTCTTCGCGCCTCCCCGCGTTTACGAGAACCTTCTGACCGCCATCATGGTGCGCATGGAAGATGCGGGCTGGACCAAACGCACCATGTTCAAGAACTTTATGGGCGTTGCAAAGCGCTCGGGCGAACGGATTTTGAACGGCGAGCACGTTTCGCTCCTCTCGCGCGCGGTTTATTTCCTCGGACGCATTCTCGTTTACGGGCCGATCAAGAATCGCCTCGGGCTGACGCGGACCCGTGTCGCTTATACGGCGGGGGAAGCGATCGGCCCCGAAATCTTCCGCTTCTACCGGTCGCTCGGGCTGAACCTGAAGCAGTTCTACGGCCAGACCGAAGCCAGCGTTTACGTGACACTCCAATCGGATGGCGAGATCGGCGCAGAGACGGTCGGAAAGCCTGCGCCCGGCGTCGAGGTGCGCGTTTCGCCATCGGGCGAGGTCGAGTACCGGGGGCCCGGCGTCTTCGCCCGGTACTTCAAGAACGATGAGGCCACGCGAAACGCCAAAACCGCCGATGGCTGGGTGAAGACCGGCGACGCTGGGCTTATCGAGCCGGATGGCACGCTGAAAATCATCGACCGGGCGAAGGATGTGGGCCGGCTTAACGATGGCTCCCTTCTTCCGCCCAAATATATCGAAAACAAGCTCAAATTTTATCCAAATATCAAGGAAGCCGTAGCCTTCGGAGACGGACGGGATTTTGCCGCAGCCTTCATCAACATCGATCTCCTATCGGCCGGCAACTGGGCGGAGCGCAATAACGTCACCTATGCGAGCTATCAGGAGCTTGCGGCTCATCCGCGCGTCTACGCGATGATCCGCGCCCATGTCGACGAGGTGAACCGCAGCCTAGCGAAGGAGCCCATGCTTGCCGGGGCGCAGATTCGCAGGTTCCTCGTTCTGCATAAAGAGCTGGATGCCGACGATGGCGAGCTGACCCGCACGCAAAAAGTGCGCCGTGGCTTTATTGCCGAGCGTTACGCGCCCCTTGTCGCAGGCCTTTACGATGGCTCCGCCGAAAAGCACATCGCAACCCCAGTGACATTCGAGGACGGCCGCAAAGGGGTGATCGAGGCCACCGTCCAAATTGCCGATATGCCAGCCTACACCGCCGAAGGGACGCCGCTCTCCGCCGCACCGCCCGCACCTCATCTGGAGGCTGCCGAATGAACGCGCCAGCTATCGTTGCCGCATCTGGAATTGCCTCAGGCGCCCTGCCTTCCCGCGGGCGCCAATCCGGCGAAGTCCTGCTCTCGGCCGATGACATCACGCTGAGCTTTGGTGGCGTGCGCGCGCTCAACGCGATCAGCTTCGACATCCGCAAAGGGGAGATCCGCGCCATTATCGGCCCGAACGGCGCTGGCAAAACCTCGATGCTGAACGTGATCAATGGCTTTTATCACCCGCAGTCGGGGCTCATCACGTTCAAGGGCCAGAAGCGCCGGCGCATGCGCCCGTACCAAGCCGCAGCTCAAGGTATTGCCCGCACGTTCCAGAACGTGGCTCTCTTCAAGGGCATGAGCACGCTCGACAATCTGATGGCGGGGCGCACCCTGAAAATGCGGCGCGGACTGTTCTGGCACGCGCTCTATTGGGGGCCGGCGCAGCGCGAGGAGATCCGTCACCGCCGCGCCGTCGAGGACATCATCGATTTCCTTCGCATCGAGCACATCCGCAGAACTCCTGTCGGCAAGCTTCCCTATGGTTTGCAAAAGCGCGTGGAGCTAGGGCGGGCGCTGGCCATGGAGCCCGAGCTTTTGCTGCTCGACGAGCCAATGGCCGGCATGAACGTGGAAGAAAAAGAGGATATGTCCCGCTTCATCATCGACGTGAACGAGGAGTTCGGCACGACCATCGCGCTGATCGAGCATGACATGGGCGTGGTGATGGACCTCTCGGACCGCGTCGTGGTGCTGGATTATGGCCGCAAAATCGCGGACGGTCCGCCAGCGGAGGTGCAGGCAAGTCAGAAAGTGATCGACGCCTATCTCGGCGTTCCCCACGGTGAGGCCGCAGCATGAACAACGGGTGCGATTTCCAAAAAGCCCCCTCATCCTGTCCCTCTCCCGCAGGGGGAGAAGGGACGCTGTTGCACCGGAGCGCTCAGAATGCAGAGGTGATTCCCCTCTCCCCTTGCGGGAGAGGGGCAGGGGTGAGGGGGGCTTCGCTATGACCTTTTTTGCGGAGACGGTAATCAGCGGCCTCTTGACCGGCATTATGTACTCGCTCGTCGCGCTCGGCTTCGTGCTGATCTATAAAGCGAGCGGCGTGTTCAACTTCGCGCAAGGGGTTATGGCGCTATTCGCAGCGCTCACGCTCGCCGGCCTGATGAACGAATACAAGCTGCCATGGTGGGCCGCGATCCCGCTGACTGTTGCTGTTATGATCGCGCTCGCCTACCTCGTCGAGTGGGCTATCTTGCGCCACCTCGTCAACCAGGAGCCTATCGTCCTGTTCATGGCGACGCTCGGCCTTGCCTACATTCTCGAAGGGCTCGGCGACATCGTTTGGGGGCCTGACGTGAAGGTCCTCGACATCGGCCTGCCGGAGGGCGCAAACAACTGGCTGCTCGACAATTTCAATATTTATATCGAGCGGATCGAGATCGTCGCCGCAGCAACGGCGGCGGCGCTTGTTGCGGTGCTGGCGATCTTCTTCCAGCGCACCCGCACGGGCCGCGCGCTGCGCGCTGTCGCCGACGATCATCAGGCCGCGCTTTCGGTCGGCATTTCGCTTTCCACCATCTGGGTGATCGTCTGGTCGGTGGCGGGCATCGTCGCGCTGGTGGCCGGCATCATGTGGGGCGCCAAATCCGGCGTTCAGTTCTCGCTGTCTCTCATTGCGCTCAAGGCATTGCCAGTGCTCATTCTTGGCGGCTTTACGAGCGTGCCGGGTGCAATCGTTGGCGGCCTTATCATCGGCGTCGGCGAAAAGCTGGCGGAAATCTATGCAGGGCCCATCATCGGCGGCGCGATCGAGAACTGGTTCGCTTATGTGCTGGCTCTTGTGTTTCTGCTGGTTCGCCCGCAAGGCCTCTTCGGCGAGAAAATCATCGAGCGGATTTAAGATGACAGGGCGGCACAGCGTCATGTGGCAGGGGCGTAAAGATGTTCTACCGTGAAGCAGGCCAGCTCAAAACTAGCTATGCAAGCGACATGGCGATCCTTCCGCTCAGGGAAGACCGCACGCTTGTTCTTGCTATTCTCGCCATCGCCTATCTCGCTGTGCCTTTTTTCCTGACCGATTTTTGGCTCAGCGCGGTGGCAATTCCATTTCTTTCGTATGCCATGGCCGCCATGGGCCTCAATATTCTTACGGGTTATTGCGGGCAGCTCTCGCTCGGTACAGGCGGATTTCTCGCGGCGGGAGCGTACTCGGCTTACAAAATCACGACCGCTTTTCCAGAACTGAACCTCGTCTTCGTGTTCCTCGCCGCAGGACTTTGCACCGCAATCGTGGGCTTGGCCTTCGGCATTCCGTCTCTGCGCATCAAGGGATTTTATCTCGCGGTCGCGACGCTGGCCGCGCAGTTCTTCATTGTCTGGCTCGTGACGCGCGTGCCTTGGTTTTATAATTACAACGCTTCAGGGCAGATTCAGATGCCGGCGCGTTCGATCTTCGGGTTTACGATCACCGGCGGCGCGATTTCCGGGACAGCGCAATATCTCTTCGCCCTGACCTTTGTCACCGTCTTCGCGCTCATCGCCAAGAACTTCAGCCGGACCAACACCGGCCGGGCCTGGATGGCGATCCGCGACATGGATATAGCCGCCGAGTTGATCGGCATCCGGCCATTATACGCAAAATTGTCGGCGTTTGCGGTCTCCTCATTCTATATTGGGATAGCGGGCGCCATGATGTTCGGGCTTTGGCTGTCGAGCGTCGAGCCTTCGTCGAGTTTCGGCATCAACCAGTCATTTCTGGTTCTGTTCATGATCATCATCGGAGGGCTTGGCACCGTGCTTGGCTCCTTCCTTGGCGCTGGATTTCTCGTGCTGCTGCCGCTGCTCTTGAGCGTCGCGCTCGTCGATTGGTTCGGCATTGTCCCGTCGGAGGCAAAGCACGCCGAAATCCTCACCATGGGCATTCTGATCGTCTTCTTTCTCATCGCGGAGCCGCATGGCCTCGCAAAAATCTGGCAGACGACACGTGAGAAGCTACGGCTTTGGCCGTTTCCATATTAAAAACAAAAAGGGGAGGACCGCATGGCACTATCAAAGAAGCTGGCTACGGGCGTGATCATAAGCGCCTTCGCCGCTGCTCCGGCCGCGCAAGCCGCCGAGCTTATCGTTCCAGCCTTGGAATACCGGACAGGTGCCTACGCGCCGAACGGCATCCCGTTCTGGAACGGTTTCGAGGACTATCTCACGCTTCTGAACGAGCGCGATGGCGGCATCGGCGGCGTCAAGATCAAGATCGCACCTTGCGAGACAAGCTACGACAACAAGCTTGGCGTCGAGTGCTACGAGAAGACAAAGCAGGGCGCGCTTATCTTCAATCCGGTCTCGACGGGTATTACTTACGCTCTGATCCCAAAGGCGCCGGCCGACAAAATCCCGATCCTGTCGTCGGCTTACGGCCGAACCTCGGTTGCAAACGGCCGGGTTTTCCCATGGATCTTCAACTTCCCGGTCAACTACTGGTCGGCGGCTTCAATTATCGTCGAATATATCGGCCAAAAAGAAGGCGGCATGGATAAGCTCAAGGGCAAGAAGATTGCCCTTGTCTATCACAACAGCGCCTACGGAAAAGAGCCGATCCCCACTCTGACCGCGCTTTCCAAAAAGCACGGCTTCGAACTCATCGCCTATCCCGTCGACTCGCCCGGCAACGAGCAAAAGGCGACCTGGCTTCAGGTTCGCCACGACCGGCCGGATTGGCTCCTGCTCTGGGGATGGGGCGTCATGAACCAAGTATCGATCAAGGAAGCCGCGGGTATCCGGTTCCCAATGGATCATTTCATCGGCAATTGGTGGTCGAGCTCCGACAACGACGTGAAACCGGCCGGTCTAGAGGCGAACGGCTATCTTGGCACGGCCTTTCACGCAGCAGGCGCCGGCTTCCCGGTGCACAAGGATGTGCTGAAATATGTGTACGATGCCGGCAAGGCCGTGGACCCGTCGTTCAAGGACCGCATCGGCGAGGTGCTTTACAATCGCGGCCTCGTGACGGCGATGTATACCGCCGAGGCCATCGCCAAGGCCCAAGAGCTTCACAAGACCAAGGAGGTCACGGGCGAGATGGTTCGCGACGGTTTGGAAGCTCTCGACATAACGGCGGATCGCCTGAAGGCGATCGGTTTCGAGGGCCTCGTCGAGCCGGTGAAGGTGACTTGCGCGAACCATGAAGGCCCGGCGCGGGGCGCGATCCAGCAATGGGACGCCAACGCCAAAAAGTGGAAGCTCATCACAGGCTATTTCGATAGCGACCGCTCGGTGATCGACCCGCTGATCAAGGCCGACAGCGAGCAATACGCCAAGGAAAACAACATCACACCGCGCGATTGCAAATGAGCAGGCGGGTGTTTGAACTATAAGAAGTGCCCCCTCACCCCAACCCCCTCCCGCCAGGGGAGAGGGAGCGGGCCGAGCCCGATGCAACAGCGTCCCCTCTCCCCTCCGTGGGAGAGGGACAGGTGAGGGGGCTCCTAAGAAAAGAGGCTTGCCATCGTGACTGAGCCCGCAAATACCATCGCCGCGCCGGACGCTGCGCCGCCTATTCTCGCCGTCAACAATATCGAGGTCATCTACGACCATGTGATTCTCGTGTTGAAGGGGGTTTCTCTTGCCGTGCCCAAGGGCGGATTCGTTGCGCTGCTTGGGGCCAATGGCGCGGGCAAGACCACCACGCTGAAGGCGATCTCAAACTTGCTCAGCGCGGAACGCGGCGATGTCACCAAAGGCTCGATCGTCTTCGACGGTGCGGCCGTGCATGCGATGACGCCCAACGAGCTAGTCAGGCGCGGCTGCATCCAGGTGATGGAGGGGCGGCACTGCTTCGGCCATCTGACCGTCGAGGAGAATTTGCTGACGGGGGCCTACACGCGCCGCGACGGCGGCCGCGCGGTGGCGCGCGATTTGGAGCTTGTTTATACTTATTTTCCGCGTCTCAAGGAGCGGCGCAAATCGCAAGCGGGCTACACCTCGGGCGGCGAGCAGCAAATGACCGCCATCGGGCGCGCGCTGATGTCCCGTCCGAAAATGGTTTTGCTCGACGAGCCGTCGATGGGGCTTGCGCCGCAGCTTGTCGAGGAGATCTTCGAGATCGCCGGCCGGTTGAATAGCGAGCAGGGCCTAAGCGTACTCGTCGCCGAGCAGAACACCAACATCGCGCTGCGTCACGCCCGCTACGGCTACATCCTTGAAAACGGCCGCGTCGTGCTCGACGGGGACGCCGCCTCGCTCAAAGCGAACGAGGATGTGAAGGAGTTTTATCTCGGCGTGTCGGCAGGCGCGCGGAAGTCCTTCCGCGAGGTGAAGCATTACCGGCGGCGCAAGCGCTGGCTGGCGTAATGCCTTCGCCCCCCGGCACTTTTTTTTCGAAGATAGGGAATAAAATAATTTCACGCTATTTCTTGCAATAGGCAATGCCGTTGCCGATTTGGCAAGTATTTGTATAGACGCTTCCTTGTCTCGCAAGTGCCTGTAAATTCGAGAAAAGTTTGGCGATCCAGCGCCAGCCCGCATTTTCTCTGCCGATGCCGCGATTGCAGCATCGAAAAGACGCAATTTCTGATCGATGGAATTTGTCTCGGCTATAGTTCTAGTTTCCCTAAGACGGCGCGTTGGGGCGGCGCTCGCCGGCGGCGCAATGCAAATGCATTGGCCAATAAAGAAGGGAACGGCATGAAAATCGGAACTTGGGTATTAGCGGGAGCGGCACTGGCGGCGGCGAGTTTCGCAGCGGCACCGGTCCAATCGGCCGATTTGAGCGGCGTGCCTTACGTGGCCGCCAATTGGTCCGGTTTTTACGTGGGCGCCAATTTAGGCTTCGCCAATACGACCGCGAATGTTTCGGCCAGCGCTTTCGGCTTTACTGTGGAGGGGTCTGGCGGCGACACGCAATTCATGGGCGGCCTGCTCGCCGGCTATAATTGGCAGATGGGCAATCAGGTCTTCGGCGTCGAAGCGGATATCAATTTTCCGAGCGATTACAACTACATCGGTAGCGTCCGCGCCCGCTACGGCCAAATTTACAACAATTGGCTGTTCTACGGCACGGCGGGCGTCGGCTTTATCGACTCAGGAAGCTACATATCGGCCCCTGGGTGGAGCTATAGCGGTTACAACTCGGCTGGCTTGGTCGTTGGCGGCGGCGCGGAGACCAAGATCAACAGCCATCTGTCGGCAGGTTTGGAAGGGCTCTACTACTACTTCCCAGAAGACAGCCAGAATCTGTTTGGCGTTAACGTCAAAACGAGCGTCGATGTATTCAGTATTCGCGCGCGCCTTACCTATCAACTCGATGGATTTCACGACTTTCTAAGGTAAGCGGCTATCCCCGCGCGTTCTTCGCGGGGTGAACGCGGCCAAGTTAGCTTCTGAAAACGGCACCTCTTCGCAGGTGCCGTTTTTGCGCGCCGGATTACGCCCGCCAGCGAGGCCGGACGGCGGCAACGCCGAAGGTTTCGCGCGGAAGTAAAAGATTGCGCAGTGTGGCGCGAGCTGCGTTGCCGCCGGTGAGGTGGCATGCCATTATGCGGCCAAGCAGTTCGTGCTCACCCAACAGGCGCGGTTCAGATGACAAACGAGACAAAGCCGTGGCGCGTAGAAATTTCCAATCGCAAGCGATTACTCGACGCGTTCTTCAAGGTCGACGAGGTTACGGTCTCTCACGAGCAGTTCAATGGCGCGATGAGCGAGCCGAGGCCGTATCTTATTTTTGAGCGCGGCGATGCGGTTGCTGCTTTGCTTTACGATTCCGTCCGGCGGAAAGTCATTGCCGTCAATCAATTCCGGCTTCCCACGCGGGATAAGGGCCAGCGGCGCGGATGGCTTATCGAAACGGTTGCAGGCATGATCCCCACCTCCGCCGACGGCAAACCGGTGGAAACGCCGCTTCAATGCCTGATCCGGGAGGTGCAGGAGGAAACAGGGTATCAGCTTACTCAGGCGACACCAATTTCCACGTTTTTCTCTTCGCCTGGCGGAAGCAGCGAACTCATCCACCTTTTCTTCGCGGAGGTCCGGACGACCCAGAAAGTGACCGAAGGCGGCGGCATCAAAGAGGATGGAGAGGATATTGAAATCGTCGAGTTCGATGTCGGCGATTTTTTCAAGAGGCTCACCGGCGGTGAGTTCGAGGATCCGAAGCTTATAATTGCAGGCCAATGGTTCATGGCCCAGCGCGCCAACCTCCGCGCTGAATTCAACGACGAGGTCTCGCGCACGTTCGAATACAAGGTGAAAGCCAGCCAAGGCAAGGCGCCCCTCATTCTGGGCATCAAGACCGGAAATATCAAAGCGTGCAAGGACGTTGAGGCCTGGGTGAACTCCGAAAACACAGACATGATGATGGACCGGTTCTTCAACCGCACTGTATCGGCAACGATTCGCACCCACGGCGCGAAAAAGCATGAGAACGGGCGTTCCATTGCGGAAGATACGATCGGCAAGGCTCTCGCAGCGGAGATGGGCAACCGGAATTTTGTGAAGCCGGGGACCGTTCTCATGACCGGGGCCGGCGATCTGGAGAGAACGCATAACGTCCGCCAGATTTTCCATGTGGCGAGCGTTGCTGGCGGTATTGGAACGGGCCTTTCAACCACCCTCGCCAACATCGAGCTGTCGATGGACAATGTTTTGAACGCAATAGCAGCAAAGCGTTTCCGTTCAGCGCTGGTTCCGATATTCGGGACTGGGCAGGGCGGATATCCCGTAAGCGACGTGGCTCCGCTGCTCGTCAAGCGCGCCGTGGCATTTTTCAAAGAGCATCCCAAGTCGACTTTGAAAAAGATTTACATATTGGCCTACTCGGAAGGGGATCTCGAAATCCTGAAAAGCGCGATCGCCAGGTCCGAGGATGTCGAGCCTATCGAGGGGGACCCGAAGGGCACGGAATAGCGGTATTGTGAAGCTCGCCGTTTGAGTTGGGGGAAATATCGTGTTCACAAATTATTTTGAGGTCAGAGGTTTCACCTTTGGGGCCGGCCCTCGCCTTATAAGCCGGTGGAGAAACCGGTTTTTATATCTAACTCCGCGTTATCTTCGCTATCTCAGCCAAACGGTCGTGCTAACGCCGTGGGTGATGGGCTTTTTCTCGCTCTATCTGCTCGCCTTCGTCCCTCAAATGCGGGAAATCTATATAGGGGTTATCGAAGATGGCGATGTGATCCGCGGGGTGCTGGGGCTTGCCTCTATATCGGCTTTCAGTGCGCTGTTGTATTACTGGAACCATAAGCTGGTTACACGCCGCATCGATGGGATATATCCAGACCACGCCGACATTTATTTCGACCGTGGGGTTGTCAGTATCCGCGATCTCAAGTCGATGATTGCATCGGCTCTGCCGTTCGCGGGCCTCAGCATTGGACTTCTAGCCGCGCGCGCTCAGGTCCTGAACGATGCCGGCCACATCAAAACGGTGTCCAATGCGCTGGGCAAAGGTTTGGAACGCACGGCAGAATTACAAGGAAGGCTTGAGAGCCTGCCGGGCGCTTTCGCGTTCAGCCTGGCGCTTACAATATCGGTTTCCATTGGCCTAATTCTCGCGCTGCACTTGTCCAGGGATAATCGCCGCTGGCAACGCTGGTATTTAGCGGCTTGCTACGTCCTGGCAGTTTTGCTCGTTGCCGTGCCAGTGGTTGCATCCAACACCGTCGTCGCCGCCGCGCGGCTGGCAGGGCCTCTGGCCGGCACAGGCCTCGTGCTTTTCGCAGGCGCTGTCGCGATGCGCTTCCTGGTTTGGATCGCTGCGCAAATTATCGCGGTGTTGCTGACGCTCCCCTCGGTCTTGCTGCTTTCGATGCATCGCGTGCCGGTTGCGTTGCGGCAGGTTGCCGCCGTCCTCATCCCCCTGCTGGCGGTTGTCGCGATCGGTGCGCGGTTCGTGGAGACGGACGATGGCGGGCAACAGCACCGCATGGCGTCTCTTTTCGAAGGGCTTCAAGAGCGGGCGAAAAACTCGAATCGGGATAGGAAGCAGCTCGCAGAGGATTTCGCAAGCTGGCTCAACGCCCGCGAAATTGGGTCCGGAGAGTATCCAGTTTTCGTTGTCACTGCGGAGGGCGGCGGCATCTATGCGGCATCCGCGGCCTCTTTCTTCCTGGCCGGAATGCAGGAGCGGTGCCCGGGCTTCGCGGAGCATATTTTCGCCGTCAGCGCCGTATCGGGCGGAAGCGTCGGAGCAAGCCTCTTCGATGCGGCACTCGCGGATAAGGCCCAGGGGAAAGATATATCGCGAGCCGGCGGGGCGCTCGCCGGATGCCTTGAACCGGCCGGCCCCGGCGAACTTTTCGAGCGCCTGAGCAAGATCACCAAGGACGATCATCTTAGCCCGGTTCTCGCTTACATCCTTCCGGACATTGTGCGCGATATTTGGGAGCTGTTTGCTGGCGCCCCCGCTCCGAAGGAGCCCTGCAAGAACGAGGTACCGTTCGAATGGTTCGGACGCGATAAAATCCTTGAAAAAAGTCTCATCGCAAGCTTCGGCCGAAGCAAAAGCAAGGATCGGCTTTTCACCACGGTCTGCCCCGATGCCGCCGATGCTGGCCTGCTCATCCGCAACTTCAAAGACGCCTGGTCCCCGGGCGGAAAACTCCCTGCTCTCCTCCTGAATGCAACCTGGGTGGAAACGGGCTATCGCGTAGCCTTCTCTCCCTTCCCCCTGCAGGAGCTTGGAGAAGGCACGCTCTACTCCTTCGGCGACGTGGGAACCCTTCCTGGGGAAGGACACATGGCCAGTGAGACCTGGCAAAATCCCTCGCTCATCGGAGCCGCGGCCATTAGCGCGGGCTTCCCATTCATCATGCCGCCCTGGGCGACGAACCGGAGCGCGAAAAGCCGTTGGACCTTTGTCGATGGCGGTTATGCCGATAGCTCAGGGGTGACGACGGGGCTTGAGCTTTATCACGAGCTGAAGAGGGAGCTGAACGACTCTTCTGAGATGAAAGATCTCAAGGATGCCAGCGGGAGAGCCATCCACAACGGCCAAATCAAGCTTTATCTCATATCGTTGACGGACGCGTATGCCGAACCTGACTTCCGGAAGATCACCGGCAGCTCGCTCGACGACTTCATTTCGCCTATTAGCACGGTCCTTACGGTAAGGGAGCTTCTGGCCAAACGCGCTGTCACTCAAGCTTACGGCGAGCTTGGCGATGAATTTATAACGGTGCAGCTCGACCAGGAGAGCTTCCCCTTGTCGCTCGGCTGGAAACTTTCCGCGCTTTCGAGCGACATCATCCGGTTTAGCATGGGCCGGCCCGACCGCTGCAATCGGAATAAGGAGAAGCACCCCGATTGGACTGTCCGGACGGTAAACCACAATAGCTGCGAGCTACAAAAGATAACCGCCGTGCTCGCGCCTCCGCCGTTACCGGCGCGCCCGGTACCGCCGCCGCCAGTACAGCCGCAGCAATCTCAACCGCCCCAACCTCAGCCTCCGGCCTCTTGGCGCGCCGTGCCGCAATAGAGCGTGTGAAGACAACGGGGTCCGCGCGGAACTTTGGGCCGGGCTTGCTCTTGAGCGCGCTTTTCATCCAGATTAGAAAATAGCGGACAGCGCGCATTCCGCGCGCGGGCGGAGGCGCGCAATGAACGGCAGTCCCTACTTTGACGATCTGGAATCCCGCCAAGCCGGCGAGCGCGAAGCGCAACTTTTCTCGGTGCTTCCGGCGCTTCTTACGAAATTGCAGAGCGGGATGACTGGCTGGCAGGCCCGCCTCGCAGGCATCGATCCCGCTTCGGTTGTTAGCCGGGAGGCACTCGCAAATCTTCCCGTGTTGCGGAAATCGGAACTGACGGAACTTCAGGAACGGACCCCGCCATTCGGCGGACTTGCCGGCTCCGGGCCGGCGCGCGTTTTCATGTCGCCCGGTCCGATTTTTGAGCCGCAGTCGCCGGCCCCGGACGCATGGGGCTTCGCTCGCGCGCTTTACGCAGCGGGTTTCCGCCGGGGCGAGATCCTTCACAATTGCTTCGCCTATCATATGACGCCGGGCGGGTTCTTGCTGGACGACGGCGCTCGCGCGCTTGGAATGGCCGTGTTTCCAGCCGGCCCCGGCAACACGGAAATGCAGGTGGAAGCCATCGCCCATCTCAGGCCCGCGGGCTACGCGGGCACGCCCGATTATTTAAAAATTATCCTCGACAAGGCAGCCGGGCTTGGCCGCGACATATCCTCGATAAAAAAAGCGCTTGTCTCGGGCGGTGCGCTCTTTCCAAGCCTGCGTGAGGAATACCGCGCGCGCGGCGTCGCCGTACTTCAAGCCTACGGTACGGCCGATCTTGGCTGCATCGCTTACGAAAGCGCGGCCATGGAGGGCATGATTATCAACGAGAACATGATCGTCGAGATCGTCTGCACTGGCACGGGCGAACCCGTAGCGGAAGGCGAAGTCGGCGAGGTGGTTGTGACGACGTTCAATGAAACCTATCCGTTGATCCGGTTTGCCACTGGCGATCTCTCCGCATTCATGCCGGGCCGGAGCCCCTGCGGGCGCACAAACCGGCGCATCAAGGGCTGGATGGGCCGCGCCGATCAAACTGTGAAGGTCAAAGGCATGTTCGTGCACCCATCGCAGATCGCCGGGATCGGGCGCCGGCATCCCGGGCTTGGCCGCCTGCGCCTTGCCGTGACGCGCGAAGGGGAGCAAGACGCGATGACGCTGCATGCGGAAAGCGCCAGCGTGGACGAAGCCTTGCGGGAGAAAGTTACGGAGAGTCTGGTTGCCGTGACGAAGCTCAAAGGCACGGTAAACCTCGTTCCGCCTGGCTCGCTGCCGAATGACGGCAAAGTCATCGCCGACGAACGTAAGCATGGAGATTAAGACGCGTCTCGTTGGTATCGTCATTATTCTCTGCGGTGCCGTATTTGTCCTCATGGGCTGCCTCGTTCTGGCAGCCGGAATCTGGGCTTTTGCGGTAGGAAAGCCCTACGCCTTTTCCGGCGGCGGCGTGGTCTTGACGATTGGCTTGGCGGCGATCGGCTATGGACGGCGATGCGTGAAGGGCTTTGCTAAGTCCGCGGCGGGGAAGCATGAGCGGTTGGAGGAGCCGGAACTGCCGGGCAAATAATGGCCGCGAAGAGCCCTGCAACAGAATATCGTACCAGTCAATAGAGCTCAGAGCAAAGTTGTTCCAAGCTATGCAGCTATTCAGGATGATATGTGCTTTTACTAGGCGTTTATTGACGTTTTTGAGCATGACATTCCATATAATGTCTCTGACCGGCGTTCAACGGCTTGGAGGCGAACATGGCATTGTTATTGGGCGATACGGCACCGGATTTCGAGGCGGAGACCACCGGAGGCCGCATCCGCTTTCACGATTGGCTCGGCGATTCCTGGGGGATTCTCTTTTCGCACCCCAAGGACTTCACGCCGGTCTGCACCACCGAGCTTGGCGCTATGGCGGGGTTGAAGAGCGAGTTCGACCGGCGGAACGTCAAGATTCTCGGATTGAGCGTCGACCCCGTTTCCAGCCATTCCGAATGGCTTCAAGACATCCAGGATGTTACCGGTTATGCGCTGAACTACCCCCTTGTAGGCGACAGCGATCTTAAGGTGGCGAAGCTCTACGGCATGCTGCCCGCAGATGCGGGGAACACCTCGGAGGGGCGCACGGCTGTGACCAACCAAACCGTTCGCAGCGTCTTCGTTGTCGATCCCGCCAAGAAGGTTCGGCTGATTCTCACCTATCCGATGGCGACGGGGCGCAATTTCACTGAAATTTTGCGCGTGATCGACTCCTTGCAATTGACCGACCGTTATAAGGTGGCGACCCCTGCAGATTGGAAGCAAGGTAACGACGTGATCATCGCCGCAAGCCTTTCCGACGAGGAGGCAAAGCGGAAGTTTCCCGGCGGATGGAAAGCCGTTAAGCCTTACGTGCGGATAGTGCCGCAACCGCGCGGCTAAAGTGCTTCCGGAAAAACGTGAAGCGGTTTTCCGGAAAGAAGCACGGAGAAACAAAGAATTAGGATCAGGCTTTTATTCAATCAAAGCCAGATAGAGCTTGGCGTTTTGTATCGGCGGGAATTAGCGGTGACCAGTGGAGTGTCATTCCCGCGTAGGAGCGTGTGAAAAAATCGATTTGAGCCTCGCTGTCATGGCCGGGCTCGACCCGGCCATCCAGACTGCCTCTGAAATGTCTCGCTTTTTTTTTGGATGGCCGCATCAAGTGCGGCCATGACAGCGGAGTTTGCTGCGAGCGTTCGATTTCTTCACACGCTCTTAGGCGGGAATGCGTTAATCGCGACGTTAAAGAACTGTGAATTCAACGATATAACGCCGTGGCTACCGGAGCCCAGCCTTCGCGGGGCGGGCGCCGCGGACCGGTCAAAAATTGCGGCGCTTGGCATTATACCTCGCAGTTTGAGATTATATGAAGCCCGGCGCCCTTAGCGCCGGGCTTATTCTTTCGGGTTGAGCCGGCTCGAGCGTAAGCGGCGCAGAAATGCACCATAAAACAAAAGAATTAGGCCTTTGACGAAAATATCGAGCGAAATACGGCAGAAGCTGTGCAATATTTGGCAGGTTTTCTCTGTAGCCGAGAGTGTGCGTGAAGGGACTATGGTCCGGTTTCTGATTATCCTGCTATGTTCGATCCTGATTTCGAGCGCCGCCTTTGCATTTCCCAAGCCCGGCATCGCGGAAGGGCCTACACTTATCGTCCGAGTGGAGGAAACTGCGTCTCACATTTGGGACTATTCGGAGGGGTTCAGATCGAGCGATCTCGCCAAACCCGATTGCCGCCGTTACACTCCGCAGAATAGTCCTTCCGAGTGCACGGCTTATTGGCGAGCGGCCGCCGCACGCGATCAGGAGAAGCGCGCAGCCGCTCTCGCAAGAGAAGATGCAGCGCGCGCCCAAGCGGCACGCCAAAAACAGGTTAACAAAAAAGCCGTAGCCCGCGCCTTAACCGAGCACGAGCGCAATGTTCAGGCCGCCAAGCCGCTTGCGCTGGCCGGAGTCCTCGCGCCTGTCAAGGCTGCGCCAGGCAAAACGCCTGAGGAGCGCCTCCAGCACATAGTGGGGCAGCTCGTGCTCACAGGTTTCTCGGGCAGGCAACCGGAAGACGCCGATGTGGAGCGCATCTCCCGCGAGGTCCGCGACGGCAAAGTCTCGGGCGTGATTCTCAGGGATTCGAACGTTGCAAACGCTCAGCAGCTTCGCCGGCTGCTTTCCGTCATAGCCAACGCTGACGGCGAAAACCCTGCCCTGATCGCTATCGATCAGCCCGGCGGCCCCGATACGGTTCTGTCCGAGGATAAGGGCTTTGCCTTTTACAGCGCGGCCAACGCCGTTAGCAGCGCGAGCAGCCCATACGAGGCGCAGCTTTTGTACCGCGCCATGGCTGGCGAGCTGGCGGCTCTCGGCGTAAACCTCAACATGGGTCCGAGCGAGGACATTTGCCCCGAGGACGGGGTTAATCTTTCGGCCTTCTGCTTCGGAACCTCGCCATCGCGCATTGCCGCGTTCGCGCGGGCGTTTAACTTTGGGCACCACGATCGCGGCGTTCTCACCGCCCTTCGCCATTCTCCTTTCCAGGGGGGATTGCGAACCTCTTGGATTAACGAGCGCGCAAGTACGGCAATTCTGCACAGACTCGTCAAAGGCGAGACGAGCGATGCGCTTGTCGTTCGCGTGAAGGCAATGCAGCCGCTACTGCTAACGGACGTTTCTTTCGGGTTGCCCAGCCGCAAGATTAGGTCTCGCGATAACCACAGTTTCGGATTTGACGGTGCGCTTATTTTCGAAATGGACATGGGGCCCGGCGGAGCTCCGCTGCGGTACAGCGAAGCGATCCTGCGCGCCTTTCAGGCCGGGGCCGATATGGTCCTCTTACGCGAGCCTTCGAGTGTGCGGGCCGATATTTCCGGCTTGACTCTGGAGGCGGTCCAGGCGGGTCTAAAGTCCGGCCGGTTGCAATTGGCACGTATTGAGGAGGCATACCGCCGTGTGCAGCGCCTGAAGGCGCGGCTGCGAACCTTCCCATCCAGGACCAAGATTGCCGGGCTCGATCGCGGGTCCGCGCCGTCGCGTTCCGGCGGGGTCGAATAAGGCAGGGCGCGGAATGGACTTGCCCTATCCGTGCTGCAAAGGGGGAAGCGAGTGCATAGAGGTACCCTGCGCCGGCGGCGGCAGGCGGGACAGTGGCTTTCGAAACGCATTTGGCGGCGCAGGGCGGCCACCACTTCGGCTGTGGTCTCCGGGAACGGTCTCCCCGCCTGTGTCATCCCGGAAATGCCGTAGGCATTATCCGGGATCTTTGCAAATGCCGGCGCCTGTTAGGATCCCGGATAGGGCGCGAGCGCCGGGTAGTGGGTACTTTTGAAATCGGTGATCGCTATTGAACTTCAGCTTATTGATCCGCAAGCCGGCAGTCGCCCAATCTCCGAGTCGGGCCGATTCCAGACTATCGCCGCCGAGACGGAATGAGTAGCCCGGGCTCTCTTAGTTTTGCAGCCCGCGGCAGACGGCAACAAAGCAGATTAAGAGTGGAAGCTTAGCCAGCCGGATCATAGCGCGATCCTCGCGCCAGAAACGAAAAAGACCGTCCCGAATGGAAGTTGCGCGAGGATGCCTTCGCAAACACGGAAGGTTCTGGGCGCAATTGGAAGACCTCTAAGGGAGTGCGAGCGATCTTGCCGCGCGAAAAGGCGCGGTGCTGAACCGGCAAAAATTAGGCCTAATGCGCCGTAATAGCTTGACGTCTACTGTTTCAAGCTTCCGGACTGCGCCGGGATACCTGAGTGGTTTAACGTCATGGCGATGGCTCGCGTAAGCAGAATGTAAGCGAATGTCGCATACCAGATCGGTATCTTGGACAGCGACATCCCAATCGAGATGCCACTGTCTCGGCGATTCAAACGGTGGCAGTCATTCAGAAGGCTCGTAGGGTTTGATGGCAGGGCAGCTGCAAAGATGTTTGCTCCAGATCTGCGCCATGATCGGCGCGTCGAAGCCTGTGGCTGCCGCCGACCTAGCTTCTATAGGCAGCCTCCCACCTTCCGCATGGATCCTCGATATTGGCAGCTATGGGGTTACTGAGCCAGTCTATGAAGGGTCAAGAAACTACACGTTTGGCTTCAGGCCTCAGATCGATGCCCGTCAGGCCGGTGACCGTGAATGGCTCGCCTTCCCGAATGATGCTGTTAGCTACGCCCTTTTCGAGACGTGGAACTTCCGCGCGGGACCAGCCGGGACTCTGACGCTGCAAAGCCCTTACCATGGACAGGACATCGACCTGCGCCTTGGCAAAGCGAACGTCGATTTGGCAGGAGGTGTGTTCGCCGAATATTACCCCACGCCCGCGATCCGCATGCGCGCAGAGCTCTTGCAAGGCATCACCGGAAACACAGGCTTCGCCGCTAACCTCTCCGCTGATTACATTTGGCGGTCCGATGCCAGTTGGACGCTGACATTGGGTCCGCGTGCACAGCTTGCGGATGTGCAGTACGCCTCGCAATATTTTTCAACGCAAAATGCGATGGCGACCGGCCTTTATCTGCCCTACCATGCCGAGGGCGGCCTTCTTTATGTTGGGGCTGAACTAACAGGGAAATACGACTGGACAAGCCGCTTCTCAACGAAGTTCTTCCTCGATTATGATCAGCTCACCGGTGATGCTGCGGACAATCCCCGGGTCAGCGTCAGAGGCACTTCGGAGCAATTCATCGCTGGGCTGGGTGCAAGCTACAAAATCGCCATCGATCCGTAGGGTTCCCGTTACAGAACGCGTCGCATCAAAAGTTCCAGAGCGTAGAACTCGCGCCTTGGGACCTCAACAACCCTCCGCCGTCGCGAACCTCCCTGTCTACGGTGTCCAGCTCGATATTGGCGATTCATAGCCGGCTCCTCCAACATTACTGCGCCGTGATGCTAGGAGGCGTTAGGGAAAGCCGATGCAGCGTCAACGCAACCAGCCCAGGCCGATATACGAACAACTTTTCTTCATAGCGCGTTAATCGGTAAGCTTTCTGTAAGCTGGCGTTCGATAAGCTGCGCGCTCAAGAATAGCGGCAACAGCGCGGAGCGCTTACAGCTTTAGAAAATGGTTATATTGTAGATGACTATATAGTTGTAGTGCGTTAATTTCTACACTCGTGCGATCTTGACTTGCTTGGAGAGGAACTTGGATGGCAAGAACTTCCTACCGGATTGCGGTCAATGTCGAATGGACCAGCAAATGCAATGCCCGTTGCGCAATGTGTCCGCGCTCGATGATTTCCAATCCCAAGGTGATGGACCTCGCCACCTTCCAGCAGGTTCTCTCGCGCTTATCTGCCGATGACGCATTTCGCGTTATCGTCGCCGGATACGGGGAACCAACCACCCATCCGCGATTTGATGACTTCGTCGAGGCGCTACGGGGCCATCGCTTGCGCTTCGACATGGCTACCAATGGCAGCCTGCTCGATAAGGACCGGCTTCAACGCGTCGATGGCCTTTTCACGACACTGATGATCTCCTTTTCGAGCACGGCCCCTGAGGTCTACCGGGCCGTCCATGCCAATCTCGACCAGGACCAGGTGATGGAGAACATCCTCCTCGCCAGCAGGACGCTGAAGTCGACGAAGCTCCTCATCAATTTGTCGCCGACTGCCGAATGCTTGGCCACCCTGGACGAAACCATCCAGTGGTTCCACCGGCACGGCATCCGCGATCTGCACATGTCTCCCACCTACTATGACCGGGCGGGCGCCATGAACACTGGCGGCGCGCCGTCGGAGCGCGACCTCAGAGCGAAGATCCGCTCCCATCGCCTCACCAGCCAAGAGATGGGATTTATTTCGGGTGTGGGTGACTTCGCCCGCCAATGGCGGTTCAACCGGTTCAAATGCATTCCGCGCAACACCAATATGTTGATCAACGCGCACGGCAACTACACCTATTGTTTCAATGACATCCGTCACAGCCATGTTATCGGCCACGTCTCGGCTATGACTCTTCGCCAAGCCTTGATCGCGCGGCAATCCCAAGGGCCGGATCCCGCCATCTGTGACAATTGCAACCTGCGCGGGCGTTATCGGCCCCGGGAATTGACGCGCATTGCACTGGCCTATGCCAAGAGCCGCCTGTCCGCCGCCTATTAGTGCGGCTTCTCTCTTTCTGGCTATCACTTTCACAAAGCCACTAAGCTGTCTTAATCGTCCGTAAGCAAACTGTAAGCGGCCGTCGCTAATACTCCACCCGGACACCAGCACAGATCCAGAGTGGAGATGGTTGAATTAGTGCAAGCCGTTGCCGTTCCGGAAAGAGACTTTCCTGCCGATTCCGCCAGGAGGGCAGCCGTGCGCCCGATCCCGGCAAAGGCTATTTTCTTCTTCGTCGCGGCCTGCGCTCTCGGCAAGGCGTTCGCTGCCTGGGCAACCGGCTTCACGGGCGATGAGGCCTATACCGTCGTCATCGCACGTACGCTCGCACTGTCCTATTTCGATCATCCGCCCCTGCATCAATGGACACTGCACGGCTTCACTACCCTGTTCGGAGAGGGCTGGTGGGTGCGCCTGCCGTTCCTTTTGATGGCCGTGGCGACCAACGTGCCGCTTTATGGCTTGACCCGCCAGTTGTTCGGTCCGGACGCGGCGCTTTGGGCCCTGTTCGCGTTCAACGCGGCAGCCTATTTCGTGGTTTGGCCCGATGGGCTGATTTTGCCGGACACGCCGCTGTTTTTCTTTCTCGCCGGTGCGATGTGGGCTGTCGCGGAAATCCTGTTCGGTCCGCCGCGCAGCGAGGCCTCTCTCGGCGCGCTTTGGCTCACGGCCGTTTCCGACAGCGTGATGACGGCATCAATGCCACAAAGGCGGATCTGCGTCACCATTCGCCCCGGCGCGGGAAGGTTTAAACGCCACTCAAAAAAAATGACACATGCCGGGCTCGCAGATAAACCTTCCGCAGTCATAACGAGGGAGGCCCATGAGAATAAGAATTGCACCATTGCTATTGCTTATGCTTGACCTCGCCGGCGCCCTGCCCACGCTGGCGAATGATTCGACCGGCTATCTGGCGGTTGGCGGACTCGTGCTGACGCGCTCGGCCGATATCGAAATGCGCTCGGAAGACCTGTATGTGTCGGAAAAGGAAATCCGGGTCCGCTACTCCTTTTTCAACACCTCCAAGGCAGACATCAGGACGCTTGTGGCGTTTCCCATTCCCGATTTGCCGGCGCTCGAGGACAACGAATACGCCGTGCCCGGCGATGATCCGGTTAATTTCTTAGGTTTCGAAACAAAGGTCGACGGAAAGCCTGTTGCGAGCGGCATCGAGCAGCGCCGTTCTGAACGGCACCGATTACACGGACTTGCTGAAAAGCCTCCATATTCCGTTGTCGCCAGCCCATGAGAGCACCCAGAAAGCGCTCAACGCGCTGAGCCCGGAGCAGCAAGCCGGGCTTGTGAAGGCAGGCATCGTCCGGGAGGAAGAGACCGATTTCGGAAAAGGCATGGTGAAGTCTGTGGTGCCCAAATGGACGCTCAAAACGGCGTTCCACTGGGAGCAGTTTTTTCCGGCGCGGAAGGAGCTGATTGTCGAGCACCGCTATATGCCGTTCGTTGGCGGCAATGTGGGCTATCTCCTAAGCGGGGATCGCGGGTTCAACGCGCAAATCCTTGCGGAGTACAAAACGCGCTATTGCACGGACAGCGATTTCTTGGCCGCAGTGCTGCGTGCGCAAAAAGCTACCGGCGGCAACAGGCTCATTCCTGAAACTGAGCTTGAATATGTGCTGGTGACGGGTGCCAACTGGGCCGGACCGATCAAGGATTTCCGCCTTGTTGTCGATAAGGGCAAGCCGGACAGCCTAGTCAGCTTCTGCGCTACGGGGGTGAAAAAGATCGGGCCTACGCAATTCGACGCGCGCTACAAGGATTATACGCCGGACCGGAATTTGCAGGTGCTTATCATGCACAGGCCCGAGTAAAGACTGCGTCTTGCTGTCTCTTTGCTTGGCAAGCCCCGGGTGGCGGCCCGACCCCCATGCTAGATAACGCGGCGCATTTCACCGAAGGCGAGGCGCGATTGCAGCCCATCCGGCTCGGCGGAGTGACGCTTCAGAGCCCCGTTGTTCTCGCGCCGATGTCCGGGGTCACCGATCCGCCGTTTCGCCGCATCGTCAGGAAATTCGGAGCGGAGCTGGTTGTGACCGAGATGCTTGCCAGCAAGGTGGTGGTTCGCGGGCACCGCAAGACGCTGAGAATGCCGGAGCGGGAGGCGGATGAGGGACTCCTGGCGGTGCAGCTGGCGGGGCGCGAGCCAGAAATCATGGCCGAAGCAGCCCGTGTGGCCGAGGATCGCGGCGCGGATATCATCGACCTCAATTTCGGCTGCCCGGTGAAAAAGGTGGTCAAAGACCTCGCGGGGGCGGCGCTGATGCGCGACGAGGCACACGCGGCGAAAATTTTCGAGGCGGTGGTGAAGGCGGTGAAGCTGCCGGTGACACTCAAGATGAGGATGGGGTGGAGTCCGGACCATCTCAACGCGCCCCGTCTGGCGAAAATCGCAGAGGAGTGCGGGATCGGCATGGTCACCGTCCATGGCCGCACGCGCTGCCAGTTCTACGGCGGCGAGGCCAATTGGGGCTTTGTGCGGCAGGTCAAGGAAGCCGCTTCCATTCCTGTCTTGGTGAACGGCGACATTCGCAGTTGCGCCGATGCGGTGCGCGCGCTCGCGCTGTCCGGGGCCGATGGCGTGATGATCGGGCGCGGGGCATACGGACGGCCGTGGATCATCGCGCAGGCGGCGGCGTTTCTGCGCGGGAGGGCCGCGCCGGGCGAGCCGGAGTTGCGCGTGCAGTTCGAAACGGTGGTGGAGCATTTCGAGGCGATGCTGGCCTACTACGGTGAGCGCGCGGGTGTGCGGATCGCGCGGAAGCATCTCGGCTGGTACAGCGCGCGGCTGCCAGGGGCGGCGGAGTTTCACAGCGCGATTAACGGGGCTGCGGAGGCGGCTGAGGTGCGCAGGTTGATCCGCGAGTTCTGGGGGCGGATGGTTTAAAAGACGTGCGGACGATGTCCGGCAGGGATTGAGCACTGTTGCCGGCATCCGCCTGGATCAGCCGCGCCGGGCGAGGTAAGCCGCTGACCCCGAACGGCACGTTAGCTCACGGCAGCGCGACAATGGCCATGGCCCGAGAGTTCGCTTGCGATTTCGTCGGCTTACGCCTCAGCACCGGAACCGCCCGAAATGTGGCGATCCAGAAGAACGGGCCAACAAGAGACATCGGATGTAAGCCAAATAAGTAAGTAGGCCCGGCTTATTCTTCGGCTTCCGTCTCCCCGGCGACGGCGTCGATGATTTCGTCCCGCGCCTTTTCGGGCACACCGTCCGGCAGCCCCAGTTCCAGCCGCAACTCGCGCTTCAGCGCCTCGATGTCCATCTTGCCGCCGTTTCTATTCTTCCAGTCGAACGCGAATTGCGCGCATTGCACGATGAGCGTGGCGATGCCCGCAAGGGCCGCCACTGCGCCAAGATCGAATTGACCGGGCTCGACCGTGTCGCTCTGGATGACCTTCTCGACGGCGAACGGCAGGTCATCCCCAAACTTTGGCATCAAGCGTTTGGCGGTCATGCGGGCAATGTGATTGGCGGTCATGGAAGCTCCTTTTGGGGTTGCTTGGCGAGTTCGGCTGCCATTGCGGTCACGGCCTCGGCAATGCTTTGCGGTAGCGGCTGCCCGGTTTCCTTCTGCCAGGCTTCGGCGACTGCTGTTGGGCCGAGCGTTTGCCAGAAGTGGGCGAGGTCGAGAGGCGCGGACGAGTGCCTGTTGGGAAAGTCCTCGAACGGCGCACAAGCCTTGATGGCAAAGGCCAAAGCGGCAACCTGATTGCCTCGGGCGGCTTTGAGATTGCCCAATTGCGCCAGCGTCTTGACCATGCTCAGCTTGTCGCCTAGTGCCTCGTAGATAGCGAGGGACTTCTTAAACCAGCCCTCGGCTTCGTCGAGACAGCCACCAAGATACGACACATTGCCGAGCTGGTGGTAGATCGATGCTATGCCCGGCTGATCGCCCAGCGCTTCGTGGATGGCGAGGGATTTCTTATACCAGCCGTCGGCCTCGTCAAGGCGGCCGCGATCTTGCGCCACAATGCCGAGATTATTGTAGGCGGTGGCGAGATTTTTGTTTGCTTTTTTGCTGTTGCGGCCTCAAAGCTCGCTGCGATCCGGCTATGAATGCGCTCGGCCTTAACGAGATCGCCCGCTTTTAGCGCACGATTGGCTTCGCCGCCGGTCACGAACAGCCAAAGATCATGGGCGTCCGCTGAATGTTTTTTTCCAAATGTCGCGTTTGGGTCAACTCCAGCAAATTGCGCCGGCCTTTGATCGGCTGCTTTCAGATCCACAAACGGTCGCAGTCTTCGCGCGGGCTTATTCAGTTTACAACGGTGCCGGCTACCCGTCATCCCGGAAATGCCGGAGGCATTATCCGGGATCTTTGCAAATGCCGGCGCCTGTTAAGATCCCGGATACGGCGCGAGCGCCGTTCCGGGATTACGGGCGCGCAAGCATTCAACCGGAGCCGGTACCCCGCGCGCAGCTATCGGCCGGCAGGGCTGAAACTTGCCAGAAAGCGTTCAATCGCCAAGGGCCAAGATAAATCGAGCTTGGCCCTTTGCTGAGCGGCGGCGCCGAGGCGCTTTCTAAACCCTTCGTCATCGAGAAGAGCGAGCAGGCTGCGCGTGACCTCGCACGGGCTTGTGCCGTCGCAGACGATGCCGGTTTCGCCATCGAGAACCGCATCGGCCGCACCTCCGTCGCGTCCGGCGAGCGAAGGCACGCCGAACCAGCCCGCTTCCAAATAGCTCAGCCCGAAGCCCTCGACGGAGCGCCCCTCGCGCCGGACCGGCATGGCGAAGACGTCCGCTTGGGCCAGCAACGCCATTTTCTCAGCGTTGCTCACCCGGCCGAGAAAGAGAACCGCCTGTTGCACGTTAAGCCCCTTTGCCAACTCCTCCAGCCGCGGCCGGTCCGCGCCAGCGCCGGCGATAGCATAAACGCAGCCGGGATGACGCTGTAACACTTCCGGCATCGCGCGGATCACGGCATCCACGCCCTTGCGCGGCTCAAGCCGGGCCACTGTGGCGATGACCGGGTGACGGCCCGCAATCCGGTGCCTGATTGCGGCCAAAGCGCCAGACTCAGGCTCCATGACAGGCGGGCAGGGCGGGAGGACGATTTGCAGCTTATTGGCGTGTCCGGCCAGATAGGGAAGGACGAGACCGGCTGTGTAGTGCGAGTTTGCGATGACCGCGTCACATCGCGCAAGCGCGGCCGAGACGCGCCGTTTCTTGGCGGACGAGGCGTCGAGCGGAAATTCCATGCCATGCGCCAGCACACTCACCGGTGTCTTGAGGCCAGACGGAAGGGCTTCGATGCTCTTCCAGGAATCGGCAAAAATGCCAGCGATCCCAGAACCTCGCTCGCGCACGATGCCCGCGATGCAAGCCTTCTTCCGCCAGCGCCGCCAAGGCCGCGGCCCGCCGAAGCGGGCGATCGTGTAGGGCTTGCCGGGAGAGGGGGTAGCCTCTTTGCTCCGGACGCGATCGGCGATGACGGTGACGGTTCGCCCTGCTGCAACGCATTGATCGGCGAGCGCCGTCATGAGCCCTTCGATGCCCCCCACATCGGGGTAGAAGCATTGGGTCACGATCAAACATTCAGTTTGCATGCGATCTACCTCTGAGCTCAAACGTTGAAAGGTTCTTGTACGAAACCGGCATTTTTATGTGATATTTATCTTGACGAATACTTATCTATTCGCGCCCGGCCGCCATGGCTCTTGGCTAAACCCTTCCCAGCTATGTAAAGCGGCTCAAGGGGGGAGCACTTTCCCCGCGCCCTCCGATGGCGCCCTTTTTTTGCAGGTCTCCTCCTTTTGAGCAAGCAACTTCGGCGGACTTGCCATCGCGGACATTTTCTCGGCTCCCACCTTGGCGCTCCATTGTACGCGCCGCGAAGACCTCGCACGCTCGCTGCGGAGCGGATGGCCACGCGGCGGTGGCGGGGACCCAAGTAAGCGCTTCGCTCTGCCGTCGATTTCGCGGCTCTTTAACATCCCGATTACTGGATTCCCGCGGGGCGCCACTTCTATCATCCGAAAGTCACGCGTTCGCGCTATAATGCGAAATCGCCGGTCCGCTATCCGGCAGTCTTTGCCACCGAGGAGTTCGCGCATGGTGAATTGGATTTCCCGCTTCTGGCGCACGAGCGTTATCGGCTCATTCCTCGCGGGCCTTCTTTTTCTTATGCCAATCGTTCTCACGGTCGTGATCGTGGCGTGGATCGTTAATTTGGTGCGCGGCGCCATCGGGCCCGGCACGGTCCTGGGCGATCTGCTCACGCGGGGCGGGAACTATCTTCTGGGCCTTCCCAATCAAGATACGCTCGCTTTTTGGCTCGGGATCGGTATCGCGCTGATCGGCATATGGTTTTTGGGCCTGATCGTCAAAACGCGCGCCAAGCACATCATCCAGGATTACCTCGACCGTCTGCTCACCCGCGTGCCGCTCATCCGGTCGATCTATAGCCCCGTTTCGCGGGTGGTGCGGCTTGCGACAGACCGCGGAACGGGCGCGCCTGGCGATCTTTCCAGCATGAGCGTTGTGTCCTGCCGGTTCGGCGGCGCGGCGAACGGCGTCGATGTGCTCGCCCTTCTCGCGAGCCAGCATGTCTATAATATCGCCGGCGAGCGCCGCAGGCTCGTTTATCTTCCGACCGCGCCGATCCCTATGTCTGGAGGGCTCGTTCTGGTGCCCGAGGCAGCCGTCACCGCTGTGCCCGAGATGAAGGTCGACGATCTTTTGAAGATCTACGTTTCCCTTGGAGCGCTTACGCCTGAGGTGTTGCCCGGCGCTATTGCCACCACTCCGGCAAGCCAATCGTCCCCCGATAAGGGCTCTCCCGCCTTTACTGAGCCTCCTCTTGCAAACGCCGAGCCCGCTTAGGCAAACGCGGTAGACAGGCAGGCGCAATCGCATTATACCTACGCTCTCGCGAAAGCGGGCGCATAGCTCAGTTGGTAGAGCAGCTGACTCTTAATCAGCGGGTCCAAGGTTCGAATCCTTGTGCGCCCACCATCAAAATCAAAGACTTAAGCGCGGAACAAAGCAGAACACGGAGCGCGTTTTACAATCCGCAACGCCGTGTTTTACTAATTCCGTTCCTGGGCTGTTCCACCGTCGCCTAACGCCTCCCATTTGAGGACGGCCGAGGGGGCGAGCTTTTTCTGATTAACCCGAGGTTCCTGGATAGCCGCAGAATTTTCTCCTTGTTTCTCAATCGCTTGCGATGAGAAGCCGTGCGCCTGGAGTGCTTCCGGAAAAGTTTGAGGCGGTTTTCCGAAAAGAAACTAGGGTCAGGCTTTGATTCAATCGAGGCCGGATAGACCCTAACGCGATTTGTAGGAAAAGTTCAGCTTGCTAATGCTGAACGGCGTTGGCAGCCACCAGGCGCCTTCCTGATCCATGGAGGCCCACAGCTTGAGCAGCTTTGTACCGGCCTCGGAATCGGCCGTCTCTAGCACCGCTGAAGTCGAGGCGCAGTTTGCCGAGGGAAACCCAGCGAACACGACGGGTGTCTCCCCGCCGTCACCCGGCTCGATCGCCGGTAGCTTCAGTTCCTTCAGTATCGCTTGGCCGTGAATAGGCTCGACCACGGCAAGCGAACGGCT
>JBKQOR010000091.1:0-46301 GCA_052145435.1 Rhodomicrobium sp. | reverse complement strand
TGACCCAAAGCGGAAGGTCGAGTTGTCTTGCAGCGCCTCGCTGTCACTGAGGTTCAATGTGCGTACGTCACGATGCTGCTGGCGACAGAATCTGCGACGTGCTCCTTCGTAATCACTCCAGAAACGTCCTTAGGACGCGCCACCCCTCGGCCTCGCACGACGAGCGCCATTATGGCGTCTTTTCGCCAGATGCGTTTTATAACGTCGTAAACAACGTCATTCTCGCGCACGATGGTAAAATGACGGCTTGCAAGCTCAGCCAGGGTAACGGTTTGTCTTTCCTCGCAGGGCTCCCTTAGCGCCGTATTTACCCGCAGCACGCCGGCAATGCGATTACCGTCGCAGACGACAACATGCCGAAGCCGGTCATTATGGCCGGGCAGGAGGAGGAACGTTTCGAAGCTCATGTCCGCCGGCGCAATTACGACATCGGTTTCCATAACTTCGTTGGCAGGGCGGACCATGTACATATTGGCGTGGAGCGCCTTCGGTATCACATGCCCGCGCCGTTCGAGTTTTGCGGTATAGATATTCTCGCGCGAAAGCAGGCGCCGCACGCCAACACTCATAGCGACCGCGAGAATCATAGGCAGCACGATCGTATAGTCGAGCGTCATTTCAAAAATCATGGTAACGGCGGTCATCAGCGCGCCGGTGGACCCTCCCACCATCGCGCCCATCCCGACGATAGCAAAAGACGGGATATCGATAGTGAGCGGCAAGGGAAGCGCTGAGAGGATGGTCCCAAACGCTCCGCCAATGGTTGCTCCCATAAAGAGAGATGGGGAGAATATTCCGCCGGATGCGCCGGACCCGATGCTGAGCGAGGTTGCCAGAAGCTTGCAAAAGAAAAGCAAAATAAGCAGCCCCGCTCCGGCCAGCTGGCCGAGCAGCAGGGCCTGAATGGTGGAGTAGCCGACGCCCTCGACGTAGTAGTGGCCGAAATTCTGTTGCAGCGCATAAATGAGGACGCCGACTATCAGCATCCCTGCCGCATGCCTCAAGTAGCGCTGTTTGATTTTGTCGAACTGGTCTTCGAGAAGGTGCAACCCCCTGATAAAGCTGGCCGCCGCCAAGCCCGTAATGGCTCCGAGCGAGGCAAAGAGGCACAGCGTAATCGCCGCAGCGGCATCGACTTGGAGAGGCGGAAGCGCCGGCACTAAAAAGGCAGGCTGCGGGCCGAAAAAATACCGGCCCATGAAAGTCGCAGTGCCGGTGGCAATGGCGACCGGCATAAAGGTGCGGGAACTAACTTCGGGCATCATGATCTCGATGGCAAACATGACCCCGCCGATGGGAGTGTTGAAAGTCGCTGCAATTCCGGCGGCAGCACCCGATGCGACCAAGATAATGCGTTCGCTAGGAAGCATGTTAACGATCTGTCCCAGCGTGGAGCCGAGCGCGGAACCAATCTGAATGATGGGACCTTCACGTCCAACGCCAGCCCCGCTACCGATGGAAATCGCCGAGGCTATCGACTTGACTACCGCGACGATGGGCCTGATTACGCCGCTGCGGTAGTAAATGGCGTCCATTACCTCGGGTACCCCATGCCCCCTTGCTTCAGGTGCAAAATTGTTTACGAGGAAGGTTACGGCTAGCCCGCCGGCGACTGGAACCAGGATGACCAAAGGCCCCCAAGGGCCCGCGGGAGTAAAAATGTTCGCATCGTAACGAAAGCTGATCTGGCCCAGGAACAGAATATTGTGAATGACACTGATGAGTGCACGGAATAAAACCGCACCTAGCCCTGTCGCAATCCCAACTGCCAATGCGAGAAAAGAGAGATATACGAGCCCAATCCTGCGAGCCCTTTTCGCCGTTGCCACATTCGGGGGCTTTTGAGCTTTGGATTTTGATGGGGCGCTGCCGCCGGCCAGTGATGTGTCCATGGCATGGCTTGCAAGAGGCTCTTCTGTCATGCGGCTGATCCAGTTAACAATGTCAAAAAAGATGATGCAAATCCCGAGCGGACATGCATCGCCGAAGACTTCGCCAATTCAGGTCAAAGGCGCAAGCATAAAGCCTCAATTTCGAGGGGCTAATCGCTTCGAGCCCGATATGTCGCACGGGAGTGGGCCGGCTTCCGTCCGGCGCAAGCGTCATCAGAATTTCGAAGCCTGTTGACTAGCATCAAAACAAGCTTGGGCGCCGTTTGCCCGCATGGAGGAAGCCGTAATAGGGTGTTGAGGAGCGACAACGAGCTTAGGCCTGTCTACATTCGCGTAAGTAAACGTCGGAAGTTGGCCCAAGGCTGAAGAAAATTAGAAATTCGCTTGGCATCGAGGGTATCGCTGTGAACGGCAACTAAGCATGCACTTTGCTAGCCCGGTCTACCCCTGGCAACAGACATCGCGGTCTATGACCCGAACTGACCGCTCGGCCTGGTACAACCCCCGCGAGGTTGACCCTACTCACATCCGTTGGCGAGGATAAGAAAGTTTGCTTAGCTTTCTCCCGCCAAGGGCAAGGAACGGCGCAGCTGCGGCGGTTCAATGCTTTGTGCTTCGAGCAGCAGCGGCGAGACCGCATGCGTTACGGGGGCGGTCTTGCCGGTTTGGAGAAGTTTCCGTTTTAAATCAAACACATACACTGTCTTCTAGGTGTTACATATGGGGTCTAGCTTCGCCAAGCCATTTGCAGTGGTCTTAGCGGGGCTCAGCGCCCCAAGCATGGGAGCTAAAAGCGTGACATCATCCATTAAGGCGCTTCTTATGGGCGCCGCGGTCTCCGTCGCGATAGCGTCGGTCCCGGTGAAGGCAGCCGATATTTCGGGCGCGGGCGCCACTTTCCCCTACCCAATTTATGCGAAATGGGCCGATTCCTATAAGAAGGAAACGGGCAACGGACTTAACTACCAGTCGATCGGTTCTGGCGGCGGCATCAAGCAGATCACCGCGCGGACAGTGACGTTCGGCGCCTCCGATAAGCCTCTCACCGCAAAAGAACGTGCCGCTGGCGGCGATCTCACGCAGTGGC
Source organism: Rhodomicrobium sp. (assembly GCA_052145435.1). GTDB lineage: Bacteria > Pseudomonadota > Alphaproteobacteria > Rhizobiales > Rhodomicrobiaceae > Rhodomicrobium. The sequence continues at coordinate 43,322 of JBKQOR010000091.1, read as the reverse complement.
CGATGGTCATGGGCGGCATCGTTCCGGTCGTGAACCTCGAGGGCATCAAGGCCAACGAGATTACCCTCGATGGGACGACGCTCGCGAAAATCTTCCTCGGCGACATCAAAGCCTGGGATGACGCCGCGATCAAGAAGCTCAATCCGGGCGTCAAGCTGCCGTCCGCCGCGATTGTGGTCGTTCACCGCTCCGACGGATCGGGCACGACCTTCAACTTCACGAACTACCTCGATAAGGTCAGCGCGGATTGGAAATCGAAGGTTGGCTCGGCAACCTCGGTGGAGTGGCCGGCCGGCATTGGCGCGAAGGGCAACGAGGGCGTCGCCAACAACGTTCAGCAAGCCAAAAATTCGATCGGCTATGTCGAAACAGCCTATGCCAAGCAGAACAAGCTCACCACCACGAAAATGGTGAACAAGGACGGCAACGCCGTCGAGGCTAACGGCGAAACCGTTCAGGCTGCCGCTGCCAACGCGGATTGGGAGCATAGCGACGGCTTTTATCTCATCATCACTGACCAGCCCGGTGCGAACTCCTGGCCGATCTCGGCTTCGACCTTCATCCTGATGCCGAAGCAAGTGGCAGACGCTGCCGCGGCAGGCGAGGCGCTGAAGTTCTTCGCTTGGGCTTATGCGAATGGCGACAAGGCTGCATCGGACCTCGAATATGTTGCGATGCCTGCGAATGTGAAAACGCTTGTCCAGTCGCGCTGGAGTGAGATTAAAGATGCCGGCGGCAAGCCGGTTTACGCCGCGAAGTAAAACGCGAACCTTTGTAGGACCGGCCATGGCCGGTCCTATTTCATAGCGTCCCGGAAACAGACCGAAGGCGGGTCAAGACCTTGGTTGATATGACAATTCACGATATTTCCGGTATTGCCCTGGCCTCGGACCGGGCCCGGGTTCTCAAGCGTTTAGGCCGCGGCGATGCTGTCTTCAGGGCAGTTACAAAAGCATCGGCTATAGGCGTGCTGATCGTGCTGGGCGCAATCTTTGCATCGCTTGTCATGGGCGCGGCGCTGGCCTTTCAAACCTTCGGCCTCGATTTTTTCGTGACGGAATCCTGGAACCCCGTTACCGAGAAATTCGGCGCCCGCGCGCCTATCGTCGGCACCCTTGTCACATCCTTTATTGCGATGCTCATAGCGGTTCCAATCGGTCTCGGCGCCGCGATCTTTTTGACGGAACTCTGCCCGCCAATCCTGCGCCGCCCCATCGGCATTGCCATAGAGCTGCTCGCGGGCGTCCCCAGCATCATTTACGGCATTTGGGGCTTGTTCGTGTTCGCCCCCTTCCTGCAAGAGCGTGTGCAGCCCGCCCTTATCGGTGCCTTTGGCAATGTGCCTATTCTTTCGAGCCTGTTTGCCGGGCCGCCTTATGGCATCGGAGTCCTGACCGCCAGCTTGATTTTGGCCATTATGGTGCTTCCCTTCATCACAGCCGTCAGCCGTGACGTCTTCGAGACCGTGCCAGTGCTACTGAAGGAGTCCGCCTTCGGCATCGGCTGCACGACCTGGGAAGTGATCCGCTCCGTCGTAATCCCTTATACAAGCGTGGGCCTTCTCGGTGGCGTGATGCTTGGGCTTGGGCGCGCGTTGGGTGAAACCATGGCGGTGACCTTCGTCATTGGAAACGCGCACCGGCTGAGCGCCTCGCTCCTTGCGCCCGGAACGACCATCTCGGCTACAATCGCCAACGAGTTCACCGAGGCAACGGGCGACCTCTACACCTCCTCGCTCATCGCTCTCGGCTTGATCCTCTTCATTATCACATTCATCGTCCTCGCGCTTGCGCGGCTTCTCCTCATGCGCCTTGAGAGATCGGCTGGTTCGTAATGACAAAAAACTTGGCAAAATACCGCCGCCGGCGGCGCAAGAGCATCTTCGTGATGGGCCTGTGCTGGGCCGCTTCAGCGCTCGGGATCGCGGTTCTGTTCGTCATCCTCGGCACGCTTATTTATCGGGGAGCGGGCAGCTTGTCCGCGCAGCTCTTCACACAGGACGTCCCGCCTCCAGGCGCACCCGGCGGCGGCTTAAAGAACGCTATCGTCGGCAGCCTTATCCTCACATTCCTTGGCACGGTGATCGGCACGCCCATCGGTATCCTCGCCGGAACGTACATGGCGGAATATGGACGGAATTCGCGCATCACCCATGTGGTTCGCTTCATCAACGATATCCTTCTGAGCGCTCCCTCGATCGTGATGGGCCTTTTCGTCTACGGGATCATGGTCCGTCCCATGGGCCATTTCTCTGGAATTGCGGGCGCGGTTTCGCTTGCCGTTCTTGTGATACCGATTGTGGTGCGTACAACGGAGAACATGCTGCTGCTCGTGCCGAACCAATTGCGGGAGGCGGCCAGCGCAATCGGTATGCCGCGCTCGCTCGTGATCCGGCATGTCGCGTATAAGGCGGCGATGGCTGGGATGATCACGGGCGTCTTGCTTGCTGTTGCCCGCATCAGCGGGGAGACGGCACCGTTGCTCTTCACGGCGCTGAACAATCAGTTTTTTAGCACAGACCTCAACGCTCCGATGTCGAGCCTCCCTTCGGTGATATTTCAGTTTGCGCTTAGTCCTTACGAAAGGTGGCAAGACCTTGCTTGGACTGGAGCGCTACTCATCACCGCCGCGGTTTTGACACTTAGCGTTTTGGCGCGCTGGCTCGGCTCTTCCGGAGTAAAATCATGAACACTGACGCAAATGGCAAAGAGCGGATCAGCATCCGTAACCTTGACTTCTATTACGGTCCGTCGAAGGCCCTGAAGAACGTCAACATGCCGATCTACGACCGCACCGTGACAGCATTTATTGGGCCTTCCGGCTGCGGCAAATCGACCTTGCTTCGCATTCTAAACCGGATGTACGACCTCTATCCGAACCAGCGGGCAGAAGGCCAGGTCATGTTCGATGGCGAGGACATCCTTGCTCCCGGAATCGACATCAACCTCCTGCGTTCGCGCATCGGGATGGTCTTCCAGAAGCCGACCCCCTTCCCAATGACCATCTATGAGAACATCGCTTTCGGCGTTCGCCTTTACGAGAAGCTGCCAAAATCGGAAATCGACGATCGCGTTCAATTCGCCTTGGAAAAGGCGGCGCTGTGGCCAGAGGTTAAAGACAAGCTCCAGGCAAGCGGCCTCAGTCTCTCAGGCGGACAGCAGCAACGGCTTTGCATCGCGCGCACGGTCGCGCTGCAGCCCGAGGTCATTCTCCTCGATGAGCCGGCGTCTGCGCTCGACCCGATCTCCACGGCCAAAGTAGAGGAGTTGATCGACGAGCTTCGTAGCGATTTCACCATTGCCATCGTGACGCACAACATGCAGCAAGCCGGCCGCGTGTCTCAATATGTCGCGTTCATGTATCTCGGCGAGCTGGTTGAGTTCGGCACGACCGAGCAGCTCTTCACGAACCCGTCCGACAAACGGACGCAAGACTACATCACCGGGCGCTTCGGCTAGCGTCCGGGATGGGGTCGCGCGCACGGCCGGCGGCATAGCCCTTCGATGTCACGGCAACTCGATACCTCATCCGGACAACGCGGCAGCCCCAAGCCGGCGCCGTTGCCGGCTCTGCGAATAGGCGATATTTCGCTCGACGCGGCGAACTACCGGGTAACGCGCGGTGTGCGCGAGGTCCGTATCGGTCCGACAGAGTTTAGGCTGCTCGCTTTTATGATGGAGAATGCCGGCCGCCTGCTTTCCCGCGAACAGCTCCGCGCCGCAGGCTGGACCGAAACTGCCGCGATTCACCCGCGGACGGTGGATGTGTATGTTGGACGTCTGCGCCGCGCGCTCAATCGCGGCCGGGATCGCGATCCCATCCGCACGGTCCGGTACGCCGGATATATTTTCGGACTAAGTCCGGACAAAAGAAAGTAGACGCAGGCGAAAGGCAAAATCGCTCTTGACCCCCGTGTAACGGTCAGGCCTGTACAAGCTTGGCGCGCAAATGCTCAGTAAACAACCGCTGATGGCTGCCTTGTACTGACGGCCCGGATCGTCTGGCTTAGCGTCCATACTCACGTGAGTAAGGACGGTAATGCACAAGAAGCAGCTTGATATCTTTCAGGTAGTGGAATGGCGGCGGAAGTGGCCGGCGGAGGCGAAGGCGCCGATCATGGAGGAGGCGCTGGCGCCGGGTACAAACAATGCATCGGCGAGCATCCCATCAACGCGAACGAAGCCCTGCTGCCCTGGAATATCGCTAAACCTGCGACGCTTAGCGTCGCTGCCTAACACGCCTCCTGTCAAGCCGTCAAAGCCGCGCCGCTCACGTGACGCTTACGCATCTCATCAGAATCGAGCCTGTTCAGCACTTCTCCAACGGTAAGCAACTCAATACCCGCTCTGCGGACTGCTTCAACGGCCTCTCTTAACATATTGGGTGTGCACCCATAAGGCGTGGGCTTCGAGGAAACATCGTGGGCGACGAAAATGAGCCAGCCCTTCCGTGAGCAGACTTCATCCACGAGACGCGCGACAGAAAAATCTTTCAAAAAATGAGTCTGAAGGCATAGCGCACGTAACTGGGAAAAGTCGGTCAAGCCGGCGTTGATGCCGGGTTCGATCCCGCGGCAGGAGGGGAACCGGTTCCTAAGGAGCAGCTTCGTTCGAATGCTCGCAGCGCCGTATGGATAGGCGAAAGAACGTATTTCTCCTTGCCCTGTCGCACTTCGAAGAAATGCCGCGTTTCGCGCGAGGTCGCCGAAGATAGCGCTTTGAGATTCTTGTGGAAGTGCGGAGTGAGCGAAGGTGTGGCAGGCGGCTTCATGACCGCGTTCATGGAGTTCCGCGAGGTCCGCCTCGGTGAAATATTCAAGCCCATCGATCGTCTGGCGGCAGAAACCGCCAGACGTGTAATAAGTGGCCCGCGCTCCGGCGGCCTCAATGATGTCGCCCCCGGCCGTCCAGGCACTGCGTGCAAAGTCATCGAAGCTGACCGAGGCAACGGGCGCTGAAAGAGATATGCGGCGCAGTTTCGCTGGAAAAGCCCGCGCCGACCTGATCCGCGCTGCGCTTTTAATTCGTTGCAGCATCCGGGCCCTCTAAGCTTGCGGCAATCGTTAGAAGCTAGTCAGGAAAGCTATAGCGAACCGCGCAGCCGCCTTCCATCGCAAAGACTGGCAGCCGCTCAATTGATGCGCGCTTGGTTAATACACTTAGTTCGCCGAACGACACCGCTGCGGACAAAAGTGCCACACCCACAGAACATATGCAGGTAGCAGTGACGGGGAAAACAGGCGTTAACTTTGCAGGGTGTAGCGAATCGGAGCAAAGGGTTGAATGGGCGAGTTGAGTTCGCTTGGGAAGTTTTGCGTTTCGTTAGTGTGCGTCCTCATGTGGCACGAGATTTGGGCACATTATGAAACGGAAACCGATTTGGGGGGCCCTGGGGCTCTGCATGCTGCTGCCGGCTTGCGCGGAGCTGCCGGTAAGCGGGCCGCGGCACGGGGATATTTTAGCGGGCGCTGCGACATACGCCGCCAATCCACCGGACGCGGTCGCGTTCGAATACGCGCTGGTCGATCTCAACCAATCTGTCGTTCGTGTCACCTACGACATCGACGCCGACTCGTTTTTTAGAACCTTCGGTAAAGGCCACGGCCCTTCACCGGAGGTTTTGGTTGGCCCCGGTGACGTGCTGCAGCTCACAGTTTTCGAATCGAAAAGCGGGGGCCTGTTCATTCCAGCCGACGCCGGTGTGCGGCCAGGGAATTATGTGACTTTGCCGGTCCAGACCGTGGATCATCGCGGCATACTCTCGGTGCCTTATGCGGGCGATGTCAAAGTTGCCGGACATTCCTTGCCGGAAATCGAGCATGAGATAGAGCAGCGTCTGCGCAACCGGGCTATCGAACCGAAGGTGGTTGCCTCGATGGCCGATCAGGTCGCTGCCACGGTTGCTGTGGTCGGCGAGGTAAACACGCCAAAAAAGGTCAGGCTTACTCAGAACGGACAGCGGATTCTCGACGTGATCGCCTTAGCGGGCGGGCCCAAATATCCCGGCTACGAGCTCTACGTTACGATCCAGCGCAGGGGCCGCAAAGCAACCATGTTCTTCAATTCCATGGTGGTGCACCCCGAAGAGAATATTTATGCAATGCCAGGCGATACACTCTACGTTTATAGAGAGCCGCGCCGCTTTGTCGCATTCGGAGCGGTCGGCGTCGCGGCCGGCATCGGGGCATCGTCGGCGCTGACCGGGCTCTCCGGCCAGTTTTCCTTCGATCAAGAGCGCGTTTCACTTGCAGAAGGCGTCGCGAAAGCAGGCGGCCTGCTGGATAATCAGGCGAACCCCGGTCAAGTCTTCATTTACCGCATGGAAACCAGGGATATTCTTGCAAAGATTGGCGTGGATTTGGCGAAATTCCCGCCCTCGCAAACAGCTATTCCCACTGTCTATCGCGCAAACTTTAGGGACCCCTCCAGCTACTTCTTTGCGCAGCAGTTTCCCATGCGTCATCGCGACGTCTTGTACGTGTCTAACGCAGAGAGCGTCGAAGTCACGAAATTCCTGACCTATGTAAATGCCATTGTAAGTACTGGGGCCAATATCCCGCAAAGCGCCGCAGCAGCCCGGCATGGGGGCGCCTACGTCGTAAACGGTAACGCGCCTGGCCTCTAATACCGTCGAGCAAAATGATTGACCGCCAAGCCCCCCTCACCCCAACCCTCTCCCGCGAGGGGAGAGGGGGCAGGCCGCAGCGGTTGAGAAGGCGTCCCCTCGCCCAGCAAGCTCGCCTTGGCGAGCTTGCAACCGGGAAAGCCCGAATCCGCCAGCGGATTCGGGGCGGGAGAGGGACAGGGTGGGGGTGAGTCAAACGTTATGCGCGTTGGTATAAGACCGGCGCGAACCTTCGGACCCGCGAAAAAGCCAACGCGGGCTGATCAATATTAATCGGTTTTTATAGTCTCACGGGCTACTTCTAGTTTATGCGTAGGCTCGGCTTTTTCGGAACTAGTAATGCTTGAATTACCACGTCAGTTCATCGCGGGGAGCGACCCCGCTCCGCCGCAAGATCCAGAGGTGGTTCCGGGGCACGCGATCGATATGCAGCGCTTGCTCGCCGCTGTAAGACGGCAGGCTCCGGTCTTCGCTGCCATGGTTGCCATAGCGCTCGTGCTAGGCATGGCGTATCTTGTTAAACTGGAGCCGCTTTATACTGCGGACGCATTTGTCCTGATTGACAATCGCCGGATAAGGGCGGTGGAGAATGCTTACGACTTAAACAGCGCAAATGCCGACATAGCCTCGACGCTGGTAGACAGCCAAGTCGAGTTGTTCCGCTCGGCGAAGATTTCCGCAAGGGTCGTTCGCAGCCTCGATCTCCTGAATGAGCCTGAATTTGGACAGATCCCGCCTGCTCGCGAGGGCAAGTTCTTAAAGCTTCGGCGCCACATTATGCAATATTTAGGCCGGGCCGTCGTGCAGACTCAAAACACGCTGAGGCCGGACGACGAGGGAGCGCGGCTGCGCAGGGCCGCGGAATTGGTCCGGAACGGTATGGATATCCGGCGCGTAGCAAGAACGATGGTGCTACAAATTTCATACACCTCGCCGCAGCCGGAACAAGCAGCCCGTTTTGCAAATGCCTTTGCTGAAGCCTACCTTGCCGATCAGCTCGATGCGAAGTTCGAGGCGACAAGGCTCGCGAGCCGGTGGCTTGAAGAGCGGATGTCCGAGCTCAAGACTAAAGCCTTGAGTTCCGATCTAGCTATTCAAAAGTTTCGTGAGGAGACGGGCCTGATCTCCTCCGGCGGCAAGCTTGTAAACGAGCAGCAGCTTTCGGAAATCAATACGCAGCTCGTTACAGCCCGCGGCGAGAGCGCGCGCGCCGAGGCCCGCTACAGGCGCATCGATGCGATCATCAAGGGGCATCAAACGCATGCGATCGTGTCGGAAGCCATCGGAAACGCCGCTATCGAGCAGCTTCGGGGCAAATACCTCGAAACCTCGAAGCGCTACGCAGAGATCGTGGTCAAGCTCGGCAAGGATCATCAGGCTGCAATAAACTTGCGGGACGAGATGAACGAATACGAAACGCTGATGTTCGACGAGTTGACGCGCATCGCCGAAGGCTATCGGAGCGAAGTGGAAATCGCAAGCACGCGGGAGAAATCGCTCACTGCCGATTTAGAGAGAATTGTCGCGCTGAATGCGACGCAGAACAAGACGCTTGTCACGTTGCACGAGCTGGAGCGCGAGGGGGAGACCTACCGCAACCTGTACCAGACCTATTTGCAGCGCTACCATGAGGCTTTGCAGGAGCAATCCTTTCCTATTATCGAGGCGCGCATTATCACGAGCGCGGCGGTGCCCGATTCGCCTAGCCACCCCAAAAAGATAGCTATATTCATTCTCTTTAGTCTGCTCGGAGGCGCGGCAGGTGCTGCCATCGGCTTCTTCAGGGAACTCCGCGAGAAGGGCTTTCAAAGCGAGGATCAAATCCGGTCCCAACTCGGGCTGGAGTGCCTCGGCATATTGCCAAAAATTACCGGCCGCATGCAGGCGCCAGATAATTACGCCGGGCCGGAACAAGGGGAGGAAGCAGACGAGGAAGCGTGCACCATTCCGCGAGTCAATCCGAAATATACCGTCGCCAGCTTCGGCATTTCTTCCTATGCATTGCTAAGGCCTGCATCGAGCTTTGCCGAGACACTTCTCGCCGTCAAGCTCGCGGCCGACGTCAAGATCGCAGGAAGCCGGTCTAGAATTATTGGCACGGTATCGGTGTTGCCGGGCGAAGGAAAGTCGACGGTATCCAAAAACTTGGCGTCACTCTTGGCGCAACTTGGAAAGAAGACGTTACTTATCGATGCCGATATGCGCGTGGCAAGGCTGACCCAACAGCTCGCACCGGGAGCTTCTAAGGGATTATTGGAAGCGGTGGTGTACGGCGAGCCTCTTGAAAGCCTCCTGATGGCAGAGCAACGCTCAGGACTCTATATGCTTCCCTGTGTCATACCGCCGAGAATGTCGCATACCTCCGATTTTCTTGCATCCGATCGCATGAAGCAGCTTTTGGCCGAGGCGCGGGAACTCTTTGACTATATCGTGGTCGACCTGCCGCCGCTTGGACCCGTATTGGACGCACGCGCGATAGGTCCTCAAATAGACGGTTTCGTACTTGTTGTAGAGTGGCGCAAAACAGCGCGGAAGATTGTCAGGAACATCTTGGCAAACAATACAGAAATCTATAATAAGAGCTTAGGTGTCGTTCTGAACAAGGTAAATGTGAGCGAACTACGGCTCTATGCCGAACCCGGATCGCATTATCGCCATTATGCCGAATATGCCCAGTCTTATTACTTTGAAGGCACAAAAGATACAAGGCCATCAGGGAGCCTTATACGCCGCTGGATTAGTCCTAATCTCAAAAAATGGACGCTATAACAACGATCCAGAACGCAGCACCGAGCAGGAGGCAAGCTGCCCAAGCAAGAGGCGCCAAAACCGGATGCGCTCCGTCGCGATCCCGGCGAAGCCCCTCCTTCGATTCGCGGCAAATCGGGCGTCTCCGCCTTCCCTCATATTCATCTACGCGATAGGTCATTTCCAACCCCGTGACTGTGTGTGAGTTCTGCTGACTCACTGTGATTCGAACGGTAACACAAAAGAATGAGTGTCCGGTTAGGATCTGATGCGCCTATCCAAAGCTGATTTGAGCCGGACCTAGAGCACATTCATTCAAAGCCGAGGCGCCAGTTGTCATACCCGCGCATGCGGGTATCCATATAAAATCTTGTTCTGCCTATGCAAATATGGATTCCCGCCTTCGCGGGAATGACGGCCTGCGGCTCAAGTTCGATTGAAGGCGCTCTAGCTTATGCGGAGCTTTAACGCTTGCTACTGTCCACAAGGGTTGATTGGAATGAGCGCATTGTTCGCTTTACCGTTGGGGTATCTTCCTATCTATCAGCATTAGCCCCGCTTATGGGCGAACGGGCGTCAGCTGGCCATAATGGGTGCGCAGGACTGCGGTGTCCCCTGCAACGATTTACAGCCGGGCAAGCCTTCCGCCGGGCTCGATATTAGAGCCGGATGGAGCCGTCCGAAATCCGGCCGAACAGCGCGGCGTCAAGCGTGACATAGGCTTGCGTTTGCGGATCGCGAAGGTAGAGCCTATCGGCGATGCGCCGTGGATCGAAGCCGTCCCGCGCAAGATCGGACTTCTTGTGCTTGAAGGTGGACGTGACCTCGATCTTGTCCTTGAGCCTCAAGAAAAGCGGCCTCGCATAAGAGGGCAAGCGGCCTTCCATATGGGCCCCAAGCCCCTCGATATCGAAGGATTCATCCGTGACGAGAACCGCCATGCCTGCCCGCCCCTCGCAGCCCGGAACCGCAACGCCGTAGACGGTCACATCGAGAACGCCACGCAAGCCCGCCAGGCAATCGCGCACCTCGGACGTGGACACGTTCTCGCCCTTCCAGCGAAAAGTATCGCCAATCCGGTCTACGAAATAATAAAAGCCCTTTTTGTCCTTCCGCATGAGATCGCCGGTTCTGAACCAGGCGTCACCCTGCTGGAACACATCGCGCAGCACCTTTTTTTCGGTGTCGGCTTCAGTCGTGTAGCCTTCGAACCTTGACGCCGCGTTTTCCGAAATACGGCCGATCGCTTCGCCCGCCTCATCCGGTTCGCAAGGAATGCCGAAGCCGTCCCTGCCGCGCATGATAGCGCCGCTCTCAATATCATGTTTTACGAGCCTGATCTGAGAGCTCTGCGGGAGAAACGGTGGAACGCGGCCGATGGAGCCTGGGACGCCATCCACATTATAAAGCGAGAATGTGCCCTCTGTTGCGGCGTAGAATTCGAGGATATTGGCAATATTGAAACGCCGCTGGAACTCCTGCCACACAGGTGCGCTCAATCCGTTTCCGCAGCAAAGCCGCAAGCGGTGGCGATTTTCATGGACACTGGGCGGACTACCGGCCAGATAACGGCAAAGCTCCCCAATATACTGGAAGATGGTGCATTCGTTCACCGCAACATCTTCCCAGAAGCTCCGCGCAGAGAATTTCTCGCGTATCAGGACCGATCCGCCACCTGCCAAAACCGCTCCCGGCGCAGCGACGCCCCCGATGCTGTGATACATGGGCAAGCAATTGTATAATCGATCGTCCGGCGCGATGGCCATGAGCCCGGAAAACCAGTGCGTCCAGGACATGATCCTGTAGTGGCTAACCTTTGCCGCCTTCGGCAGACCCGTCGTCCCAGATGTATAAATATAGAGTGCCGGATCGTTGATGGTTACATCCCGGCGCTGAGCGGAATCGAGCGGTTCGCCCGGCAAGCCCGCCGCGGCAGCGCTCACATTTGGCAAATCGGGAGCGCCTGCTCCATGCGCCCAAATTTGCGGACGGCAATGGAGGTACGGTCCGGCATCTTTGAGGGCAGCAAGGTGTTCTAGAGATGCAATTATAGCTTTTGGGCGGGCTGCATCGATGCAATGCGCCAGCGAGGCACTCTCAAGGTTTGCGTTTATAAGCGCTACGATGCAGCCGATGCCCGACAAACCCAGCCAAATAGGCATATACTCGGAGCAATTGGGCAGGAGCAGCCCCACGCAGTCGCCTTTGGCAAATCCCTGTCCCAGTCCCCAGCGGGCGTAGCGGTTAGACAGCTCCGCGGCGGCTCTGTAGTTCAAATCGCCATTACGGGATAAAAGGGCAGGCGCATCGCCGAAGCGCTCCGCCAACTCATCCATGAGTATGGGAAAGGTGCGATCCAGTGCCTTTGCAATCGGCGCGGTCGCCTGAAGCGCCCGGATCCACGCGTTTGTGGCTGGGAACTCCGGCTTTCCGCCGATTGGCAGGTCATTCGCGGTTTTGGAGGGGCTCCCGGATCTCTCGCGCATCATGTGGCTTTGAGCCTTTAAGCTTTGTTGGCAATCAGATTTCGCACGGTGGTCATATCCTGGACGAACTTCTCCCGTGACAGGAAGAAGAGCCCGAGAAAATATATCGCGGCGCCCATTGCAATACTGAGCGCGAGAGCGAGAGAAGCGGTCAGGCCATCGAACAGGACGCCGCGCGCGAGAATAACCGAGCAAGCCATTACGGCGCCCGCCGTTAACGGCACAGAGGCGGCTTCTAGAACGCGATAGGCGGAAATTCCACAGATCCGCAGAACCATGCGCATATAGAAAAAGCCGGAGAACGCCGCCGCGGCGGAAATTCCGCATGCGACTCCCCGGGAGCCCCAGAAAATGCCGATGATAATTCCGGCTGCGGCTGCGGCTGTCCGCATGATCGTGGTCCAAAACTCAACACCCGAGCGCCCGGCGCCAAGCATGACAGCTCCGTTCAGGATAAAGACTGTATTGATAATGCCGAGCGGAGCGAGCAGCCATATTAGGCTCGCCATTTCCATCCACCCTTCGCCAAAAAACAAAGCGATCAGCATATCGGCGGTGATGGCCAGCCCGGCGAGTGCGGGAACCGCGATGAGGAGCATCAGGCGAAGCGCCTCGATATATGTTTTTTCGAGTGAAATGCCCTTGTGATGGTCGGCCGACACGGCCGGCATGAGCGAATAATGCGCGGCGCCCAAGACCATGCCCGGAATATTCACGAATTGATAGGCGACCGCATAAAAACCGAGCTTCGCGGGACCGAGGATTGTGCCGATCAGAATGTTGTCGAGGTTTGCCCCAAGAAAGGAGGCCACACTGGAACCCACGATCGCCGAGCCGAAATGGAGCGAGCTTTCGACTGCTTGGCGATCGAAAGCCAAGATGGGGTAGAAGCGTGCCGCGATGATTACGGACGAAACCTTGACTGCCCAGAAGGCCCATTGTTGGGCTACGAGCGCCCAAGGCCCCCACCCGCTCAGCGCGCCCATGATGGCAACGCAAACACCGGAGCTAGCGGCTAGCGTATCTATCAGCGCAACCGTTTTAAAGCGGCCGCCTCGTTGCAGGCGCGCGGAGGGCACGACGCCGGCCGCAGCAACAAGAAAGATCGGAGCGAAGCCCATGAGTATCGGCGAGATTTCAGCCTGCCCCAGCAATCGGCCAAGAGGATGTGCCCCAGCCACCACGAGGGCAGCGAGCCCGGAGGCAATCGTGAAAATAGCCCAGAAGACACTCGATTCCTGGCGGCTCGAAAGAGCTTGAGCGCGCACGAGCGTTGCTCCGAGCCCGAGATCGCCAAAAAGCAATAAGAAGTAGAAGAATGGACTTGCGAGAGCGACGAGACCGTACGATTTTGGTCCAAGAAGGTGTGCAACGATAGGAATTGCCAGCAATTGAAGAATAAAACGGACGGCATTACCGGCGGCCATAGCGGCAGTGCCCAAGATCATATTCCGCTGCGACATTGTTCTGCTCTTTACGATTTCAATCGAGCCAATGAGGGTGACCGCCAGCTGGAGACGAAAGCTTTATAGAAACAACCCGGCTCGCCTCCGGTACAAGCTCAATCGCTTGCGCCGGCGTTGCCGATATGCTTACCCGCGACGGTGCAGGAAGGTAGTGGAGGTTTTCTTAGCAAAATGGCATATGTTCCTAAGAAATTTGTCCGCAGTGCAAGTCTCGCTTGAGGCTCTATATATTTCGCAACAAACCAAGCTAAGCCGCCTACCAGACAAATCGGGATTACGGGCAACAGCAGGGAAGGTACTAGGGGAGCCCAATGCGTTAGCCTTATGGAAAGCGCGACCACCATGTTTTCATGCATTAGATAAAGCGGATAACTTATAAAGCCGACGAAGACAAGAATAGGGGCGCCCAATAGCTTGCGGAATGAGCCACTCATCATAGCAAGGATGAATAGTGCCCCGAATAATAACGATGCGACCTTCAAATCCACGTGCGAACCTTTGAAAAGCGCCGCTGAAAGCAAGGTGACGCCAGCTCCATAATATGCCCAATTCCGATTCTTGTCTTTAAAATAAAGATAAAAACATGCACCGGCAGCGAACCAGCCGTAGTATTCCGCGCTGAGCCCATTCAATAGAACCTGAACGAAGTCTATAACGGGAAAGCTGGTATTCTTCCAGAGAAAATGGAGAACGACAACAGCCGAATGTAGACTAAACAGTGAAATGAGCGTAATTATCGCAATCTCGGCGCCTATAGCAAAATAAACGGCCCCAAACAGAACATAAAATTTCATCTCAACGAATAGCGTCCAAAATGACGCTTCCACGATTCCTTGACCTGGCCCGAGAAGACTCTCCCACACGTCCTGCTGTAAGAACGTTAGACCGGGTAGAATGTCCCTCAAGACGACCGCTCCAAGAGGTCTTTCTGGAAGCAACGGTGCTGTGGCATATATGATGACCGAACAAAAAAGCATCGCTGGAAATAAGCGCACCCAACGCCTGAACATAAATGAATAAAATGAGGCGCATTTCTCCAGAGTCATGAGAATAACAAATCCTGATATCATGAAAAATAACTCTACTCCGTAACCTCCATACAAGAATATTGCGACTTTATTATATCTAGCAGCAGATGGTAGCAACTCTGGCCATCGCGAAAAGGTGTGATACAACACGACCCCAGTAATTGCGATTCCCCGTAAGCCGTCCAAAAACTTCAGCCGGCCCGCCGTTGCTGGATTGTTCTTCTGACGTGTGTCGCTTGGGGAGAGGCTAGAATTGACCATGGAACAATTCTTTCCCATTGATGAAGTGGGGTAAGCGGATTGATTGTATTTGTAAGGGTGAGGCGCCTAAAGGAGAAGCCAAAGCCTTACCGTTGGTTAACATAGCCGCTCGCCCCGGCTGCTATCGTCCAATTTAGATTGGACTATCAGGTGCCTCCGCAAAAGAGATAGAGGGGGCATCGCTCGGCTCGCTGTTCATCGTAGCACGGACCTTGAAGCCTTTGGTTTATCGATTAACTTTGGCACCAATTTAGGATTGCGTTCACCATTATACGGATCATAGTACCGGGAGCGACCCCCCTGAGAATTTGTCTGCTGGGTGGAGCAATTGAATGGTAAGGCTATGTCCGAGTTTTTGAGGCTTCCCGCATTCCTGCAGCATGAGTCAGGAATGAAGACGTCGTTCACGGCTAACGTTAAGACAAGCCGGTTTACAAGAAAAATGATATTTGACCTGCTGGCGCTATACGACGTGTTGGCGATTATTGCGAGCGCATGGCTTTCATACTACTTCTATTTAACTCTTTTTCTACACAGGTCGGTAGAAAAACCGAGCTACTTTGTTGTTATTGCATTTGTCTCTATTCTGTTTCACACGATAGCACGCCAAAGCGGGCAATATGAGCTGAAACCGAATTTTAGTTTTGCGTCACAGCTGTCTGCATTAATATATATCTGCGCGGCGACGATTGCGTCAGCCTTCGTGATGCTCTTTTTCCTAAAAATTCAAACAGAATTTTCAAGAATATGGTTGATTGTGTGGATGGCTATTCTACTCCTGCTCCTAGCTGCAGGCCGTGCAATAGCAGCACAGTACATAGATATGTTAATGCGAAAAGGGCTTCTTAGGCGTAACGTCGCGTTGATTGGTTCTGGAGAGCAGTATCAGTCTACAAGGATAGCTTTGCAGGAAGATGAGTATCATTATTGTCTAGTCAATACGCTCGAACTTTCAGGACTCAACTTTGAGGATTCGTCAAGCTGCGACAATACTTCTTCCGAGATGCAGACCTTCGTAAGGGAGGCACAGGATAAACATGTCGACGAGGTCATCATAGCATTGCCTTCTGCCCAGGGGAGGGAATTAGAAAAGATCGTACAGCAGGTGCAAATGCTGGCCGTCGACGTCCAGATCCTTCCGGATTTTGGCGGCGCTAACATCGCCCTAAGGCACCTCCAACAAGTGGCCAATTTATCTCTTATAACCACGGTCTCAAAGCCGATCTCCGAATGGGGTGCATTTCTAAAGATCATAGAGGATTATATTGTTGGCATCTTTTGTCTGATCCTGTTCTTACCCGTTATGGCGGCCATCGCCGTTGCAATCAAACTCGATAGTGACGGACCCGTCCTCTTCCGCCAACGCCGGCATGGATTCAATCACCAGGTTATAGAAGTTTTGAAGTTTCGTACTATGACTGTTCTTGAGGACGGGGACGTCATCAAGCAGGCGACTAAGAACGACAGGCGGGTCACACGCGCCGGTGCCTTTCTGCGGCGCACGAGCCTCGATGAATTACCCCAGTTTTGGAATATCGTTCGCGGCGAGATGTCTGTCGTAGGTCCGCGGCCTCACGCGCTTGCTCATAACACCTATTACGGCAAACTAATTGAGAACTATGCAAACCGGCATCGCGTAAAGCCCGGAATTACAGGCTGGGCCCAGGTTCATGGTTTCCGGGGCGAGACAACAGATCCCGATATGATGGCGAGACGCGTCCGTTACGATCTGGAATATATAGAGAATTGGTCGATTTGGCTCGATCTGAAAATCGTGATTATGACGCCCCTGTTCGGACTATTTCGCCGTAACGCGTATTGACACCTCTCGACGGTGAAACCGTTGGGCGCGATTTGCCCGGCCTTCAAGCTCACTCCATCGCAACCGAGAAGCTTGCCTATCGACGGCAACGTTACAAAAGCGCAGGGTCGCGCACACTGCGCTGCTATTGCAGCCTCGTCCGGATAGCGTAGAAATGTTGGGCTGCAGTGGAGGTTTGGAACCAAAGGGCGCGCCCTAATTCCAGGGCCATTGCGCGGCCGGTGCCGCATTTGTATTTTAACTGGTGTCCACGGTCTCTCGCCATTTACATTAGGGGAGACTCGAGGATGATTGAGACATAAGGATTGCGGAATAAACGCGCCGGGATGCGCCGGCTGAAAGAGGGCTTGCTACGCTGGCAACAGCACCGGGCGGCAATAATGCGAAAGGTAACAAGGTTGACATGAGAAAACGGAATGTAGCGCATTTTCTAACGAAACCCCAAGGCAGGCTGAAAGATACAAATACAAATATGACCTTCTCGATGCCACGCGAAACTGCTGCGAGCTTAAGGCAGATAGCGCTGGCGAGGGGCACGGATTTGCAAGGACTGGTTGAACAGGCAGTCGATGAGTGGCTGTCGCGCCAGCTCCTGGCGGCGATGGAAACGGGGGATCGGATGTGAAGATCGCTATCGCCACAAAAGATTGGCTGACGGTAAGCGGGCATGCAGGCCAAGTCCGATGCTGGCTGCTTTATGACCTCGCGCCGGGCCAAGCGTGCGAGCCTTTACCGGCGCCGGTGCGCGTGGAATTGGCGAAAGAAGAAGTGCTGCACCATTTCCGCGGCGATGCTCCCCATCCCTTGGACGGCGTGGAGATCGTGGTGGCAGGCAGTGCCGGCGACGGGTTTGTCAGGCACATGGAAAAGCGCGGCGCTGAGGTGATCCTCACCGGCGAACCCGACCCAGCGGCGGCATTAGTCCGCATTGTTGCCGGGGAAGCCTTGCCGGATCGGCGATTCGACGTCACCACTGCGCTCTGCAAGCTGCGCGATTTGTTCTCGCGGCACTAACACCGCCCTGAAGCCGCGCCAACTGCCGTTCAATTTGTCCAATTAAAGCACGAGTCATACCCAATCCGGTTGCATGCTTCCGCGCCCGTCATCCCGGAACGGCGCTCGCGCCGTATCCGGGATCTTAAAAGGCGCCTTCATTTGCGAAGATCCCGGATAATGCCTCCGGCATTTCCGGGATGACACCGGTGGGTGAAGCAATCGAACGGATTCCGTATCAAAACGGACGAAAATACGTTCCGGATACTTTGTTAGGGACAGCGGCTGCGCGGTCCGTGCAAGGGCAACTTGATGCACGCAACGTCCGGGCGGTGTTCCACCGTTGGCGGCGATGCAGGTCTCACACGCATACGTAACTCGCGCCTCCATTTGCTCGAATCGCATTGGATCGAGCGCCAGCGAGGGATAAGGAGCATTTTTCGAATTGTTATGCTCAAGAACCATAGACATGCAGAATTCAATTTGACATAATGTCACTCCTCTGGGAGGAAAATCCAATAAAATTGGGAGGGACGAAAAATGACAGAGCAGTCTCGTAAACAGTCCAAAGGCATTGAACGGCGGGGATTCCTAAAGCTTTCGGCGGGCTCGGCAGCCGCCGCAGCCGTTGGGGCGGGCCTTTTGACGGGCGGAACTACGCCCGCCGCGGCAGCAATGTCCGGCCGCACGAATCGCGCGGCGGATCTTCCCGCGGCGACTGGACCTCGCTGCGTGGTGATTGGAGGCGGTGTCTCGGGCTTGACCATGGCCCGCGCGCTCAAGAAGGCCAATCCAATGTTCGACGTGGTCATGGTCGAGCCAAACGCGACCTACATGTCCTGCTTTTTGAGCAATCTTTGGCTTGCCGATCTCATCGACCTGAAAACCTTGGAACACTCGTTCTACGATGCGGCCAAGGACGGTAACTACATCTGGCTTCAGGGCAAGCTCATCGATCTCGACCGGGATGCGAAGCGCGCCTACACGAGCGAGGGCTATATCGACTACAAATACATCGTCATCGCCCCAGGCATCGACTACAACTACGCCTCGGTCGGCGTCAAAGACCCGGCCATGGCGGTGATGTTGCAGCAGAACTACCCTGCGGCCTTCAAACCCGGCTCCGGGCACATGACGCTTAAAAGGAAGATCAATGGCTTCGAGGGCGGCGTTTTCCTGATGACGGTGCCGACCGGCAACTATCGCTGTCTGCCCGCCCCTTATGAGCGGGCCTGCCTTGTGGCGGGCTATATCAAAAAGAACAAGATCAAAGGCAAGGTCATTTTGCTCGATCCGGGCGAGAAGCCGTTCGCACCCAAAGCGCCGGGTTTCCTTGCGGCGTTCAAGGATCTTTACAAGGACGTGCTCGAATACAAGCCCTCGACCGATGTCAAGTCGGTGGACCCGGTCAAGAAGACGGTCACCACCGAGTTCGACACCTTTAAGTTCGACGATGCCGCGATCTATCCTCGCGTGCGTGCGGCTAAGATCATAGAGGATCTGGGCCTGGCCGATCCCAAGAGCCCGCAGCTCGAAGCCGATATCGACGTCTACACTTACGCCTGCAAAGGCGACAACACGTGCTACGTCACCGGCGATGCAAGGCCCATGGGTTTCTCCAAATCCGCCAATACCTCGAACACCGAAGCCCATTATGTTGCTAGGCTGATAGCGGCACGGGAGGCCGGCAAGGAAATCGAATGGGAGAGCCCGACGACCCTCTGCTACTCCACGGTCAATGCCAAGCCGGAGGAGGCCATCATGGTGCAGGCTAAATATGCCAAGGTTGGCTTTGCCTTCACCGACGTGAAGCTTGACAACAACCGCTCAGAGGCGCTCGCCAAGGCCGCCCGCGAGTGGGGCAAGAGCTTGTACCGCGACCTGATCTGATCTCGCGGAAAAAGTCCACTCAGCCCTGATAATAAAGGCGGGGCAATTTGCCCCGCCAACCTTGGCAAGCGTTAACTAACGGAGCGTCGTTTTATGCATACCCCGTGTTCGGGCCGGCGGAGCTTTATCAAAGCTTGTGCGGCTTTCGCGGCGTTAAGCGCAGCATCTTCCAGCCGGTTTGCCCCGCCCGCTTTCGCCCTGGAGGATGCCCCGAAGGTCAAGCTGGCCGGCAAGGACGGTAAGCCGATCAAGGCAGGCAAGCTGGTGCCGCATGAGAACTATATGTTCTTCTACCCATATATCAGCACACCCTGCCTGCTGCTGCGCTTGGGCACGCGGACGCCGCGCGACATAGAGCATACAGGCGAAGGCGGCACGCCCTATAAATGGCCAGGCGGCGCCGGCAAGGAGGGCGACGTGGTCGCCTATTCCGCAATATGTACACATGCGCTTACTGCGGACAGCAAGCAGGCAAGCTTTCTGACACACAGCAAGGGCAAGAACCGAATCACCGGTCATGAACGAGCCATCACATGCTGCGCCCATGCAAGCGTCTTCGATCCGGCATTAGGAGCAAAGGTGCTTACCGGGCCTGCGCCCTTCCCGCTGGCTGCGGTGCAGTTGGAGTACGATGTGGCAACCGATGAGTTGACCGCCGTTGGGTTCGTCGGTACCGAGCTTTTTGAGAAATTCTTTGCCTCGCAAAAAGAGGATCTGATCGCCGAGTTCGGCAGGGGCGGCTACAAAGAGATGGTCACCGGGCAGGCGGCCGTCTTACCGATCAAGGAGTTTAGCAAGGACGTCATTCAATGCTGAGCGGCACGTCCGGCAAAGGGGGGAGCATGGGCAAGGGGATCAGCAGGCGTGGCTTGCTTGTTGCGTCTGGCGCAGGCGCGCTCGGCTCCGCGGCGGCCGGTTTGGATGCTCGCGCTGCGGAGGGGGGAGCGAGCGTTGCGCGGGCCTTTTTCCGCAAGGCCGGCATTCCAGAGGCCAAGGGCACACGCGTGGTCATTATCGGCGGCGGTTGGTCCGGGCTAATCGCCGCCAAGGCGCTTCGCCGCGATGAACCTGCGATAGACGTCGTGCTCATCGAGAAAAACGCGAGCTTTTTCTCTTGCCCGCTGAGTAATCTGTGGCTGGTCGATAAGCTGCCAATGGAGAAGCTCGCGCACAGCTACCTCGACGCGGCGCGGGCGAACCGATACATCTACCTCCATGCCGCCGTCGCCGATATCGACCGGGAAAGCAGAACCGTTTATACGGACAAGGGCACGGTCGGCTATGACTACCTAATGGTCGCGCCCGGTATCGATTACGATTACGCCTCCGTCGGCGTTACCGATAGCGCGCAAGAGTTTGCTCTAAAATCTGCGTTTCCCGCTGCCTTCAAGCCAGGGTCGGAGCATCTGACGCTTAGGAAAAAGCTCGCGAGCTTCGAGCATGGCACCTTCCTGCTGACCGTCCCGGACGGCAATTACAGATGCTTGGCGGCACCCTACGAGCGTGCTTACCTTATCGCGGACTATTTCAAGCGCAACCGCATACAGGGCAAGGTGATCTTGCTCGATGCCAACGTGCGGCCTCAGTTCGGAGCCGATCCACTGTTCGCTGCGGTGCGCGACCTTTACGCCGGTGTGCTTGAGCACGTGCAGGGCGTTCAGATCACCGGCGTTGATGTGGAAAAGCGGCGCGTGGAGACCTCGACGGGCTCATTTACCTTCGATGACGCCGCGATCTATCCGCGCATCCGGGGCGCAAAGCTGCTCGAAAGGGCTGGTCTTGCCGATCTCTCAAGCCGGCAACTGGAAGCCCGCATAGACCCAATCAGCTACCATGTGCCGGACGACGACCGCGTCTTCATCGCGGGCGACGCGCGTCCAACGCCGCTGCCTAAGTCCGGGTTCGTCGCCAACACCGAGGCCTATCACGTCGCAAGTATATTGGCGCAGCGCATCAAGGGCAGTGCCGCCCCAGCCGCGCCGCTTTCGGGTTCGGGCACGTGCTACGTGGCGGTGGGCGCCGAGCCCATACAATCGGTTGCGTTCAAGGTCAACTTCGGCTGGGCAGCCGGCCACGCTACCGGCCAGCATGAGTATAGTGAAACCACCGAGAGCCTCGGCAAGTTAAGCGAGAACCTCGGCAAGGCCAACATCGAATGGGGCCGCTCGCTGTTTGCCGAGATGTTCACTTGAGGCATCCAAAGGCAGGCTGGCCTCCGGATGCCGGTGCCGGCCGCTCTTAAATTATAGAAGAAAAAAAGCCCCCTGAAGGGGCCTGAGAGGGAAAAGCCGCATGGATAGCTTGCGCGATGCTGTTGCCGCCAACAGCGGATTTTGGCTGGCGCTTGGAGGATTTCTCATCGGTGCCGTGTTCGGAGCCATTGTTCAGGCAACGAACTTTTGCACCATGGGGTCGATCTCCGACATGATAACCTTTGGGGATAGCCGGCGCTTTAGGGCCTGGGTGCTGGCTGCGGGGCTCGCATTGCTCGGCCTCCAGATTCTGGCCTTCGAGGGGGTCGTGCCCGTTACCAAATCCATGTATTTGATGGCCCCCAGTCTGAACTGGGCCGGCAACATTCTTGGCGGCCTTATGTTCGGGTACGGCATGGTTCTCGCCGGGGGATGCGCAAGCCGCAACCTTGTGCGCGTGGGCTCGGGCGACTTGCGTTCGCTGATTAATTTGCTGTTTGTTGGGCTTTTCGCCTATATTGCCATAGGCGGATTGCTCGGTCCGGCCCGCGCTGCCTTGGAGAGCGCGACGAGCGTGAGCCTGGTGAAGCTCGGCGTTTCGACGCAAAGCTTGGGCGACTTTGTTGCCGCGGGTATCCATGTGCCGCGCGAAGCTGCAAACCTTTGGACTGGGATCGCCATCGCGGCCGCGATTGTTGTCTGGAGCTTCGCTAGCCGGGCATTCGCCACTTCGCCGGTCCACATTCTCTCGGCCATTGGGATTGCGCTCTGCGTCCTCGCCGGCTGGACGCTGACGGGGCTGGCCTACGACGACATGGCCGCCACACCGGTCGCGCCCATCTCGCTCACTTATGTACGGCCTACAGGCGATTCGATCGAATGGCTGCAGCGGTATACGGCCCTCGGTTTGCCGGGCTTCGGGGTCGCAAGTGTCGGAGGCGCCATTCTCGGCAGCTTTATCGCGGCAAAGCTTACAGGCCGTTTCTGCATTTCCACGTATGCCAACGCCAGCGATATGATGCGCAATCTCAGCGGCGCGGTCTTAATGGGCATCGGCGGCGTCATGGCGCTGGGCTGCACCATCGGTCAAGCCGTTACCGGCGTCTCGACGCTGGCGGCTGGGTCGTTCCTCACGTTCATCGCGATCGTCATGGGCGGCATCGCCGGTGTGAAATCCATGGAGCGCTGGGCATAAGCACCTGACCGGCGGGCAGTAGCCGGCCTACATTTCAACCTTATACATAAAGCCGTTACCCCTCATCCTGTCCTTCTCCCGCAAGGGAGAAGGGACGCCTTAACAACGGCTGGGACCTGCTCCCTATCCGCATCCGCTTGCGGATGCGGCGCCGAAAAGTTGCAAGCTCGCCAAGGCGAGCTTGCCGGGAAGGGGCTGGGGTGAGGTGGGAATTGGGTTTATTAAGAAACCTTGAGCTGGTGGGACGACTTATACTCAGAACCGTCGTCGTCTTTCCAAATAAACTCAAAGGTGCCGCTTTCCTTCGCGCGGTAAAAGAAGGACTGGAAGGGATTGGCCGAGACGGCCGTATACCAGTCGACGCTCAGGAATTCCTTCCCGTTGAATTTTGCGGTGAACTTGTTGATGATCTTGCGCGGGATGAGCGCGCCGGACGGGTCTTTGCGCAGGCCGCTTTCCATATCGTGTGAAATAAGTGTCTTGATTTCTATGATATCACCGGATTTCGCCTCTTCCGGGAAGCGCACGCGGGGTGTGGGAGCGGCCATGGTCTGAACTTTCGAGTTGGCTGAAGCTGGTTGGAGTGAACGTCAGGCTCGCCGATCTTAGCCGCAGCCGCCGATCGTCACCTTGATAGGGGATTTGGCCGTATACAGCGTACCATCCGACATCTCGGCCACAGCGACGATGTCCTGTGTCTTCGCAAGCCGGATCTTGTTCGTACCGGCCGCCCGCCCGGCTTCGGGGCTAAAGTGATAGGTGAAGACCGCCGGGAGCGGATTACCGTTGGCAAAGATATGCAGCGATTTCACATAGTTATCCGGCGTCATCGGGCTCTCGACGTCGAAACTGATCGCAACCTGAGCGCCATTCTCGGCAATTTCCGGCAGGTCGAGCTTGATCTTCGCGTTTTGCATCGGCTTGCCGCCAAACAGCTTCTTAAGCTCCGCCTCGACATCAGCCGGTTCGGCGAAGGCGCAGCGCGAGCCGATCATGAGGGCAGCTGCCGATAGCCCCCCTGCCACAAGCAGCTCACGGCGAGAGGGACGAGCGAACTTTTGGATCATTCTCCACCTTTGCGTTTCCAGCAGCGCGCTCGCGCTGCGACCCCATAGCGCCAGCTTAACAGCTTCTGCCTGCCAGCGTCAGTTATACGAATTGCCGTATGCGTGTGTTTGAATGTGATATTTTCTTGACAGCTGTGTCAAGAAAAAAGCCCCGATTTTAGGATAAAGCTGCGCAGATAACATGCCAGGTGGAACGTGCCGGACGGGAAGCGGATTTGAGCGGCTCATTCAACAAAATATTGCCGTCTGTACCGCTGGCGCCGCGTGCCCCCGCCCCGGATGGCGCAAGGTGGCGCAGCAATCCTCATGGCTTTTTGAATGCCGGCATCCCGGCGCTGCTAGCGGAGCGGAAGCCGGCGAACCAGCCGTGAGGGCGATTACTTTTTCGCTCCCGGGCCGGCGCCAGGCTTCTCTTTCAAATACGAAGGAGATAGTGCCCCGGGCTTCGGCTTCTCTGCCTTGGGTTTCTTCGGTTCGCGGCTGCTTCTCTTTTGACCTTTAGCCATAATCGCCTCGTTGGTTAAGCGCGAAAGATCTTATATAGTTTTGCAGGCGGCAGCTTTAAACACCCAATCTAAATCGCGGTCCGGCTGCCCTCGATAGCCAAAGAATGCCCAGTCACGAAGCAATTCTCCGGGCTGCAAATTCAGGGCATAGCTTGCACCACTTCGCCCGGCCCGGCGAGCCGGCACAAAGGATTTGCCAGCGTCACGGGCGCCGCGGCCTCTTCCGGCGTTCCATCGCATAGTGCCCGCCGCCGAGCCATCGGCCCGCGATCGAACGCTCCGCTTGCAGATCGTGCCGGATGGGGACGCCGGTCAGCTCAGCCAAGTCACCCGGCCCGTTGCCAGATCGTGCATAGCCGAAACGACCTTCAATTGCCCCAAATCGATAAGATCGGACATGACCACACTGCGGCTCTGGATGTTTTGAGCGGCGAGTTTGGCGTTCGCGATGGCTACGTGCCGAACCAGTTCGTAGTTGTGAGAGTCCCGTTTGCCGTGAATCTCTCCCAGCGATTCGATCGCGGGTTCGATGTTCTGCAGCGTCGCGGTGAGGTCACCGAGCTGGACCTTGTCGATGGCGCCCTTGATCGCGCCGCAGTTATTATGACCGAGAACAACTATCGCCTTGGCGCCGGCGATCTTAGTCGCGAACTCCAAACTGCCGATGATGTCGGTATTGACGAAATTTCCAGCGACACGCGCGCAGAAAATATCGCCGATGCCCTGGTCGAAGACCAGTTCCGGGGGCACGCGGGAGTCAATGCAGCCGACAATCGCCGCAAATGGCGCCTGTCCCGCCGCGGTATCCTTTACTTGAGCGAGACGGTCGCAATTGATCGGCTTTCCCGCAACCAAGCGTTCGTTGCCTTCCTTGAGAAGGGCGATGGCCTCGTCCGGCGTCGTGCTCTTCTGCAGCTCTGCCGTGAAGACCGCGCACACCGGCTTTGCGTAAACCGCTGTTGCCATGGCCGGCGCTGCGGCCGCCAGGCAACCACAAAATTTTCGGCGTGTAAGCATAAACAGCCCTTCTATGGCATCGGCGGTGTATGTCAGGATCCCGATCGACCGCGGTGTTTGAGCAGCTCTACGCAATCGTCCGGCGTGACATCGCATCGAAAGCTTAAGTCAATCTCATTGATAACTCGCGTCTCGGTTCCATACACTTTGAAATTACTTTGTACCTATGCTATCCCTTCGCGGTTCCGCGCCGGTAGCCCGGCTGCCAGGGCTGTGCCGTCATACGTTGGCGACGAGCCGGCATGGCTTTTCATGGAAGAGCAGCAGCGCTTCGCCGAGGATGAGGTGCGCGGCACCTGAGCCGCAACGAAAGCAGAGGGCATGGCTGGCATCCGGATCACGGCGCAGATCGAAATCCCCGAGGAAGAAATAGAGGAGCGCTTTGTGCTTGCCTCCGGCCCGGGCGGTCAGAACGTGAACAAGGTGGCCACCGCCGTGCAGCTGCGTTTCGACGCGGCGCGCTCGCTCTCGCTTCCGCCCGATGTTTTTCAGCGCTTGGTCAAGCTCAGTGGCCGGCGCATGACCCAGGATGGCGTGCTGATCCTCGTCGCGCAGCGCTTCCGCTCGCAGGAGCGCAACCGCGCCGATGCCCGCGAGCGGCTCGCAGCGCTGATCGCGCAAGCGGCTACGGCGCCAAGGCCGCGCCGTGCCACGCGGCCGACGGCGGCGAGCAAGCAGCGCCGGCTTCGGGCTAAAGCTGTCCGCGGATCGGTGAAGCAGTTGCGCACCCGTCCCGGTGACGAGTAGCGGTTCTTCAGAATTCAAATCTCAGGGTCCAGATATGCGCAGGCCAGCAGGTTATCGTAAGCTCAATCGGATCTTTATCCGCATCGGCATTTACCCCATGGGTTTCCGCCACGATGTCTAGCGGGCCAATGATTAGCTCTTCCCGTTCCCAGCCATGAGGAAGCCGGCTGAAAACATCCGTCGATGTCCTGAGATAGGCGGAGACGCCTTCATGACGGACGGCGGACGAGACTGATCTGTATTTTTGCAAATTCTTTGAAAACCTATCTATATTGACCTTATCCGTACGGATATAATGCCTGCTGACGAGACATGGCTTCCGGTACAATTTGTGAAAGAAAAACCTTCTGGTCTTGAAATAAATCACATCTTCGCCTGGTCTTATTTTTAAAGATCGCGCAACGTCTTCGCTCGACTCGGTAATCTTGAAATCGTGCACTTCCGTATCGTCAACGACAGAAGTGTTCGGCTCCATCGATTTGACGATATTTACGATTCGATCTAAATTATAAATCGTATAGTATCCGCTGCCCTTCTTACTAATAAGCTCTTGATTTTCGACAAGATGCTGCAGTGCCCGGCGCATTACCGCCCGCGTAAAGCCCGACTCTTTCGCGAGCGCGTCTTCGGAGGGCAGCCGGGTATCGGGCAGGCTTGGCCTTACCTTGCGCGAGCGTAGCCAGCTCAGCGCCTCCAGCCAATCCAGCTCTGAAGTCTCGCGAGGCATGAGATTTGAGATGCCGTGTCCCTTCCCGCCGCGCTTGCGGCCCCGACCGATTCTCTAGAATTTACGCGGTCTCAATGACAAACGTAAGACGCGGATCGCGCGAATGAATGCCGCACGGCCATTACTTCTGACGAAGATACGTACCTACGGCATTAATACGAGAGAATCGAAGGTCTAAGCCCGTCACGTGCCTTTCACGAACATAGGCTAGAGTGCTCATAGCCCGGTAAGAGACGAAGCGCGGAATAAAGCGCGGGTGGCGCAAAGCCAAGGCCACGCGCAAGCCTGGGGCACGCGCAGGGAACCCGCCAGCCGCTGCACAATGGCAGCGAATGCCAGCCGGCACGGGCCCTCGATAAGAAAGGAGAGCGAATGACCTATCCTTAACGGCCGTGGGCCGGAAGCCGGCCCCTTGCCTGGGCCAGGAAGACGGAAAGAGCCGGAAGCTTTGGCCGGCTTGGCTCTCCCGCCGTCCCAGTTGGAGGCCCGATGGCTAACCGCAAGCCCGACGCTCTTGGTAGCGATCTGCCAAGCTCCGAGTATACTTATTCTCGCTTGGAGTACAAGGCAAGAATCGCGCAGTCCAAGGGTCCGGGTGATGTCGAAACCTTTAGGAGGAGATTGCGATGTCACCGACTTGTTTCGATTCTGAAACGATTTTCTATGCGATCGCGTCCGCCGCGGACAGCGGCCTCTATGAACCCGAGCTGTGCGTCAAACTCTTAACCGGCCTGCTGCACAAAACTTGGTCCTTCCTAATAAGCGACGGGGGACGTTACTTCTTCGCCTCGCTGGCGACGTTGAGAGCGCTGATATTCTATCTGCGCCGCAGCCTTATGCCCGAAGCCAGGCAACTGGCTGATGTTTTGATCACCGCCCTGTTTCTGCTGGTCCTGGCAGCGGCGGCCGAAAGCCAATCCGTGATCAACCATGCCGTTCAATGCCGCGGGTCTCAACCCGTGGCGCTGGGCGAAAAGCCGCTGCATGCCCGGGGTACGGCACCGGAAAGTCTGCCCTATGGGGCTGCGGACGACAAAGGCTGAGCGACCGCCTCCAGCGGTTTGCGCTCGGCAGCGACGCCCCAGACCAGCTCAACGATGGCAGCGATAACCATGAGCGCGGCACCCAGAAGATAGCCGCTGAAAACGCTCAGACGCGATCCGGTCTCGATCAGGTTGCCGAGCAGATAGGGAGCGCCCGCCCCGCCGATGGCCGTGCCGAGCGAATAGAACACAGCGATGGCGAGCGCGCGAATTTCAACGGGGAACACCTCGCTAACCGTCAGATAAGCGCTACCGGCGGCAGGCGATGCGAAGAAAAAGATCGCCGCCCACGCAGCGGTTTGCTGCGTGGCGCTGAGATAATCCGCGGCGAACAGCCAGCCGCTGACGGCGAGGAGGAAGCCGGATATAGAATAAGTCAGCGCAATCATGGGCTTGCGTCCGATGACATCGAACGCCCGGCCGAGCACCAGCGGCCCGAGTACATTGGCGAGTGCGAACGGCAGGATGTACCACCCCACATCCTGCGCGGGCACCTTGTAGAACGTTGTGAGCACCAGCGCATAGGTGAAGAAGATCGCGTTATAGAAAAACGCCTGCGCCGCCATGAGCGTCAGCCCCACGAGCGCGCGAGTCCGGTAGGTGACGAAGATGGTGCGGAAAACCTCGGCAAGTGGCGTGTGCGCGCGCGGACGCAAACGCATCGGCTTGAGCTCACGCTCGTCCTGGATGCGGGACCCGTGCGCCCGGAAGCCGGCCTCGATATCGTCCGTAATCCTTTCCGCTTCCTCTTCGCGGCCATGGATGACAAGCCAGCGCGGGCTCTCCGGAATCCAGGAGCGCAAGGCTAGTATGACAAGACTCAACGCGGCGCCGATGAAAAAGCCGAGCCGCCAGCCGATCTCGGGATTGAGCCGCGCTGGGTCCAAAAGCAGGATCGAGCTGCCCGCCCCGAGCGCCCCGCCGATCCAGAATGTGCCGCCGAGCGCCAAATCGGTCCAGCCGCGGAACCGCGCTGGGATCATTTCCTGGATGGTGGAATTGACCGCGCTATATTCGCCGCCGATGCCTGCGCCCGTGAAGAAACGGAACAGGCAGAAGCTCGCAAGATCCCACGAGAAGGCCGTGGCCGCGGCCGCCGCGATATAAAGGGCGAGCGTGATGAAGAACATGCGGCGGCGGCCGAGCCGGTCGGTCATCCAGCCGAAGACGAGCGCGCCGGTGACGGCGCCGGCAAGATAAAGGCTCGATGCCAGCCCCACATCGGAATCGCTGAAATGCAAGACCGGGCTTGCCGTCAGCGCGCCCGCCACCGAGCCGGCCAGCGTCACCTCAAGCCCGTCGAGTATCCAGGTGATGCCGAGCGCGACTATGACGAGCATGTGGAAACGCCCCCAAGGCAGGCGGTCGAGGCGCGCCGGCGCGCGCGTCTCGATGATGCCGGGTGGTTTGGGTCTCTGAATAATTTCGTGCATGGCTGCCCTTTCGGGGCATCAAACCTGCACGGGGCGAAACGCTCCCTCCGGTTTCAGACCTCGCTCCTAACCAAAAACGTTGTTTTATTGCTAGGATCAATCATAAAGTATGCTCAGCAAGCAATCGCTTGCGCCATACGCTTGCCAGCCACGGCTGCCTTTCGCGTGGCAGGCCGGCAGGCCGGTAATAATGAGCAAGTTCGGCGAACCCCGCCTTTGACATATAGCGGCGCCACGACTCAAAATCGTGATACGCGCCGTAACGGCCAAAGCCCCAGCCCTCTTCATCTTGACCGCGCGGGTTTGAACTAAACAGCACGCCACCCGGCCTTAAAGTTGCGTGCAAATCTGACAATACGCGCGGCAGCTCTTGACCCGGTACGTGGAAAAGAGCTGCGTTTGCGAATACGCCATCGAAAAAGTTCTTCGGCAGGTCGAGCTTGAGGAAATCCTGCTGCCATACTTCACAGCCGCTGTGGGCGCGCGCCATGATTACGAATTGCGCTGCACCATCTAAACCGATTGCGATATGGCCAAGCTCCCGGAATGCCTTAAGGTCACGGCCGGGGCCGCAGCCAAAATCAAGTATCGTGAACGGTGGTTCCTCCTCAATGTATTGCAACAAGGCCTCGATGTTCTGGCTGACGTCGTGATCGCGGGTTCCTTGCCAAAAGTCCTCCGCGCGCCGGTTGTAATGTTCCAAAGTGAGGCCGGTAATTTTCTCGAGGTCTTGCGAGTTCAGTTTCATGGCCGTTGCGGGTTCGCTTTGGTGGCTTGCGATAGCTCATGATACACTGCGCGCTCTTCATTTGGGAGCGTGTCCGTGCCGTCTTCGGAACCGGAACCGGTGACAATAACGATCGATGACACGATGCAGGTCTCCGGCCTTTTGCTCGCGCCGCCGGGAGGCGGGGTTTGTTTTGTGCTGGCGCACGGCGCCGGCGCCGGCATGGCGCATCCGTTCATGACGGCAATCGCCGCCGGGCTCGCGGAGCGCGGCATCGCCAGCCTACGCTACCAATTTCCCTATATGGAACGGGGCGGCAAACGGCCAGATCCGCCTAAGCTTGCCCACGCCACCGTTCGCGCTGCCGTGGCTGTGGCACTGCGCCTGCTGCCGGATACCCCGCTTCTCGCGGGTGGAAAATCCTTCGGCGGCCGGATGACGTCTCAGGCTCAAGCCATATCGCCGCTTCCGGGTGTTCGCGGGTTGGTGTTTCTCGGCTTTCCCCTGCATCCGGCCGGACGTCCCTCAAAAGACCGCGGCGAGCATCTTTTCGAGGTTCAAATCCCCATGCTCTTTCTACAGGGGACGCGCGACGCGCTGGCGGAGATGGAGCAGCTCAAGCCGCTTTGCGAGGCACTCGATGAGCGCGCGACCCTGAAGCTGTTTCCGGACGCCGGCCATTCCTTTCATGTGCCGGCCCGCAGCGGCCGGACCGATGGGCAAGTGCAGATCGAGTTGCTGGATGCGCTCGCCGCCTGGACCGATGCACGATTGGCTCCGGCGGAAACAGCCGGGTAAGCGGGCGATTGCTTCTCCCCGCGATCCGCCGTCCGGCTAAGCGGGCGCGAAAATATCGCCAACAGAAATCTCGGTGCCCGGTGGATCGAGGCGCAGCGCGCCATCCCTTACAATCGCCGTTACGACCGTCCCGGCTTCGCCACGCTTATGATGCAGGATGAGGCGGCGCTCCAAATCGGCAACTAGGTAGTGCTGGATGCTGGGCACACGGAAGTAATCGATAAATTTCTCACCGAGGTCGCGCGCCTTGCTGGATCCGCATCGATACGCACGCTTAGGCTATCGACAAATGCCTCGCAAATTACTCCTGCACTTCGAATGGCTTCTTTGAGAGCAAGGGCAATCGCGAATTTGGCGCGCCCGTGATCGGCGATTTCAGGAGCTATCGAAACAGCCTCTCCGCCTATCAACTCAAAGCGCCCGCACCCTTGCGCCTCGGCCCAGGCCAGGAACTCGTCGGCAGTCATTTTTGGGGTCTTACTCAGCGCGGTCATTCTTCAATGTAACATCGTGCAGGTCCCGCCAAAAGGCTTTTAGAAATGGACGGCCGGGTCAAAGCCCGGCCATGACAATCGCTTACGCGGCGAGGCTGAAGGCCCTGCCATTGATGATCAGCCCATCGGACCCCGCTGTGATGCGAACCTTATCGCCGTCCTTCACCCCGCCGGACAGGATCATCTCCGCGAGCGGGTCTTGCAGCGCGCGCTGAATGACGCGCTTCAAGGGCCGCGCGCCATAGGTTGGGTCGTAGCCGCGGTCGCCGAGCCACTGCTTCGCCTTCTCGTCGATGGCGAGCACGACTTTGCGCTCGTCGAGCAGCTTCTGCAAACGCTTAAGCTGAATCTCGACGATGGCTCCGATCTCCTCGCGGCGCAGGCGGTGGAACAGGAGAATGTCGTCGACGCGGTTTAGGAATTCGGGGCGGAAATGCGAGCGGACCACCGCCATGACCTGGGCGCGGACCGCGTTCACATCCTCACCCGGCGGCTGATTGCTAAGGTATTCGGAGCCGAGGTTCGAGGTCATGATGATGAGCGTATTGCGGAAATCGACCGTCCGGCCCTGGCCGTCCGTCAGGCGGCCGTCGTCAAGCACCTGCAAAAGCACATTGAACACGTCGGGGTGCCCTTTCTCGATCTCGTCGAACAGCACAACCTGGTAGGGACGCCGGCGCACGGCCTCGGTCAGCGCCCCGCCTTCCTCGTAGCCGACATAGCCCGGAGGGGCGCCGATGAGGCGGGCCACGGAGTGCTTCTCCATGAACTCCGACATATCGATGCGAACCATGGCCTGCTCGTCGTCGAACAGGAATGCGGCGAGCGCGCGCGACAGCTCGGTCTTGCCGACGCCCGTGGGGCCTAAGAACATGAACGAGCCTATGGGCCGGTTCGGGTCTTGCAGGCCGGCGCGCGCACGCCGCACTGCCGTCGAAACGGAGTGCACCGCTTCGGCTTGGCCGATGATGCGCTTGCCAAGCTCGTCCTCCATGCGCAGCAGCTTGTCCTTCTCGCCTTCGAGCATTTTCTCGACCGGGATACCCGTCCAGCGCGAGACCACGCCCGCGATATGATCGGGGGTGACGGCCTCCTCCACCATGCCGCGATGCGAATCGGCCGCGTGTTCCATGGCCTTCAGCCGCTTTTCAAGGTCGGGGATCACCCCGTAGGACAGCTCGCCCGCACGCGCGAGAGCGCCTCTGCGCTGAGCCTGCTCAAGCTCGTTGCGCGCGGCATCCAGCTCCTCTTTAATCTTTTGAGCGGAGGCGAGTTTTTCCTTCTCGTCCTTCCAGCGGCGGGCCAGCGAGGCCGACCGCTCTTCGAGGTCTGCGATCTCTTTTTGCAGCCGGGTAAGCCGGTCCTTGGACGCTTGATCGGCCTCCTTCCTCAGCGCCTCGCGCTCGATCTTAAGCTGTATGATGCGCCGGTCGAGCTCGTCGAGCTCCTCAGGCTTCGAATCGACCTGCATGCGTAGCCGGCTGGCGGCTTCGTCCATAAGGTCTATCGCTTTGTCAGGGAGGAATCGATCGGTGATATAACGGTTCGATAGCGTCGCGGCCGCAACCAGCGCCGAGTCGGTGATCCGGACGCCGTGATGAAGCTCATACTTCTCCTTGAGGCCGCGCAGAATCGAGATCGTGTCCTCGACATTCGGCTCAGGGATGAACACGGGCTGGAAACGCCGGGCAAGTGCTGCGTCCTTTTCGATATATTTCCGGTATTCGTCGAGCGTGGTCGCCCCAACACAATGAAGCTCGCCACGTGCAAGTGCCGGTTTCAACAGGTTGGACGCATCCATCGCTCCCTCGGCCTTGCCGGCGCCGACGAGCGTGTGCAACTCGTCGATGAACAGAACGACGCCGCCTTCGGCCGCAGTGATCTCTTGCAACACCGCTTTGAGCCGCTCCTCGAACTCGCCGCGATATTTCGCGCCTGCGATGAGGGAGCCCATATCGAGCGCCAACAGCTTTTTATCGCGCAGGCTTTCCGGCACGTCGCCGTTTACAATGCGAAGCGCCAAGCCTTCGGCGATAGCGGTTTTGCCGACGCCCGGCTCGCCGATCAGGACCGGATTGTTCTTCGTGCGGCGCGACAAGACTTGGATCGTGCGGCGGATTTCCTCGTCGCGCCCGATGACGGGATCGAGCTGGCCCTTTGCAGCCGCGTCGGTTAGATCGCGCGCGTAGCGCTTCAACGCGTCATAGGCTTGCTCGGCGGAGGCGCTGTCGGCCGTCCTGCCTTTGCGCAAATCGTTGATTGCGGCGTTTAGCCCGACCGGCGTGGCTCCCGCGCCGGCGATAATTTTCGCGGTTTCGGCGTCCTTTTCCATCGCCAGCGCAAGGAGGAGCCGCTCGACGGTGACATAGCTATCGCCGGCCTTCTCGGCAATTTTCTCGGCCTGATCGAGGACTTTGGCCAGTTGCGGCGCGATATAAAGCTGCCCCGCGCCTGTGCCTGAAACTTTGGGCATCTTGGCCAGCGCTTGCTCTACGTGGGCAAGAGCGTCTTCAGGCCGCCCCCCGGAACGGGCAATGAGCCCGGCCGCTAACCCTTCGCTGTCGTCGAGCAGCACCTTCAGAAGGTGCTCCGGCATCAGCCGTTGATGGCCCTCGCGAAGGGCGAGAGATTGTGCCGATTGAAAGAAGCCTTTTGAACGGTCGGTGAGTTTTTCAAAATTCATCGTCTGCCTCGATGATGCCGGAGCCTTGCCGCAAATATTACAGAAGAGATGGCGCTGATTTGTTGATATATGGCAATATTCTCAAGCAAGAAAAGACCGTCAGCCTGAAGGTATCCGCCGTGCCAGTTATTGCTTCGCTTCTGCATTACCCAATCAAAGGAATGGGCGGCATCGAGCTGCCCCGTGTGACGCTGAAGGCAGGCGAAGGGATGCCGCTCGACCGGGCCTATGCCATCGAGAATGGCGGGAAAAGATTCGATGCGCAGAACCCGGAATGGCTCCCGAAGGCGAACTTTTTGCAGCTTATGCAGCACGAGCGCTTGGCCAGCCTCGCGTTCACTTTCGATGAGGCTAGCCATACGCTCACACTTTTCCGCGGCGGAAAGCAGATCGCAAAGGGGGCTCTGCAAACAAAGCCCGGCCGGCAAACGATCGAGCAGTTTTTAGCGGCATATATGAAGGCCGATTTAAGAGGACCGCCGTGCATCGTGTCCGCGCCCGGTCACAGCTTCACCGACATCGCGGAGAAAGCGCTGCATCTCGTGAATTTGGAAAGCGTGCGCGATCTAAGCCTCACAGCGGGGGCCGATCTCGATCCCCTGCGGTTCCGCGCGAACGTCTACTTCGATGGTATGCCGGCCTGGGAGGAGCGGCACTGGTGTGGCAAGACCCTCGCCTGCGGCGGTACAACGCTTAAGGTGTTCGATGAAACCGGGCGCTGCGAAGCCACGAGCGTCGATCCGAAGACGGCGCGGCGCGGCTTCTCAGTTCCAGCCACGCTCCAACGCACGTGGGGTCACACCAAATTCGGGTTCTACGCAAAGGTCATTTCCGGCGGCGAGGTCGAACCTGGCAGCACGATTGCGATACTCCCCTAAGAAAGGGGTGCGTCAGGAAGCCGCCTCGTCGGTCGAGGGATCGCTGCCAGCAACGGCCGCACCCGCCGGAGGCGTTCCACCGCCGGCGTGCCTGCCATTGAAGCCCTTCGCCGGATTCTCACCCATCGGACGCCGCCGCCGGCGTCTTGGCGCACTGCCGTCAGGTGAAGGGGGGAAGCTGTCTGCCTGATAAGGTGCTGTGCCATTCGGCGCGGGCGCTGCCGGCTGAAGTTGCGGCTGCACATGCGGGAAGGCATTCTGCGGAATGAATGGCTGCGGTTGATTCTGATTGTAGGCCGGCCGCTCCGGCTGATTCTGATTGTAAGCCGGCCGTTCCGGTTGGTTCTGATTGTAAGGCCGCTCCTGGAAACTCCTCTGATGGTGCAGCGGCTGCGGCACGAAGTCCTCCCCGCCCTCCTCGTCCGAATCGCCGTCGTGGTCGCGGTGAAATGGCTCTCCCTGACTGAAACGGCCACCGCCGTTCATGCCGCCCTGCTGCTCCGCACCGGGCATCGAAGCATTCTGAGCCTGCGCCGCCAGGATGATGCGGTTATAGTGCTCGGCGTGCTGGAGATAGTTCTCGGCCGCAACCGAGTCGCCAGAGGAATGAGCGTCCCTTGCGAGCGAAGTGTACTTCTCCGCGATGTGCATCGCAGTTCCGCGAATCTTCACATCGGGGCCGCTCGACTCGTAGTTCCGGCTGATTGAATTCTGGGGTTTACGGCCGCCACGATTACGGCCTCTGCGGCTTTGCTGTCCTTGCCTCATGGGTCCTATCTTGATCGAAGGTCACAAACGCTTGGATTTGCGCAAACGCGACGGGACGATCTTCCGGTCAACGCCTGCGAATCTCAAAAAAACCTCTTCATGACTCTGCCAGCCAAGCCGCTCAGCGGCGCTGGGCTTAAAGGCAGATTGTCACGGCTATCCCGCCTGCGAAACGCGCTGCTACAAAACACCTCGCCCGTGCTCGCCAATTGCTGCACCAAGCTAGCCCGGCAAATTTGTGGTAGCCCTACGCTTTACGGCCTCGCATTTAATCCAACCCAGCCAACCGGGTATTCACGAAGCCTCTTTCCGTGAGACCGTATCTCGAAAGAACCGATTTTCCAATCCTTTTTTTGACATTGCGCCGCTACTGTCGCGACTGTCGCACTCCTGCAACGGCTCGATCGGTTCCGCCCAGATCCGTTAATACATGCGCCTCCTTAAAACCCGGCTGAGGTGCACATTGTTTCATCAAATCCAGGACGGCTTCACCCTGCCGGTGACCGATTTCAAGAATCAGCACCCCGCCCTTTCGAAGCGCGGCATAAGCCTGTGGCACGATAATACGGTAAGCTTCCAGTCCGTCTTCACCGCCGTCAAGCGCGAGGTGAGGGTCATGCACCTTTACCTCTGGTTCGAGCTGGCAAATCTCCAAGGGCGCGATATAGGGCGGATTGCAGACGATGGCGTCGAAAGCTGCACCGCCGATTGCGCTCATCCAATCAGCACATAAGAACGCCGCGCGATCTAGCAACCCCAGACGCGATAAATTATCCCGGGCCACCGCAAGTGCTGCCTCCGACCGGTCGAGACCAACGCCATGGCATTGAGGCAAGCTGGCAAGCAGAGCGCCAAGCAGGCAGCCGGACCCAGTACCAAGGTCCAAGATTCGAAGCGGGGCGTGAGCGAGGCCTTCCGCGTTCGCAAAGCCGAGCACCGCTTCGGCCAAGAGCTCAGTCTCAGGCCGGGGATCGAGCGTGTCCGGTGAAATGCCGAAGCTAAGTCCCCAAAACTCGCGCCGGCCGATGATGCGCGACACGGGCTCGCGTTCAAGACGCCTTTTCGCAAAGCTGGCAATCCGGCGCTCCTGTCCGGCGGAAAGAAACGCGGACGGTTTGAGGATTACGTCTTCGGGCGCAAGTGCGCACGCTTCCGCCGCCAAAATGCGGGCGTCGAGCTGCGGGTTCGGCAGCCCCGCCTCGCGGAAGAGCGCCGCAAGCTTGCGGACAGCGCCGCCTAACGTCGGCCACCCGGCAGTGACGGCTCCCTCTGCCATAGGGCTAGCGCTTTCAAACACGTGATGCGGCTCCCGGAGGCAGGATGTCCATATTCGCCCCGTTCTGGCGCACAGATTCCAGACTGTCGTTCCCGCGCAGGAGCGTGTGAAGAAATCGGGTCAGAGCCCCACTGTCATGGCCGGGCTTGACCCGGCCATCCAGACTATCATTGAAATGTCGCGCTTTTTTCCTGGATGGCCCGGTCAAGCCGGGCCATGACAACTGAGTTTGCCGCGAACTCTCGATTTTTTCACACGCTCGAAAGCGGGAATCCAGTAAGCGCTGCGGTAGAAATGCGCGTATAATCAATGCCATAACGCTTCCTTTGCTGGGTCCCCGCCTGCGCGGGGACGACACGCCTTAGCCTGCTCAAGCATGGACCCTATTGTCCTCCGAGGCGAGCAGGTTCGCTTGATGTTCGGTGATCAGCGCATCGATGATCGTATCGAGACCTTCGCCTTCCATGATCTGCGGCAGGTTATAGAGCGTGACGTTTACGCGGTGGTCGGTCACGCGGCCTTGCGGGAAGTTATAGGTGCGGATGCGCTGCGAGCGGTCGCCGGAACCGATCTGGTCCTTGCGTTCGGCCGCACGCGCTTCCGACGCCCGGGTCCGCTCCATATCGAAGAGCCTCGCCCGCAATACCTGCATGGCGCGCGCCCGGTTCTGATGCTGCGATTTTTCGCTCGACGTCACAATCATGCCAGTCGGGATATGGGTAATCCGTACGGCGGAGTCCGTGGTGTTGACGTGCTGGCCGCCCGCGCCGCTCGCACGCATGGTGTCGATGCGGATGTCCTCGGGCCGGATTTCGATATCGATTTCCTCGGCCTCGGGAAGAACGGCGACGGTTGCGGCCGAGGTGTGGATGCGGCCCTGGTTCTCGGTCTCCGGCACGCGCTGCACGCGGTGCACGCCCGATTCGAATTTCATTCGCGCAAACACGTTTTTGCCGGTGATGCTCGCGACCACTTCTCTGAAGCCGCCGGCATCGGCATCGCTCGCCGAAAGCACTTGCACCTTCCAGCCCTTGAGGTCGGCATAACGCTGGTACATGCGGAAAAGATCGGCCGCGAACAGCGCCGCCTCCTCGCCGCCGGTGCCGGCGCGAACCTCGAGGATGGCGCTTTTCTCGTCGGCCGCGTCCTTCGGCAACAGCTGAACTTGCAAGGCATGCTCAAGCTCGCCGACGCGGGGCTCCAACGATTCCAGCTCCTCGCGGGCGAGTTCGGCCATGTCCGGCTCCGAAGCAGGGTCCCCGGCGAGTTGGCGCAAGCTATCGCGCTCGCTCTCGGCGGACTGGAGCGCCTTGATCGATGCCACTAAAGGATCGAGCTCTGCGAACTCCTTCGAGAGCTTGATGTAGGTCTCCTGATCGGTGCCCGTCGCGAGCTGGCTTTGCAGGGTTTCCCACCGGCTCACCAGACGGTTGAGCTTGTCTTTTGGAATGGCTGTCATCGGTACCTTCTCCGCCCCGGCGAAAGACGCGGTCAATAATACGGTATGCTGAAAGTCAGTTGCAGAGCGGCGCATACGCGCTAATCGGGCGCGACGCCCCTCATCCTGTCCTTCTCCCCACGGGAGAAGGACGCCTGAACATGGCGCAGAGCGTGCAGCCATCGTCCCCTCTCCCAATGGGAGAGGGACAGGGTGAGGGGTGGAACGCTCGATCATGCCTGGATCCGATAGCTGTACAAGCCTTAAGTTAGCATTCATACCGCAGGCGGGGAACGCGCCTATATATCGATATTTTCTTTCTGAGCAAATTCGGTAAGCTCGCGCCGTATGTTCGGACTGTTTCCTTCGATCAGCTCGAGCAAAGTTTGGCGCACCTTTTTCGCATTGATCGAGAGCACCATTGCTTTCACGGGGCCGATCGATGCGGGTGCCATAGATATCGAGCGGTATCCCAGCGCAATCAAGGCCATTGCCTCGATCGGACGCCCCGCCATCTCGCCGCATAAGGCGAATTCGACATTGTGCGCTTTTGCCTTATCGGCGATTTCTTTCAGCACGCGCAATGCTGCCGGACTCAAGGGATCGAAACGGCGCGCAACGCGGTCGTTCTCCCGGTCTGCCGCAAAGAAGAATTGGAACAGGTCGTTGCTGCCCACCGAAATGAAGTCGGCCAAGGGCAGCAAAGCGTCGAGCTGATAAACGATCGCAGGAACCTCGACCATGACGCCAACGCGAATCGAGGACGGCAACTCATGACCATGGCGCCCGGCATGGGCAATCTCTTTGGCAATGAGTTCTTTCGCCGCCAGAAACTCGGAAATGTCGGCGATGAACGGCAGCATCATCGAAAGTTCCCGTCCCGCCGCTGCGCGCATAAGGGCGCGGGTCTGCGTGCGGAACAGGCCGGGCCTATCGAGCGACATGCGTATCGCGCGCCAGCCTAGCGCGGGATTCTCCTCGTTGATTTTCTTGAGATAAGGCAGAACCTTATCTCCGCCGACATCGAGCGAGCGGAAAACGACGCGGCGGCCTTGCGCTTCATCGAGAACGCGGGAGTATGCCTTCTGCTGCTCCAGCATCTTGGGAAACTTGGACGCCACCATGAATTGCAGCTCGGTGCGGTATAGGCCTATGCCATCGGCGCCGCTTTGATAAAGGTGGGGCAGGTCGACCAGCAGCCCCGCATTCATGTTCAGGGAAATGCGCTCGCCATCCTTGGTAACGGGCGGCACGTTCCTGAGCTTTGAGAACCGCGCTTGCCGGCGGGCGCGGAAGCGGGCTTTGTCCGCATAAGCGCGGATAAGCTCAAGCGAGGGCCGGATGTGGAGCTGGCCGGTGCCGGCATCCAATATGGCTGGGTCGCCGTGATCGCCGGCGCTTGTAGCATCGGCCACATGATAGAGCACCGGCAAATTGAATGAGCGCGCGACAATTGTGACATGCGCTGTCGCGCCACCTTCCTCGATGACGAGGCCGCGGAGCTTCTTGGGATCGTAGCCGAGCAGCTCCGCCGCCCCCATATTCCGGGCCACAAGGATCGCATCGTTCGGGAGCCTGCCTAACGTCGCGGCGTGATCGTGTCCATGCAGGATGCGCAGCATTCTGTTGGCAAGATCGTCGAGATCGTGGCTGCGCTCGCGCCAGAAGCTATCGGCATTCTTCATCAATTGAGTGCGCGTATTCTGTTGCACGCGCTCGACCGCGGCTTCCGCCGTCAGCCCTGCAGAGACGGCTTCGCGCATCCGCCGCGCCCAGCCGCGGTCGTGCGCAAGCATCTGCACTGTCTCGATGATTTCCTTGTGCTCGTCGCTGGACGTCTCGTCGTGGATGAGGAGGCGATTGATATCCTCCCT
Source organism: Rhodomicrobium sp. (assembly GCA_052145435.1). GTDB lineage: Bacteria > Pseudomonadota > Alphaproteobacteria > Rhizobiales > Rhodomicrobiaceae > Rhodomicrobium. The sequence continues at coordinate 3,141 of JBKQOR010000091.1, read as the reverse complement.
GAGGCGCAGAAGCGCTTCGTCGAGGCGTTTGAGCTCCGCGGGTACATTCTCCGCAAAGAATTTGAGCACCTCCGGGCGGGGCTCGTTGAGGGCGATATGCCCGAGCGCGATCCCATCGTTCAGCGCCGTTCCCTTCAAGGTAACGGAGCTATCCTTTCGATCGGGCCCGGCCGCGACTGTCCCAGCAAAATTGCCCGATGCTAACGTCTCCGCAAGCACCATGGCGGTCGTCTCGAGGGCCTCGACCTCTTCGTCGGTGTAGCGGCGCTCTATCTTATTTTGCACCGTCAGCACGCCGATCGTTCTGCGATCGCGCACCATGGGCACGCCAAGGAACGAATGGTAGATTTCTTCGCCGGTCTCGGGTTTGTAAGAGAAGTGAGGGTGCTTTTGAGCGTCGGACAGGTTTATCGGCTCGCCCCAGTCGGCGATAAGGCCTACGAGCCCCTCGCCCTTCTTCATGCGCAGGGTATGAACGGCCTCCTTCCGCAACCCTTCGGTCGCGAAAAGCTCAAGCGTGTCGTCAGGCAGCCGGACATAGATCGAGCTAACCTCCGCGATCATGTTGGAAGCGATGACTTTAACAATACTGTCCAGCTTTGCCTGGGGCTCTGACGCACTCGCCATGATGGCCCGCAGCTGCCGGATCAACACCCAAGGTGCGCGTTCTGTCCAGGGCATTTGCCCGGTCCCGTTATCCCTGCAGTAGTGGGTTGAGGCGCTCTCACTGTTGAAGCGCCTTCTATCTTTTGCGTATTTCTAAGACCGGTCCAAACCGAACAGGCTATGGAGGGTTTTTACGGCCGCCTCGGTATGAGCCGCGCCGACCAGCACGCTAATCTTGATTTCTGACGTCGATATGGCCTGAATATTAATTTGTTTTTCGGCCAGCGCGTGAAACATCTCAGCGGCTACGCCGGCGTGGCTGCGCATGCCGACGCCGATCACCGATACTTTCACAACATCGGTGTCGCCGCGCAAATCGCTGTACCGGATCGTGTCCTGGCGGTCGCGGAGCACTTGCAGGGCACGCGGCAGCTCGCCGGCGGCCACCGTGAAGGTGAGGTCCGTCGTCCGGCCGTCCTCTGAAATGTTCTGGACGATCATGTCCACGTTGATGTTCGCCTCCGCGAGCGGCATGAAAATACTCGCGGCCACGCCTGGCTTGTCTTCGATCTTGAGGACCATGATTTTCGCTTCGTCTTTTGCGTAGGCTATGCCGCTGACGATGTGATGCTCTAACATTTCCGTTTCATCGCAAACGAGCGTTCCACGCTTCTCGGCTTGCCCGGCTCGCGCAGGCTCGCAGACCTCTGGTGTGTCGAAGCTAGATCGCACTTGTACACGGACGCCGCGAGCCATTGCAAGCTCCACGGAGCGCGTTTGGAGCACTTTCGCGCCCAAGGAAGCCATTTCTAGCATCTCCTCGTAAGAAACCCGCGAAAGCCGCCGGGCTCCGTGTACAATGCGGGGGTCGGTTGTATAAACACCGTCCACATCGGTATAAATGTCGCAGCGATCGGCATTGAGCGCCGAGGTAAGCGCGACTGCACTCGTATCCGAGCCGCCGCGGCCGAGCGTCGTAATGCGATTGTCCGGGCTGACGCCTTGGAAACCGGCAACAACCCCAACCTCGCCCTGGTTCAAACGCTCAAGCAGCTTATCTCCCTCGATTCGATCGATCCGGGCCACGCCATGCGAGCCGTTCGTCACTAAGGGAATTTGCCAGCCTTGCCAGGAGCGGGCTTTAATTCCCAACGACTGAAGGATGATCGCCATAAGGCCGGCAGTGATTTGCTCTCCAGACGAGACCACGGCGTCGTATTCGCGAGGATCGTGGACCGGATTGGCTTCGCGCGTCCAGGACACGAGCTGGTTGGTGTGTCCTGCCATCGCCGACACGACAACGGCGACGCGATTGCCTGCGTCCACCTCGCGCTTCACATGGCGGGCGGAATTTCTGATACGTTCAATATCGGCGACAGAGGTTCCGCCGAACTTCATGACGAGGAGCATTGTGGTAGCTATGCTGGCAAGAGTGAGGTTAAGAAGCCGGAGCCGATAGCCTTGGCGTCAGCGGAAAACAGGAAGGCCATCGATGGAGATTGAGGCAGAAACACGGCGAAGTCCATCTCTGGATGCAGAAGAGGTGCGGCGCTTCGAACGGCTCGCCAAGGAGTGGTGGGACGAGCGCGGCAAGTTTCGCGCGCTCCATGCCATCAATCCGGCGCGGCTTGCGTTCATTGTGCAGGAGGTTCAGCGCTGGCGTTCGGGAACCGTTCAGGTTTTCCGCCCGCTCGAAGGGCTTAGCGTTATCGATATTGGCTGCGGCGGGGGAATATTGTCGGAGCCGTTGGCGCGGCTCGGCGCAGGTGTGACGGGGATCGATCCCGTCGAAGAGTCGATTGGCGTCGCCAAGGCGCATGCGCAAGCGCTCGGCCTTGCGATCGCCTATCGCTCAGCCACGGCCGAGGACATTGTGCGCGAGGGGCAGGTATTCGATGCCGTCATAGCCTCGGAGGTCGTGGAGCATGTGGCGGACGTCGATTCCTTTCTTAGAACCTGCCGGGCTCTGTGCAAGCCGGGCGGCCTTTTGATCCTCTCCACGCTTAACCGCACCGCCAAATCTTACGGCCTCGCTATTGTGGCGGCAGAGCGCGTGCTCGGGCTCGTTCCTCCGGGCACTCATGATTGGAAAAAGTTTATAAAGCCTGAAGAGCTGGAGGCGTCGCTTAGCGCGGCCGGCTTCAAACGCTTGTCGCTGAGCGGTATCGTGTTCCATCCCTTTACAGGAGCTTGGGGCCTGTCCGCAACGGATACATCCGTGAATTATATGGTTTCGGCGGAGGCGGTGTAATACGGAATCCGGTTGAATGGTTCACCCACCGGTGTCATCCCGGAAATGCCGGAGGCATTATCCGGGATCTTTGCAAATGAAGGCGCCTTTTAAGATCCCGGATTGTATGTTGCTGACGGCTAACTTTCCCGCCCAGCGAATCGGCGAAGGTGAGCCCGTGAGGAGGGCGGCCGCCCTCCTCACGGGCGGCGCGCGGCCGCATCCCGGATAGACCCTGTACGGTCCAGCCGTATCTTTGGCCCGCGCCGCTCAAGTTCCGCGTCCATCCGAACGGTAGAAGGGCC
>JBKQOR010000090.1:0-7651 GCA_052145435.1 Rhodomicrobium sp. | reverse complement strand
CGCGCCTAACGCTGTCGAGCCAAGCGGCGTGATTGAGATACCGCCCGCACAGGCTCTTATCAACTATGGTGCCTGGGGGTGTTCTGGCCCGGAGCCCAAGATTTTTATCTGGGGGCGGGCAGATTATGAAGACATTTTCGGGGAACCCCATTTTGTCGAGTGGTGCTACCAACTCAGATTCGAGCGCTATGAGGGGAAGAAGGTGCGCGCGAGCTTCATTCAATGGAACGAATATAATCGCACCGATGAATCCGCGGGATAATTTTGCACAATAGTATCGCTTACAAAAAGCTATAGGGATCGACATCCACATGCAGCTTTACGCTGCCGCGCGGATGTTCCGCGCTGTCGAGCCAGGCGCGCAGATACCCTTGTAAATCCGCCTCGCGCGCCGCCTTCACCAAGAGCCGCTGCCGGTGCCAGCCGCGGATCACGGCAAGCGGCGCGTCCACCGGCCCCAGCACCTGAATGAGCCGCGCCTCGGGCGCCGCGAGCGCCAGCGCGCGCGCGTAAGTTTCGGCCGCGTGCTTTTCCTTGGCCTGCACCACAATGGCGGCGAGCCGTCCGAAAGGCGGCAGCCCTGCCTCCTCGCGCATGGCGATCTCGGCCTCGTAAAAGCCCTGCCGGTCGCCGGTGACGAGCGCGCGCATCACCGGATGCTCGGGGTAATGCGTCTGGATAAGGCCAAAGCCCGGCGCGCCGAAACGCCCTGCCCTTCCCGTCACCTGATGCAGAAGCTGGAAGGTGCGCTCGCCCGCGCGCGGATCGGCGGTCGCCAAGCTCAGATCGCCATCGACTACGCCGACAAAAGAAAGCTGCGGGAAATTGTGACCCTTCGAGACGAGCTGCGTGCCGACGATGATGTCGGCCTCGCCCGCCGTGATGCGGGAGAGAATTTCGCGAAGCGCAGCCGTGGTCGGAACGAGATCGCTCGAAAGCACGCAAATGCGCGCCGCTGGCCAGCGATTGTTCACCTCCTCCAGCACGCGCTCGATGCCGGGGCCGGAAGCCGCCAGCACGCCCTCCCGGTTACAAGCCGGGCAAGCCTTCGGAAAGGGCAGCGAGAAGCCGCAATGTTGGCAAATAAGCCGGCCGCGCAGGCGGTGCTCAACAAGATAGGCCGTGCATTGCGGGCAGTTGAAGCGGTGGCCGCAGGCGCGGCAGAGCGTCAGCGGCGCATATCCGCGGCGGTTCAAGAACAGCAGCGCCTGCTCGCGTCTGCCGAGCGCTGCGTTGACGGCTTCAACCACGGGTGCGCTGAGCCAAGCGCCTTTGTCCGGCGGAGTTGCTTTGAGGTCCACCGCCTCGACCTGGGGCAAGCTATTGCCCGAGAAACGCGACGGCAGCACCGCATGCGCATAGCGCCCGCGCTGAACGTTGACGATGCTTTCAACCGACGGCGTGGCCGAGCTTAGCACGATCGGGATTTTGCTCAAAGAAGCCCGCACCACGGCCATATCGCGGGCCTGATAGGTTACGCGGTCTTCCTGCTTGAAGGAAGGGTCGTGCTCTTCGTCCACCACGATCAGCCCTAGATCGCTGAACGGAAGGAACAGCGCCGAGCGTGCGCCAGCCACCACGCGCACCTCGCCTTCGGCCACGCCGCGCCAGACGCGCGCGCGCTCTTTCGCCGACACGGCGGAATGCCATTCGGCAGGGCGGCAGCCGAAGCGCGCCTCGAAGCGCTCAAGGAATTGCGTCGTCAGCGCGATTTCGGGCAGGAGAATGAGAACCTGCCTGTGCTCCCGCCGCAAGGCTTGCGCGACGGCTTCGAAATAGACCTCGGTCTTGCCGGAACCGGTCACGCCGTCGAGGAGTACCGGCCAGAATCCGCCCTTGGCAATGCCTGCGCAGAGCTGGGCTGCGGCCTCGGCTTGACGCTCGCTCAGGGAGGCTTGCGCGAAATCGGGTTTCGGAGCGGGCGGCCGTGCGCGCGGAAGCTCCGCGCGGATCAAGGCTTGCGCCTCCGCCAGCCCGTCCACGACGGCCGCGCTGACCTTGGCCGCATCCATCAGCCTTTTCTTGGACCACACCGCGCCGTCTTGCAGGAGGCCAAGCACGCGCTCGCGCGCCGCGGTCATGCGTGCGGGTGCGGCGCCGCCGAGCCTAAAGCCCCAGCGCGGTTCCTCCGCCTCGAAGACGAGCCTTGCACTCATCATCATCTGCAGCACCATGCCCTTTGGCGCGAGCGTGTAATGGGCGACCCAATCGGCGAAGGCGAGGTTGATCTGCGGCAGCGGCGGGGTGTCGAGCGCGGCGGTCACCGCTTTGAGCTTTCTCGAATCGAAGGGCTTCGGGCCGCCTTCCGCCTCGCGCCAAACCACGCCGATGCGCTTCATCGGCCCGAGCGGCACCACCACGAAGCTGCCGGGCTGCGGCGCGTCCCCGTCCGGAACCGCATAGGTGTAAGGCTCGCCGAGCGCGAGCGGCAGCAGCACCGGGACGGTGCGGGCGGCGGCAAGCAGCGGGGCGGCGCTTTCGCGCGCGTCGAGGTCGAAAAGGGAAAGCTCCGTGGGCAGCATCGCGCGAGATTCGCCGATGCGCGGCGGAAATGCAACCGTGCTGCGCGTCATGTGGATGACTGCGCTCTTGGCAAAGCACCCCGCATGTTTTCAGCGGGCGTCGAGTCTTGTATGACGAACAGGAGCGGCGCACATCATGCCCCCGGTTTTGACATAACTACGGAAATCCGGTATAGATATGAATGAAAACGATTTCGAGTGGGACGAAGAAAAAGCAGCCGCGAATTTCCGCAAGCACCGCATCACCTTTAAGGTCGCGCGCTATGTCTTTGACGACCGGGCAGCCATCGATGAACCCGACGGCCGGGAAGACTATGGCGAAGCCCGCTTTAATATCATCGGCATGGTGAGAGATCATCTGTTTTTTGTCACCTATACGATCCGCAAATCCAAGTTTCGCCTTATCTCAGCCCGAAGGGCCGTACCGCATGAAAAAAGACGCTACCACGAAAAAAACCGCTAAAAGCGACCTCGACACGTTCGATTGGGCACACCTTGACGCGATGACCGACGAAGAAATTCTTGCAGCCGCGCTCTCCGATCCCGATGCCCAGCCCTTAACCGAGGAACAGCTTGCGCGCATGAAGCCGTTCTCGCCCGCCAAACGGCTGCGCATGCGGCTCCATCTCACGCAGGAGGAATTCGCCAAGCGTTACGGCATACCGCTCAGCACCTTGCGCGATTGGGAGCAATACCGCACCGAACCCGATCAAGCCGCGCAGTCCTATATCGTCGCGATCGAGGCCTTTCCGGACGCCATCGCCGAGGCGCTGAGCAAGCACCGCCAGCCGGAGCCCGCATAACCGCTCACCCCGCATCCTGTTGATTGCTTCACCCACCGGCGTCATCCCGGAAATGCCAAAGGCATTTCCGGGATCTTTGCAAATGCCGGCGTCTTTTAAGATCCCGGATACGGCGCGAGCGCCGTTCCGGGATGACAAAGCGGCGCGAATCATTCAACCGGATTTCGTATCACCCCTTATGGGTGGAGAGCAGGAGGCTCGTCTCGGAGCTGGCGATGCCCTTCATCTCGCGGATGCGGCGCAAGGCTTTGTCGAAGGTATCGAGCCCGTCCGTCTTAAGCTCCACCACCAGGTCCCAGCGCCCATTGGTCGTGTGCACGGCGGTGACCTCGGGAAAGCGCTGGAGTGCCTTCAACACAGGCTCGGAGCGCTCGCCCTCGATCTCGACCATCATGATGGCGCGGACGCGCCCAGGCTCGGCTTCGGCGCTCGTTACGACCGTGAAGGCCGCGATCGTTCCCTCCGCGACCATCCGGTCGAGCCGTTTCTGAACCGTTGCCCGGGAAACTCCGAGGATCGCGGCAAGCGTCGCGACGGGAAGCCTGGCATTCCCATTCAAAAGCGAGAGCAGCTTACGGTCGGTGTCGTCCATGGTCAGGCCCTGACAGTTTGCTAACTCAATATAGCAATTTGCTCGCAATTTCGAACCCTTCAAGCAACTTGCAAACTGTAAGATAAGGCGAATCCGGGCGATATTGATTATGAGGATAACTTAATCGCAGCGGAAACGAAGAATGTCTGAGACGCCAACATTTCTTATGACGGACTCGAGCCACTTCGAAGTGTCCTACAAGATCAATCCTTGGATGACACCGGAAGACTGGCGGCGGGACGAGGCGCTCAACCGGGCGCAGGCGCGCGAGGCGCAGCGGCAGCTCGCCGAGGCTCTGCGGCAAACCGGAGCGCGCGTCACCATCATGGACGGCGTGCCGGGGCTGCCCGACATGGTCTTCCCGGCCAACGCGGCCGTCGTTCTCAATGGACGCGCCATGGTTGCGCGCTTCCGCCATTACGAGCGGCAAGGCGAGGAGCGGCACTTCTTCAGCAAATTCATACAGCTCAAGGAGGCGGGCCTTTTGACGGATGTGACGCGCGCGCCGAAAGGATGCTGGCAGGAAGGTGCTGGCGATTGCATCTGGGATGCGTCGCGGCAGCTCTTCTGGGCAGGCTTCGGCCCCAGATCCTCATTCGAGGCGGCCGCCGCGATCAAGGACTATTTCGCGGCGCCTGTTGTCCCGCTGGAGCTTATCTCGGGCAGGTTTTACCACCTCGACACCTGCTTCGTTCCCTTGAGCGGCGGCGAAATTCTCTACTACCCGCCGGCGTTTTCGAAACTATCGCTGTCCACCATAAAGGACCGCGTTCCGGCGCACGCGCTCATCGAGGCCAGCGACGAGGACGCGGAGCGTTTCGCCGTCAATGCCGTCAGTATCGGCCGGCAGATCGTGATGGCCGAGCCCGCCCAGCGCCTGACGGACCTGCTGAATGAGCGCGGCTACGCGGTCGCGCCGGTGCACCTGCGCCCGTTCATCATGTCGGGCGGCGGTGCCTATTGCATGACGCTTAGACTCGACCTGAAAAGCTCTCCCCAGGAGATTTCCAAAGGATAAACCGCCATGGCCTTCGACACCTCTCCACATTTGCCGCCGCGCGTTTTTTCGACATCGCAAGATTTCATCGAGGCTGAGAACGAATATGGCGCCTCGAACTATAAGCCGCTGGATGTGGTCTTGAGCCGGGGCGAAGGCGTTTGGGTCTGGGATGTCGAAGGCAATCGCTACCTCGATTGCCTGGCCGGCTATTCGGCTGTCAACCAGGGCCATTGCCACCCGAAAATCCGCGAAGCCCTCGTCGCTCAATCCTCGCGGCTGACGCTCACCTCGCGCGCGTTCCGCAACGATCAGCTGGCACCCTTCTGCGAGGAGCTATGCAAGCTCACGCACTCGCACAAGGTGCTGCCGATGAATACGGGCGCCGAGGCCGTGGAGACGGCGATCAAGGTTGCGCGCAAATGGGGCTATGAGGTGAAGGGTATCGAGGCCGGCTGCGCGGAGATTATTGTCTTTGCGAGCAATTTCCACGGCCGCACCGTTTCCGTCGTGAGCTTCTCAACCGACCCAGCGGCGACAAGAGGCTTCGGACCGTTCACGCCGGGCTTCAAAATCGTTCCCTTCGGCGATATCGAAGCGCTTGAAGCGGCGATCGGGCCCAACACGGCCGCGGTCCTCATGGAGCCGATCCAAGGCGAGGCCGGCGTCATCGTCCCGCCGGCCGGCTATGTGCGCGCCGCCCGCGAGCTTTGCACGCGCGAGCGCGTCATCTTCATCCTCGACGAGATCCAGACCGGGCTCGGCCGCACCGGCAAGCTTCTGGCCGAAGAGCACGAAGGCGTCGAGGCCGATATGACGCTGCTCGGCAAGGCGCTCTCGGGCGGATTCTATCCTGTCTCCGCCGTGCTATCGAGCGTGGAGAATCTCGGCGTGCTGAAGCCCGGCGAGCATGGCAGCACGTTCGGCGGCAATCCGCTGGCTTGCGCCGTCGCCCGCGCGGCACTGCGCGTGATCGTCGAGGAGGGCATGGTGGAGAACGCGGCCCGGCAAGGCGCCTATCTGCTTGAGGGCCTGCGGGCCATTCAGAGCCCCGCAGTGAAAGAGGTCCGCGGGCGCGGCCTGATGCTGGCCATCGAGCTGCACCCCGATGCGGGCGGCGCGCGCCGCACTTGCGAGGCGCTCCTCGGCCGGGGCATCCTTTGCAAGGACACGCGCCAACACACGATCCGCGTCTCGCCGCCGCTGGTGATTACGAGGGCGGATGCCGATTGGGCGCTCGGCCATTTCGAGGCCGCTCTCAGGTAGACTTGCTGAGTAAAGCTGGGTTTATACCAACCGGCATAGGGTTTGACTCACCCCTCATCCTGTCCTTCTCCCGCAAGGGGAGAAGGAACGCCCATAAAACCGCCGCGACTACTCCCTCTCCCCTCGCGGGAGAGGGTTGGGGTGAGGGGGCCTTAGCGGTTAATCGTTATGCTCGGCGGCATTATACCAAATCCGGTTGAGTACTTCACCTCCGTCATTGCGAAGGGGCAAAGCCCCGAAGCAATCCACAAGCTAAAAATGCAAGCGTAAACAGCACGTTGCACTGGATCGCCACGGCAGCGTTGCCGCCTCGCGATGACGGGAGCGGAACTATTCAACCGCATTTGGTGTCATCCCGTGCGCAGTGCGAGCCGCGAAGCGGTGCGCTGCAGACACGGGATCTTTGCGGCGCCCTTTAAGATCCCGTGTCTGCGCAGCGGCATTTCACGCCGCGGCGCGCACGGGATGACGCGGAAGTATTCAATTGGAGCATATCAGTTCAAACCGATAAGCCGCGTCCAGTAGCGGAGCGAAAGCGGGCCGCGCCGCTCGCAGGGGTTGGTGCCCGCGAGGCCGGAGAGGATTGGATCGGTGGCGTCTTCCAGCGTGAAGAGTTTAGCGCCGGGCACAAGCTTTTCCCGGCAGGCGCGCTGGACAAGCCCAACCCCGCGGATTTTCACGAGCCATTCAGCGTCCCACAGCCGCGCGGTCTTGTCGTAAGAGGCGGTGACGATGCGCGCGCCATCCGGGCTGAACGCCGCGCTCATGACCGCATCGTCATGGCCTTTGAGCGTGAGCAGGGCCTGGCCGCTGTTGGCGTCCCACACCCGTGCCGTCTTGTCGTGCGACGCCGTGACGATGCGCGCGCCATCCGGGCTGAACGCCGCGCTCCTGACCGCATCGTCATGACCTTTGAGCGTGAGCAGCGCCCGCCCGCTGTTGGCGTCCCACACCCGTGCCGTCTTGTCGTGCGAGGCAGTAACGATGCGCGTGCCATCCGGGCTGAACGCCGCGCTCGTGACCGCATCGTCATGGCCTTGGAGCGTGAGCAGCGCGTCGCCGCTGTTGGCGTCCCAAACCCGTGCCGTCTTGTCCCGCGAGGCGGTGACGATGCGCGCGCCATCCGGGCTGAAAGCCGCGCTGTCGAAAGGGCCTTGGAGCGTGAGCAGCGCCTGCCCGCTCTTGGCGTCCCAAACCCGCGCCGTCTTGTCCTCGGAGGCGGTGACGATCCGCGCGCCATCCGGGCTGAACGCCGCGCTCGTGACCTCACGGTCATGGCCTTGGAGCGTGAGCAGCGCTTGGCCGTTCTTGGCGTCCCACAGCCGCGCCGTCTTATCCTCAGAGGCGGTAACGATGCGCGCGCCATCCGGGCTGAACGCCGCGCTAGAGACCCAACCGTCATGGCCTTGGAGCGTGAGCAGCGCTTGGCCGCTCTTGGCGTCCCAAATCCGCGCCGTCTTGTCCCGCGAGG
>JBKQOR010000089.1:0-8991 GCA_052145435.1 Rhodomicrobium sp. | reverse complement strand
TGGCTCCCCGGGCCGGACTCGAACCAGCGACCCAGCGGTTAACAGCCGCTTGCTCTACCGACTGAGCTACCGGGGAACTGCAGAACGCTGCGATGCAGCATCCGCAGCTGTCTTCATAGCACAGTGGGGGCGGCGCACAAGCCAATTTCGCACGTCCAGCCCTCGCCCGCAGCGGCGATGCATCCGGGGAGGAAAGAAAATCCTCTGCGCACAGGCCATGCGTCCCCGCGCCGAAACTCCTTGCGCCTGCTCACGAAGCTAGCCTATGGAGGCCGCGGTCACAGGAAAGGCGCTATGGCTTCCTTGCATTATAAGGGCCGCATTTGTAAAGCGAAGTTCACGATGCGGACATCCGCTATATCCTTTCAAAGCAGCGGAGCCCGCCTCCGGCTCTATCGGCGGCCGCTTCACGATCGCGTTGCGTCCGATTTGCGCGCGATGCGCTACCGGCGCTTACGGCGCGGGCGCCTTTGTGCGGGGTGCTCGCTTTCGCCGGAAGACTCTGCAGCCAGCGGCTCAACGGCCGCCACCAATGGCACCAGCGGTTTTTGAATTTCGCATCGAGCTTTTCGTAGCTCACCCAGCGCGGGCGCCCGGAAGCTTTCGCCGCGCAAGGGTGCGCGGATGGCAACGATCCCGGTTTGGCTAGGCGACACGATGATGTTCTGATCGTAGCCTTGCTCCGTTTTTTCGGTGCTCGCTTCTTCAGGCAGGCGGTCCTGCGGGATGATGAGCAGGCGCACCTCGGGCTTTTTTGCATCGGCACCCGTTACGACGTAGAAGTTCTCTCCGGAGCGCGTTGAAACCGTAAGGGACCAAGGCCCTTCGGGCAGGGGCGACTTGACGATAACGTTGTTGCCGGAAAGATCGAACAAGCAATAGGCGGTTAAAACATCCGGCGGCGTGAATGGAAGCCTCGGCACATTTTTCCCGTCGGCGACAACGAGGGCGTTGGGCTTCATCGCGGCCGATAGACGCGCCCACGCATCGCGCTCGGCGAGAAGCGGAATGCTGAAAACGCAGAGGATGTGAATAATGCCCGCGGCGACCGTTCCGCCCACAATCCATGGAAGGCTCCCCATCACGAGCACTCCATCAACGTAATTTCGGGCAGAATTTCGCCGCCGGCTTTCAAAAGATTATCCGGGCTGAGGGGCCTTAGAACGGTGAGCTGCAAAATGACGCGATTGCCACGCGTCGCGGGTATCCAGTTCCCCGGCTGCACGTCGGGAGACAAGCGCACGGTGAAAGTCCCCTCGGGGGCCGAGAGGATATTGGCGCTGGAGAAACCCGACCTGCCAGTCTTGCTAGGCATTATCTCTCCGTCGCTTTTGAACGCGGCAATGTTCCACCACAAGGCTGGAACGGCGTAGCCGCGAATTTCGTAGGTGCAGTTGCCAGACAGATGGGAGCCCGCGCTATCGCGGGTCGCGGTGAAGACCATCTCGCTCGCTGCGGTGACCGGCAGGACTCCCTGGCGGGCCACATGCGCGATCGTGTACGGGTCCGCGTCGGCGGTTCCTTCCCGAAACCAGAATACCCACGGACCGTAACGGTTCGCCGCGGCGAAGAAACCATGGTTGACCGTCCGCCAGGCGGAGCCGAGACCAAGCGTGAGGGCAATCGCCACGAATATGAAAAACCGGCTTAGAAAGGGCATACGTTCAGAGACCTACAATTTCACCGGGAAAAAGTGCCGGCCCAAGGGGCTTCTCTTCAGCTTCGTTATTGCGTGCGGACGGGCGGTTTGTCCAGTGCAGCTCCCTTTTCGGGAGCGCCCCCTGCACTGTGCAGCTTGGGCGCCTCCTTTAGCAGTTTGGAAAGCGACGTCAGCATCTTGCGCGTGCGGGCTGGCATCCGCTTTGCCGGCTCCGATCCTCCCGAGCCCAGCGTTGGATCGTCGCGCCTAATTTCTGCAAGCCGCTGCCGCTCCTCGACCTGGCGCGGATGCAGCGGAAGCCCTGGAATTTGGGGGATATCCATGTTCGTATGGGCGCCAACCATATATTGTTTCCAAACCGGCGCCGCCATATGGCCTCCCGTCGTGCCGCTCGCTATGTCGGTGTAGTCGTCGTTTCCGAACCAGACGCCGGTCACATATTGGCCCGTAAAGCCCATGAACCAAACGTCCTTCGGGCCCGACGTCGTGCCAGTCTTGCCGCACGCATTGGTGAAATCGAGCTTGGCGGCTTGGCCTGTTCCCTCTTCGACGACTTTTTGGAGCATGGTGTTGAGGGTTTCGATATCCTCGCGCCTGAAAAGCCGTGCCGGCGGAGGCTCATCGCGCTCGCGGGAATAAACCACCTCGTCACGCGTGTTTCTGAGCTCCAAAATCGCGTAGGGCTTAACAGCCAGGCCGCCATTTGCGAAAACCGCGTACCCCGCCGTGTGATCGAGCGGCGCTATTCCGGTGTCGCCAAGCGCCATGGAGCAGGTCTTTCTGACCGCTGTGAGGCCGATCCGGTGTGCGACCTCCAGAACTTTATCCCGGCCGACGTCGAGCGACAGTTTGACCGCGATGGTATTAACCGATCTCATGAGCGCCTCGTAGAGGGGCATCGACCGTCCGCTCACTCCGCCGCCATAATTTGTCGGCGACCAGTTTCCGCAGGTCGGGGAGGTATCGGAATAGACCTTCGTGGGCCTGACGCCATTCTCGATGGCCGTCAGATAGACATAGGGTTTGAACGATGAGCCGGGCTGGCGCGCGCCATGAACGGCGCGGTTGAACTGGCTATCGCCATAATCGCGCCCGCCCACCATGGCGCGAACGGCGCCGTCTGTATCCATCGAGACCAGCACACCCTGGCTGACCCTGGAGCTTCGTCCCTGCGTATCGAGCGCCGTTTCGACTGCCTCCTCCGCAATTTTCTGAAGCGGAACGTCGACGGTGGTTCTCGCCGTCAAGACATACTCGCCCTTACCCTTCTCCAGGCGCTGCACCTCCTCGAAGGCCCAGTCCAGGAAATAGTTCGGCACATAAAGCTCTTGCCGGTCCACAACCTTTGCGGGATTGAGACGCGCGCCATGCACTTGGCCCTCGGTCATAAATCCAGCTTCGACAAGGTTGGTAAGGACCTGATTGGTGCGAGCACGAGATTCGGCGGGCCTTGCGTGCGGAGCGAACTTCGACGGAGCCTTGAACAAACCGGCGAGCACCGCTGCCTCCGGCAGGCTGATATCGCGCACCGATTTTCCGAAATAAAACTGCGAAGCAGCTTCTACGCCGAAGGTGCCGCCGCCGAGATATGCGCGGTCGAGATAAAGCTTTAATATTTCTTTCTTTGTAAGATGCGATTCGAGCCAAAGCGCTAGGTAAACCTCGCGGATTTTGCGCTGAATAGAACGTTCGGAAGACAGGAAGAGGTTTTTCGCGAGCTGTTGCGTGATGGAGCTGCCGCCTTGGACAACTTCATTTGCGCGCGCGTTCTGCACCAGCGCCCGCACCGTGCCAAGGACGTCGATGCCAAAATGATCGAAAAACCTGCGGTCCTCGGTCGCCAGCGTGGCTTTGATCATGTTATCGGGAATTTCCTCGAGCGGTACAGCGTCCGAAAACTGGATGCCGCGCTTGCCAATCTCATTACCGTAGCGATCGAGGAAGGTTACGCTGAACTCGCTGCCGGTGCGCCAATTCGGGTTCTTAGTAAGCTCGATCGCCGGGATCTCGAACATAAGGACGATAACGAGCCCGCCGGTTCCGATCGTCGCAGCCTCGGACAAAAGCTCGACGGCTAGCCGGTGGAACCCCGTGATCCGGAAACGGGCGAAGAAATTGTTGTAGTTCGCCCACCAATCTTTAAATCTCGCATACAAGCTGTAAAGAGTGGAGTCGATCCAGGAGTCGAGCGCAAGCCAGTTGACATAACGATTGCGCCGGTTTGGCTTGAAGATCCAGTCACGCACGAGTGTTCGCCGCCTCTGTTAAACCCGATTGCCGGTACTATGCCAAGAAACGATCTTGCGAAACAGTTAAAATGGCAGGGCCGCAATGCGGTTCCTGAAAATCGGCAGCAAGCCGGCGATTCCGTGCCGTTCTGGAAGGCGAAGAACCTTGAGGAAATGACGGTGGCGGAATGGGAAGCGCTGTGCGACGGCTGCGGGCGGTGCTGCCTGATCAAGCTCGAAGACGAGGATACCGGCGACATTGCGGTTACGCGCCTTGCCTGCAAGCTCCTCGATCTCGGGTCGTGCCGGTGCACCGGCTACAGCGGCCGGCGGGACCAAGTCGCGGATTGCGTCAAGCTCACGCCGGAAGACGTGCGCAGCCTCGCGTGGCTTCCTGAAACATGTGCGTACCGGCTTATCGACGAGGGCCGGGAATTGCCATGGTGGCACCCTCTCATTTCCGGAACGGCCGAGTCCGTACACGAGGCGGGAGTCTCCGTGCGGGGCGCCGCGATAGGTGAGAATAAAGTGCCGCAGAACCGTTTTCCGGCCCACATCATGGGGTGGATTAAGCCACGAAAACGGCGTTGAGGCCGATTGTCAGCCTTTGAAATGAGGTTTAGACGTCGAGTTGCGCGGATATAGAAACATTGAAGGGGGGAGAGTGCGGCGGGGAATGAGCGGCTCAAGCCAATCGATGCTTTTCGCAGGCCGCAAAGCACGGAATGCCGGTGCCCAAGCCTTCATGCGAGAGGCCTTATACCGCATCCGGTTGCACAGTTCGCAGGCGTCACCCCGGAAAGCGCTGTCAGCGCTTATCCGGGGTCTTGCAACATTCGAAGCGCCCGTAAAGATCCCGGATACGGCGCGAAGGGCGCCGTTCCGGGATGACGACAAAGCGCCGCGAAGCATTCAACGGGATTTCGTATTACACCGCTATTTTATCGTGCGTCTTTGCCGGAACTTTGATTACCCCGATATTCCCGCGCAGCTATCGAAGCCAGATAGGCAAGCCGCCACCGCCGATGAGACCGCGCTCAAGAACCGTTACGGTGCGGCTGAGAGCGGGCTTGTCAAGCGGCTTCTCAAGAAGCAGCTCACGGCCTGCGAGCGGATGATTGCGAAGCTGGAGGAGACCATCGCGCCGCTTATCGTAAACCGGCAACGCAGGCGGTTGCAGTAAAAATCTCCCACACCCAATATTAAGGAGCGAGCGAAATAACAGGAATATTCTGCCGCTAAAGCCGCTAAGCGAAAAAAAAACCCAAAAAGCGCGTCTGTAATCATTCAGCCTATGCAGACACTCAGCTTTTTTTTGCTTTTGCGGTTCGCCTTCACCACTTTTCAAACATTAAGTGACAGCCTAGGATTGTGACGCTTTGCCCCACCCCCCCAAACTAAGCGTCATAAGCGCAGCCCTTCCAGCACCTCCGCCCATCCTGGGTGCTGGAAGGGTAAACTATCTGTGCCGGGCCTGGGGACCGATACCGAATCCGGCCGATCGCCTAGCCCATCCCTGTTGTCATCCCGGAACGGCGCCATTCGCGCCGTGCCGGGGATTGTTACGACGCTTTGAATGTTGCAATCCCGGATAGCCGCAAGCGGCTTCCGGGATGACGGCTCCAGCCGGGTCCGGTCTCGCTGCGCCCCATGGCAGGGCATCGAGCGATCCGAAGGCTCCGTTCAATATCCGCCCTTGCGGCGGCTTTCAGGAACGCCGGCGATACGGCCGCCCTGTTTCGAGGGATCCTTTGGAAACAGATCGTAGAGCGTCTTCTGATCGATCTTCTCATGCCACTTTTCAGTCATCGCCTTGAGGATGGTGCGCGTATTCGGCGTACTTTCATTGTTATTGAAATACTCGTCGCGCAGAAAGTCGATGACGTCCCAATGCCGGCTGGTCAGCGTGATCTGCTCTTGGCTTGCCATATGCTCAGCCAGTTCCCTGCTCCAGTCGTCCTGGTTGACGAGATAGCCAGTCGCGGTGGTCTCTATTGTTTTTCCCTCGAATTCGTATGCCATGACGTTTCCTCATACCTGTTTCCACGAGCGCGGCCGCGCGAGCCGCAGCTTTTGCCGCCGATTCGATTTCGGGCCGGCATGAAACCGTATCATATCAAAACGTTCGAATGTCTGAATATCGAAAATTGGGCTAACTCGCACGGGCGTGAACTGTGAGGATGGGTGCACACCCCTCCTCAGCTTGAATGACTACTTCCGCTTCCAGGTGAAGATGGCGCTCGCCGAGAAGTTCAAGATCGTGCTCACGGCGATGCCGCTGAGCGCGGCGAAGCTCAATACATAGTTGCTTGCGCGCAAACCTTCCGGGAACCAAGACAAGACCTGCGCTGCGAAAGAGACGCTGACGACCGCGCCGACGCTGCAGATAGCCAGAAACGAGATGAGTCCACGCAAGACCGCCCAGCCGCGAAGGCGTTTGTCACGGTAGGTCAAGATATTGTTCAAGAAGAAGTTGGAGGTTGCAGCAACGATTGTAGCGGTAGCCTGCGCCATCTTGAACTGAACCGCGGAGTCGGGCGAGTAGCTTGCTGCTACGCCTGAAAGGAGTGCGCTCCAAAATATAAAGAAATGGACAAACACGCCACTGATGCCGACAAGGCTGAACAGGATAAGCCGCACCGGGATAAACTTGCCGAACAGCTTATCGGCCAGAAGCACCATGTATTCCCAGACGGTGAGCGAATCGAGCTTGCTTTCGCCGTGCAGGCGCTCCCGGAATCGATAGGGCAGCTCCTTAAATTGCAAGGGCCGTTTGGAAGACGCGAATACGTCGACAAGGATTTTATTGCCGATACCGGAAAGATCGCGGATCGCGCCCTCGAACACCTCGCGCTTGGCCATGAAGAATCCGCTCACCGGATCGGTGAGGTTCGCGTGAAGGATGGTTTGGGCGAGCCTTGTTGCGATGAAGCTCATCTGTTGCCGGACGCGCGAAAATCCGTCCGAGAGCTTCCGCTCGGTGTACCGGCTGCCGATGACGATCTCCGCGTCCCCGGCGCGCAGCACATTCAGCATGCGCGGGAGCAGGGTTTCGTCGTGCTGCAGGTCGGCGTCGATGATCGCGACGTAAGGTGCCGAGGAGGCGAGCACGGCTTCGGCGCAGGCCGAGGTCAGTCCGCGCCGGCCGAGGCGCTGCACGCAGCGCACACGCGCGTCGCGCCTCGCCTGCTCGCGCACGCGCTCGGAGGTTCCATCCGGAGAATCGTCGTCGACGAATATCACCTCCCAATGGATGCCCTCCAGCACCGCGGAAAGCTTCGCGATCAGCGGCTCGACATTGTCCCGCTCGTTGAAGCTCGGAGCGATGACGGTTAGCTCGGGCCCCTCTTGCAGCACGTTGGCTTCAGCGGCCCGCCGTAAGCCGGCTGTTTCTAATTGCATGCTCTGTCCTCTTTTGATGCCGCCCAGCAAGAAGGCGCGATCCCCTGTTGGAAAAGCCCGCCGCGATAGCCCGTCAGAAGGTGCACATCATAGGCATCGCGGGAATGAAATCCAGCCTCGCGTGTCAGCGTGGCCACAAGGCGGGCGCTTTCAAAAAAAGCGGCCGCGCGCGACGCATCGCCGCCCCGGCGCAGGATCAAGAGCGCGGGACCTCCCGTGAGCTGAGCCTCATTGGGCGCGGGAAAGTTTGCGTAGCGGATGCGTTCGTTTATTTGCAGCACGGGCAGCCCATTGCCGCCGTAAAAGGCAAGCTCGCCCGTGATGGCGTAGCGATCGGTAAGGACAACCGCCGCGCCTTCAGCGCGCGCGAGCGCCGAAATATCCGCGCCAAGCTTGGACCAGCCCTTAAGACGCGAGGTGGGGTCCCGGCCGGCCTTGAGCGGTATCGCGCCAAACCCAAGCTGAACGAACGCCCCAAGCGTGAAGGCGATGCCAAGCCAAGGCGCGAGACGGAAGCTGGCGCCGATCCATCGCTTAACCTCGTGCTCCTTCGAAAGCGCAAGGAAGCCGTGCACGCCCGCCAGAATGGCAGCGGGGTAGATAAAGCCCGGCCAATTCGGCTGGATCTTCTGGCCAGCGGCGTGGAGGAGGAAGAAAACGAAGACCGGCGCGGTTATGGCGCCAAGCAAGAGCCAGCGCGGCTCTTGCCGCTTCCATCCGCGAAAAAGGGCGTAGAAGCTTCCGAAAACGCAGAACAGGAAGATGAGGGGCGTGGCGAGGCCCGCTTGGCCGCCTAAAAGTTCCGCGACGCTCGCAATGGCGCTCGCAGGCTTGTCCTTGACGCTATGCCCCGCCTGCTTTGCGAACGAGATCCAATCGTGAACGTAATTCCAGTAGAAGACAGGCGCGGCCACGCCCGCGGCGATGAGAGCGCCGAGATAGGGTTCCGGACGCCTAAACCAGCGCCGGCCATCGGTCGAAGCGGCCATCCATAAGAAAATGCCGGGCAGCAGAAGCACCGCCGTATATTTGCTCATAAAGGCGAGTCCAAATGCCGCGCCCGCCGCATACCACCACGCCCCGCGTCCCGTCTCGACAAGCTTGGCGAGCGCAAACAGCGTAAGGATCGCAAAAAAGGCAAGTGGCGTGTCTGGCGTCGCAACGATTGCTGCCGCGTTCACAAGCAGCGTCGCATTCAACCATAGTACGGCGAGGAGCGCCTCATTGCGGCCGGGGAACAGGCTGAGGCTCGTCCGGTAAAAGATGTAAGACCCGGCCAGCGTGCTCATAAGTCCAACGAAGCGTATGCCGAAGGCGGTCTGGCCGAAAAGCGCCGTCCCGGCCCTGATCCAATAGGCGATCATCGGCGGATGATCGTAATAGCCGGGCGCGAGATGCGCCGACCAAAGCCAGTAATAGGCTTCGTCCTCGGCGAGATTGGAAGCCGCGGCGAGCGCCAGCCGGAAGATGAAGAGAAGGCCAACCAGCACCAAGGCAAGCCGCAAACCGGACTCCCGAGCCACGCCACTTGCGTTCAAGCTCAGGGTGCCGGCGCTAACTCTGCCGTCCGCCGTGGTCATTCTTATTCCTTCTTCCGCACTACAGTTGAGAAGCCGTCCTCACGCCGGCAAAAGTCCTTTCCGGCCACGTCATAGCCGGGACTGCAGCGGCGTTCAACGGCAAAACCGCAACTTCGCCTTA
>JBKQOR010000088.1:0-9745 GCA_052145435.1 Rhodomicrobium sp. | reverse complement strand
AATACGGATTCGACGAAGCGGGAAAACCACTCGTCTAGCCGGAGCGGGATAACGGGCGAAGCTCCAAAGAAGAACCTTCGCCCGTCGGCAAAGAGCCCCAACAAGCGAGCCAGTCATACGAAATCCGTTTGAATGCTTCGCGGCGCGTTGTTGTCATCCCGGAACGGCGCCCTTCGCGCCGTATCCGGGATCTTTACGGGCGCTTCGAACGTTGCAAGACCCCGGATAAGCGTTGACAGCGCTTTCCGGGGTGACGCCCGGCACGTTTTTCGGCATTTTTTGGCCTTAACCCACTGATTGTTTCTGCGGACTTCGGCCTAACCCATCGCTTTTATTAGATGGCGGAGGAGGATGGGAGTCGAACCCACCTGAGGCCGTCTGACGGCCCCGCCCGGATTTGAAGTCCGGTCGCCCCACCGGGAGCGGGACTCCTCCCTTTGGCTCAAGGTCGCGCTGAGCAGGAATGTAATGCGGCGCGAATAAGCCAATACGGGCCGGATCGATCCGGCGCAAGTCCTGCCGCCGGATTGTAAACCCATGGCGATCGAAGAACTCCAGAATCTGGATCGCCACCTTCCGCCCATTGTCGAGGCGGTCGCGAAATTCGGCTGCGGTGAAATGCCCTTTTGGGGATTGCTCCGCCAGCTCTTTGGCGGCGAGCGCCATCGCCTCGACCGCAGATCGCGCAAAAAAATGGTCGTGAGCTATTTCCTCCACCTCTCCCCGCTGGGATGACATGCGCAACAAACAGCGTACGGCGTCTTCGTCGAGAGCCATGGCCTTCGCAATATCACGGACGCGGGGCGGGCGATAGGATTCGGCATCCAGGCGGCGAAGGATCAGCGCTAGTATCCGCTCCTCTTCCGCGGAAAACTTGACCACGTGATGAGGCCGGCGCACCCACATCCGGTCAATGAAAACGTCGCAGCTTCCAACGAGCTTCTTGAGCGCGGCGGCAAACAAGGGGGCGGGTATCGGTTGATTTGTAGACTTGCGTAATTGCTCAAGACCAATTCCTGGCCGGCCGGGATTTGCGGCATGAAATGCTTCGAGCCTTTCCACTATCTCCGTCCGGAACCGTTCCCACATGCTCTCCAGTATCACCATGGCGCCCGAGCCGCAGGGTAGGGTGACGAGACCGAGCTTCGATGAGATGGCGGCCGCGTGTTCCTCGCCAATCGCACGGTCGCGGAAGAATGCGTCGAGGTCTATCCAGCCCTTATGTCCCTCCAGCACCCTCGCTAGCGCAGTTGCGGGATCCTCCTCCGCCAGAGCTTCAATCTGCGCAAGCCGCTGTGGCGCACGGCGCCGGCGCTCGGGCGCGCGCAGGTCGATGAACGTGCCGCCTCCGACCGTCCGGCTGGAGCTTGTATCGCGAAGCACAAACCGGTCGCCGCAAGCGGCAGCCAACGGGCGCTCCAGCACGAGCTGAACTAGGCCGGTGCCGCCTGGTTTTATGGGCTCGCCGCTCAACACGACGACGCGGCCCGGAACCTCGCAGGCGGCATGATGCACCTTTACGGGAAACCATTGCCCAACCGGTCTCTGCTCCGATGCCAGAACACGCAGCCTTGCATCGATGCGAGCCGCCGGTGCATGCAGGATGGGATCGAGCACCATGTCTCCACGGTGGACAGCTTCCTTGCTGATCCGGGGTCCGCTCAGCACCAGGGCGCATCTTTGGCCCGCTTCGCCCCGCGCCACGGGCTGATTCTGAGCGTGGATCGATCGCACACGCGCTTCAAGGCCGGCGGGACTGACCATAACGTGATCGCCAACGCGAACTGCGCCCGAGAGCACTGTGCCGGTGACGGCCGGGCCATGCCCGGCAAGTGTGAAAGACCGGTCGGCAGCAAGACGGAACCGGCCATCGAGAGATCGCGCGATCGAAGCCCCAAGCGCGGCATCTATGCGGGCCGCGAGAACGTCGAGCCCAGCCCCTGTGACGGTGGAAACGGGAATAATTTCCACGCCCTTGAGACTGGTATCTTCGAGCAAGACTTCGATGTCGCGGGTCACTGCGGCAAGGCGGCTTTCATCGCCGAGATCGCTCTTATTGAGCGCGACGACACCCCTCCGGAGCCCGAGCAAGTCTACGATCGCCACATGCTCGCGCGTTTGCGGCATGACCCCGTCATCCGCAGCAATGACGAGGATCAAGAAATCTATGCCGGTAGCGCCCGCGAGCATATTGTGTACGAGCCTCTCATGGCCCGGCACGTCGACGAAGCCCACAATCGCTCCGTTCGGGCGCGGCCAATAGGCGAAGCCAAGGTCGATGGAAATTCCGCGCGCCTTCTCCTCCTTGAGGCGGTCCGTGTCGATGCCCGTCAATCTGCGGACCAGAGAGGTTTTGCCATGATCGATATGCCCGGCGGTACCGATGATCATGAGCCGGCCCCCCCTCTATATTCATCCCGTGCGCCGCGCAGCACATCTACGTGCGGCGCAGACATGGGATCGCCGCTGACTTGCCAAAGCGTCATCGCGAGGCGGCAAAGGCGCCGTGGCGATCCAGGGCAGTATCGGACGCCTCTGGATTGCTTCGCGGAGTTTACCCCGGACCCCGATCCGGGGCTCCCAATGACGGCGGGGTTCCCGTGCCGGTGCAGCGGCATTTCGCACCGCCGCGCGCACCGGATGACGCCGCGGGTTTTTTGGTCATGACCCTGCATCGGATGCTTCCATGCTCGCGCCGGACCACAGGCGGTGAATTTGGCCAAGGAAGACGGCCTCGTCGTCCAGACAGCGCAGATCGAGAATAAGCTCCCCATCCTTGATCCGTCCGATGACGGGAATGGGCAGGCCCCGGAAAGCCGATGCTAGCAGATCCAGGCGCCGGCCGGCGTCTTTCCGTTCAACGGGCGCGATCGCGACGCCGGCGCTCGGTAGTGTTTCCAGCGGGAGCGACCCTGACCCAATCTGGCTCGCACATTCGGCGATACGCACGGAATAAGCCCTGCCAGCGGCGGCGGCGATTGCATTTTGGAGGCGGCAGGCGGCTGAAGCTACATCCGATTTAGGGCGGACGAAGGCCCGAAGAGTTGGCAGCGTTTCGGGAAGCCGGTCAGGGTCGCGATAAAGCTTCAGAGTAGCCTCAA
This sequence comes from Rhodomicrobium sp., assembly GCA_052145435.1. GTDB lineage: Bacteria > Pseudomonadota > Alphaproteobacteria > Rhizobiales > Rhodomicrobiaceae > Rhodomicrobium. The sequence goes on along the minus strand of JBKQOR010000088.1, from coordinate 6,644 downwards.
GAGCGGCAAGCCGGATCTTGTCGATGCGCAAGGCCCGCTTCATGGGGTTGCGGGCAATCTTCGCGATGAGGTCTTTGCGTCCAGCGACGATCCCGGCCTGCGGCCCTCCGAGCAGCTTGTCGCCCGAGAACGTCACTAAATCGGCGCCCTCGGCCAGCGCCTCGGCGACTACCGGCTCAGGCTTGAGGCCGTAACGGCTGAGATCGGCCAAAGCGCCCGAACCGAGATCGTGGACGAAGGGTATCCCTTTCGAGCACGCGAGCGCTGCAATTTCCGCGGGGGGGACGGACTTCGAAAAGCCTTGTATCACGTAATTCGAGGTATGAGCCTTGAGGATGAGACCTGTGTTGGCCCCTAAGGCCTTCTCGTAGTCCTTTAGATGAGTGCGATTGGTCGTGCCTACTTCGACAAGACGCGCGCCTGCGCGCATCATAATGTCGGGCAGGCGGAAGGAACCGCCGATCTCTATGAGTTCCCCGCGCGAGACGATCGCATCCTTTCCTTCCCCCAAACTATTGAGCGTGAGAAGGACGGCGCCCGCATTGTTGTTGACGATGCAGGCGTCTTCAGCACCTGTGAGCTCGCAAATAAGATCGCGCACATGGGAGTCGCGCTCGCCGCGTGTGCCTGTCGCCAAGTCGTACTCCAGCGCAATGGGCTGCCGCATAGCCTCGATGGCAGCTTCTATGGCGGCCTCCGGCAAAATCGCCCGCCCCAGATTTGTGTGTAGCACGGTGCCAGTTAGATTGAACACGCGGCGCATTCGCGGCGCGTCTTCGTCTTCCGCCAAGCGAAGCGCGGCCGCGGCGACCGCCGCTACGTCTGGACTCGCAACAGAGCCAGCGCGCGCACCCTCCCGGAACTGTGCCAGCGTCCGCCGGATCGCGCGAACCGCGGTGCCATGTCCGAAGCGCGCGGCGATGACGAGGCCCGCATCCGAGCGCAAGGTTTCGTCCACCGAGGGGAGCCGCCGACTGCCTGCATCGCTCACTCCACCTTTGGAACGCTCGCTAGCACGGCCGGTCACGTCAGTAACCCAAGAGGAATGGGTTATGTCCGCCGCGCTCCCAGCCCTCTTGGGCAAGAAGCGTGTCGAGATCGAGCGAGGCGACGTCGTCGCTGAGTGGATCGAGCATGTGGTTGTTCACCTGATAGAGGATTTTCACATAACGCCCGCATTGGCCGCAAGTCTCGGCCTTTATCGAATCCGGCTTCCCCTCGATCGAACGATAGCTGATGCCATCGGTTGAGCTGCAGAGGACGCATTTGACGCGCACCACATTCCACATCGTGCCGCAGAGCGAGCACGTGCAAAACCGTGCGTTGTGCGCCTTCGGCCAGCCGACCACCGAGCTTGTCATTGGAGGACTGCCGCAGACCGGGCAAATGCCGTCTGCAACCGGCCGCAAATCTCCGGCCGCCAGATTTGCTGCGAGCCGCGCAAAATGAACCTGAAGCCCGGCAAGTACCAGGACGCACTCAGCGATATTATCCACTGGCGCGTCTGTAAGCGCGGCGATCATCAGCTGACGCCGCTTTTCGCGGGGAGCCGCCGCCAAAGACACGATCGCACCGCGCGCCTCTTCCGGCACGCTCGCTTGCTGCAAGCGTTCGAGAAGAAGGTCCAGCGTGACCTCAGCGGCCTCGCCCGCTTCGAAGGAGGCCCGCGAGAGTGGCGGAATGCCGTATTCCAGCGCCTGCCCTATCCGTCCGGACGCCGGAAGCACCGCTACCGGAAGATCGGCTTGGATGCCGTGCTGGGCCTCAGTCACATCCGCGACGAAGTTGAGATAGGGCTCAAGAACATGCCCGGTGGCGAGAGAGCGCAAACGCTTCGACCGGACGAGGAAGAGGGAGGATGGATCGGGGAGGATCGCGAAGGGAGGCTTCGCCTCCTCGCCGATATTCGTCAGACCTTGGGGCACGCCAAGTTCGCTCATGCGTAAACCTCGAACTGAGGATGTTGCTCTCCCGCAGTTATGCGGATGATCTGCCGGTTTCTATTGCGGAGGGTTCGCCGGCCTTCTTTCGCAACCACTTGCGGTGATGCCGCCACCCCCATCCGCCCGTAACGCTTCCGCGGGTCATGGCGGGGATTGTACCCCTGACCCATATGGCTGCATAGACGTGGATAATCCAGATTACAATCGCCAGCACTGCTGCTGTCGCATGTATCACCGCGGCCCAGCGTCTTTGGTCGACAGTCGGGTGATATCCGGTAATCTGTACGAAAAAGGATAGCTTCTCGTCCCAAAGGCCGATCCCCGTCACGAAGAGGACGGCAATTAACACCGCTTGAGACCAGAATACAAATTTCTGGCCTGCGTTGTACTTCCCCAATTCGGGAAGATATTCGTCGCGCCCGGCCACCACGGACCGCAAACGGGCGAGCCATTGGAAGTCCGTAAAAGCCGGCAGGTTCGCCGGGAAAAAGCGCAAGAACAGGCCGGTAAAGCTTATCACGAGCACCACGCCGGTCCAGGGATGGATCCAACGCAACGTCTGGCCGCTCCCGAACAGAGTTTCCCCGATAGGATAGAGGCTCGGATGGAACAGCGAAAGCCCGCTCAGCAAAAGCAAGACAAAGCTGATAGCCACGACCCAGTGATTGATGCGTGCGCTTCCCGAATACCGGCGCACGCGGATATGTGTTCGATGCGGCTCACAAATGCTCACGTCTTTCCTCCACAAGCCGGTCCGCGTTTTCCTCATCTTGTTCGGAAACCCGGTTCGCACCGAAAAAGAGGTAATGGATAAAGCCCGCTACGACTGTCAGCCCGATGGCGGCCATGCCAACGTATTTTCCAGCTCCCTTCCATGTTTGCACTATCGGGCTGATCGCTGGATTTGCGGGAAGGCCGGCGTAAATCTGTGGCTGATCCGCATGATGCAGCACATACATCACGTGTGTGCCGCCAACACCTTTCGGATTGTAAAGACCGGCCCGATCGAAGCCGCGCGATTTCAGATCGGCGATCCGGCTGTCTGCATGGGCGATCATTTCCTGCTTCGTTCCGAATACGATGGCCTTCGTTGGACAGGCCTTCGAGCAAGCGGGCTCCTGGCCAACCGCCGCCCTGTCGGAGCAAAGCGTGCATTTATAGGCGGTGTGATCCACCTTCGAAATGCGCGGGATATTGAACGGGCACCCCTCCACGCAATAGCCGCATCCGATGCAGTTCTCGTGGATGAAGTCGACGATTCCGTTCGCATATTGCACGATCGCGCCGGGAGCCGGGCAGGCTTTGAGGCAGCCTGGGTCCTCGCAGTGCATGCAGCCATCCTTGCGGATGAGCCATTCCAAGTTGCCCGTTTTGGGATTGTCCCACTCGGTGTAGCGCATGAGCGTGAACATGTCGGGCGTCAGATCCGGGGGATTTTCATAAACCCCCACATTTTCGCCGACGGGCGGCCTTGTGTTGTTCCACTCCATGCACGCAGCTTGGCAGGCCTTGCAGCCAATGCACTTCGACACGTCGATGAGCTTTGTGACCTCGACATCCCGGTACGGCGCGACCTTCGCCTCAGTTAGGCTCGCGGAGACGCGGATGACGTCTAGAGGCTGGAATGTTGTCATTGCTCATCCTCCCTTTTACGACCGGCGGGTTAAGCGGCTCGATGTTGACGGGAAACGCCTTGAATTCCGGCGTCCCGGTATTCGTGTCGCCGGCCGCAGGCGTTAGCGTATCCGGGCTGAAGCCCTTCTTCGTCTCGCCCTTGAAGCCCCAATGCAGGGGAACGCCGTCGATGTGAAGCGGCTTAATGCGCTTCGTCACAACAGCTTTGGCCTTGACCGAGCCGCGCTTCGACCAGACGCGCACCCAGCCGCCCTTCTCGATGCCTTTTTCCTTGGCGAGTTCTTCCGAGATCTCCACGAAGAATTCCGGCTGCAGGATCGCCTTGATCGCGGAGTGCTTTGTCCAAAAGTGTAAGTGCTCCGCGAGCCGGTAGCCGGTCGCGGCTAAGGGGAACTCTTCGGACGTGCCGAGGGAATCCAGGCCGCCCTTGAAGATGCGCGCAGCAAGGTTGCCCCGGATCTTCGGCGTAACCAGGTTCAAGGCCGGGCTTTCGAAGGGCTCGTAACGGGTGGGGAACGGGCCGCCCTTCATCATGCCGCTATTCCTCGGAGTTGCCTGAGAAGACGCGACGAAGAATGCCCGCCACACCCGCCACAACAGCCAGCCCCATAGCCACGTTGCCTATGGATTTTCCAGCTCGTTTCCGCGCCTCTTCACGGGAAATGGCGACCGGATTTGCAGGAAGCCCGGCATAGATTTCAGGCTGATCCGCATGATGCAGCACATACATGACATGCGTGCCTCCCACTCCCTGCGGGTTGTAAAGACCGGCCTGATCGAAACCGCGCGACTTGAGATCGGCGATCCGGCTGTCTGCGTAGGCGATCATTTCCTTCTTCGTTCCAAACACGATCGCGCTAGTGGGGCACGACTTGACACAGGCCGGTTGCTGCCCAACAGCAACCCGGTCCGAACAAAGCGTGCATTTATAGGCGGTGCGATTGGCCTGTGCAATACGGGGGATATCGAACGGACACGCCTTAATGCAATAACCCGTGCCGAGGCAGTTCCGTTCGCCTCCCCGCGGGTGGTTGGTGTTGATGAAGTCCACGATCCCGTTCGCATATTGCACGATCGCGCCGCGCGACGGACAAGCCTTGAGACAGGCTGGGTCCTCGCAATGCATGCAGCCATCCTTGCGGATGAGCCATTCGAGGTTGCCCGTTTTAGGATTGTCCCACTCGGTGAAGCGCATCACCGTGAACATATCCGGCGTGAGGCCAGGGGGATTTTCATAGAGCCCGGCATTCTCGCCAACCGGTGGCCTCTTATCGTTCCATTCGAGGCAAGCGGATTCGCACGCCTTGCATCCAATGCACTTCGACACGTCGATGAGCTTCGCAACCTCGACGTCTCTGTCTGGGACGACCTCCGCACCAGGCGACGTGACTGAAACGCGGATGACGTCGAGAGGCTGAAATGCTGTCATAGTCATCCTCTCTTAAGCCACCGGCGGGTTAATCGGTTCGATGTTGACCAGAAACGCCTTGTATTCCGGTGTCTCGATATTCGCGTCGCCGACTACGGGCGTTAGCGAATTTGGACCGAAGCCTTTCTTCGCCGCGCCCATAAAGCCCCAATGCAGGGGGATGCCGACGACGTGCACAAGCTTGCCGTCGACCAGAAGCGGCTTGATGCGCTTCGTTACGACAGCCTTGGCTTTGACCGAGCCGCGTTTCGACCAGACGCGCACCCAGCCGCCCTTCTGGATGCCTTTCTCCTTGGCAAGCTCTTCCGAGATCTCGACGAAGAATTCCGGCTGCAGGATCGCGTTGATCCGCGAATGCTTCGTCCAGAAGTGGAAGTGCTCCGTCAGCCGGTAGCTTGTCGCCGCGTAAGGAAACTCCTTGGCGTCGGCAAAGGCTGCCATGTCCTCCTTAAAGACTCGCGACGCCGGGTTACCCCGTATTTTCGGCGCAACCAGGTTTGCGACGGGGCTCTCAAACGGTTCGTAATGGGTGGGGAACGGGCCGTCCTTCATGAGCGCACGAACCCACAGCCGGGCTGTGCCTTCCTGGTTCATGATAAACGGCTGCACCAGTTCCGGCTTCGCCGTTGGCGCAATGTCCGGCACGTCGTAGCCGCTCCATTTGGCTCCATCCCACTCGATGAGTTTGCGCGATGGATCCCATGGTTTGCCGTGAATGTCGGCGGACGCCCGATTGTAAAGGATGCGCCGGTTGGCGGGCCAGGAGAACGCCCATTTCAGATAGGCCCCGGTGTTGTCTGGGTCGCTCGTATCGCGGCGGGCCATGTTGTTGCCCGCCTCGTTGAAGCAGCCGGAATAAATCCAGCAGCCGCATGCCGTCGTGCCGTCGTCGCGCAAGACCCCGAACCCCGCAATCTGCTTGCCCTTTTGAAGCAGCAGCTTGGATGGTTCCGCCGGATCGGGCACATCCGCCAGAACGTAGCCGTTGACCTCCTTGGCAAGCTCGGCCGGACTTGGCTCATCGGGATCGGCATATGGCCACGTCAGATGCAGGATCGGGTCGGGGAAAGCCCCCCCTTCCTTCTGGTACAGCGCGTTGAGCCTCTTATAGAGCTGGGCCATGATCCAGTTGTCGGTCTTTGCCTCCCCTGGCGGCGTGGCGCCTGGCCAATGCCATTGCAGCCAGCGTCCGGAGTTGGTGAGCGAGCCTTCATCCTCTGCAAAGCAGGTGGACGGCAACTCGAAGACGGTTGTCTTGATCTCCTCAGGCTTGACGTCGTTATATTCCCCATGATCTTCCCAGAAGCGGGCCGTCTCCGTCTGCAGCGGGTCGATGCTCACAAGGAACTTGAGCTTGGAAAGGCCGGCCGTCACCTTGCCGCGATTGGGCGCGGAAAGCAGCGGGTTGAAGCCCTGGCAGAAGTAGCCGTTCATCTTGCCCTGGTTCATCAACTCGAATGCGCGCAGGATGTCATAGGCGGCCACATCGAGCTTGGGCAGATAATGATAAGCCCAATCGTTTTGCGCCGTCGCGGCATCGCCGAACATCGACTTCTGAAAACTGACGAAGAACTTCTTGTAGTTCTGCCAGTAGCTCATCTGGTTCGGGCGTTCCGGCTTGAAGCCGCGCTTGCCGA
>JBKQOR010000087.1:0-17250 GCA_052145435.1 Rhodomicrobium sp. | reverse complement strand
TCAGCGATGTCTTCGCCTCGTTGAGGGTAAGTCCCAACCGCGCCATCACGCCGCGCGTCCACGCCAGCGCCTCGGCCGCGTGCCCGCGGCTGAGGATGACGAAGTCGTCAGCGTAGGAGACAACATGCGCGCATCCTGGCCCAGAGGCGTTCAAAAAATTGCTGGCTAGGGCGGATCTACGACGCGCAACTTTCAATAACCGGTCTTCAGTAAAATATTCCAATCTCCCGCACCCATGAGTATGATATATCATTTTTATCGTCACGCGCCCCTTCACCGAAGAATATTTTTGCTCTAGTCTGCGCTCGTCACCACTCAGCGCACCCGGCCGGCCACCACGGCCTGGCGCCGCGTCTTCTAGACTTGCAGGCAATTTTGGCAGGAGATCCGCAATGACGACAATGCCCCCAGTGCCGGGAGATCAACCGGCATTTGCACTGACACCCGGCGTAGACTTAGCCCGTGTGCTCGATCGCGAATTGTCGCGGACTCCGGATCTCGCCGGCCGTATCCAGCTCCTTTCAAGCGCGGCTGCGGGCCGTGTGGCCTTCTCGACGAGCCTTGGCATCGAAGATCAGGCAATCTTGCATGCGATTGGAACGAGCGGCGCCGCCATCGACGTGTTCACGCTCGATACCGGGCGGCTGTTTGCGGAGACGATCGGCACGATTGCGGCAAGCGAGGCGCTTTACGGTCCCGGTATCCGCGTACTTGCGCCGGATGCTGAAGGCGTCGAGGCGCTCGTGTCGCGCGATGGCGTGCAGGGCTTCCGCAACTCCATCGCGGCACGCAAAGCCTGCTGCCAGGTCCGCAAAGTCCTGCCATTGAAACGGGGTCTGGCCGGCGCCTCGGGGTGGATCACGGGGTTAAGGCGCGAGCAGTCGGCGGGCCGGGCGAGCGTTCCTTTTGCCGCGTGGGATGCGGAATTCAGCCTCATCAAGTTCAACCCAATCGCCGATTGGCCGCTCCAGCAGCTCGAGGCCTACATCGCGGAGCATAACATTCCCATCAACCCGCTTCACGCGAATGGCTTTCCATCAATCGGCTGCGAGCCCTGCACGCGCGCGATCGCGCCCGGCGAGGACATCCGCGCCGGAAGGTGGTGGTGGGAGAGCGAGGACAGCAAGGAATGCGGTCTGCACAGCGCAGCGCGCGAAGAAAAAGCCGCGTAAATGACCCTACATCCCTCCCACCTCGATTTTCTCGAATCGGAGAGCATTCACATTTTCCGCGAGGCGGCGGCGCAATTCCGCAAGCCGGTGCTGCTCTATTCCATCGGCAAGGATTCCACGGTTCTGTTGCATCTCGCCCGCAAAGCGTTTTGGCCGCAAAAGCTTCCCTTTCCCCTGCTGCACATCGACACGGGCTGGAAACCGCGCGAGATGATCGCATTCCGCGACCAAACGGTTCGCGAGCTGGGGCTAGAACTTATCGTGCACACCAACGCGAAGGGCCTCGCTGACAAAATAAATCCCATCGATCACGCGCCCTCGCTTTACACGAGCGTGATGAAGACGCAGGCGTTGAAGCAAGCGCTCGACGCGCACGGCTTCGATGGCGCCTTCGGCGGCGCGCGCCGCGACGAGGAGGCGAGCCGGGCGAAGGAGCGCGTATTCTCGTTCCGCGCCCCCGGTCACCAATGGGATCCGCGTCAGCAGCGCCCCGAGATGTGGCGCCTGCTTAATGGACGGCTCGGCACGGGAGAGACCGCGCGCATCTTTCCGCTCTCCAATTGGACTGAGCGCGACGTATGGCGTTACATCCTGCGCGAGCGGCTCGACGTTGTGCCGCTTTACTTCGCGGCCGAGCGCCCCACGGTCGAGCGAAACGGGCAGCTCATCGTGCTCGATGACGGCCGCATGCCGCTTAAGCCTGGCGAGACGCCCCACACGGCCCGCGTCCGCTTCCGAACACTCGGCTGCTGGCCGCTGACGGCCGCGATTCCATCGAGCGCCGCCGACATCGAAAGCGTTGTTGCCGAGACGCTCGCCGCGAGTTCTTCCGAACGCGAGGGCCGCCTCATCGATCACGACCAGGCTGGCGCGATGGAGCGCAAGAAGCAGGAAGGCTATTTCTGATGACCGGCAATCCAGCGCCGGCCTCGCAATCGCTGCCGCCGCGCGATCTAGACAGCATCATCCACATCCTCACCTGCGGCTCCGTCGACGACGGCAAATCGACGCTGATCGGCCGGCTATTGTGGGACAGCACCGGTCTGCCCGAGGATCAGCGCGAGATGGTGCGCCGCGCGGCACGTGCCTCGAACGATCCGGAGCGGCTCGACTACAGCCTCTTGCTCGATGGGCTAGTCGCTGAGCGCGAACAGGGCATTACCATCGACGTTTCCTGGCGCTACCTCGACACCGCCAAACGCCGGCTTGTCCTGATCGACAGCCCTGGGCACGACCAGTACACGCGCAACATGGCGAGCGGCGCCAGCCACGCCGATGCGGCGGTGATGCTGATCGACGCTAGGCATGGCTTGAAACAGCAGACCCGACGGCATGCGGCGATCCTGCAGTTGATGGGGGTGACCCGCGTTGTGCTCGCTGTCAACAAAATGGACCTCGTCGATTGGAGCGAGGCGCGCTTCCGCGAGATCGAGCGCGACTTCGCGTCCGCCGTAGCCGGCCTCGGCTTCATCGAGGCGCGAGCCATTCCGGTTTCTGCGCGTTACGGAGACAACGTTGCGAGCCTCTCGGGGAAAATGCCCTGGTATGCGGGCCCAACGCTCGTTGCTCATTTCGAAGGCGTGCCGGGCCGCCAGAGCGACAGCAGCGGCGCGTTCCGCATGCCGGTTCAGACAGTGCTGCGCGACGCCCAAGATTTCCGCGGTCTTGCCGGCACCATCAGCTCGGGCGTCGTTCACCCCGGCGATGAGGTGACCGATGTGACGACCGGACGTTCGGCCCGCGTCACGCGGATCGTCACGATGGACGGAGATCTTGAAGTGGCCGCGACAGGCAAGGCGGTCGCGCTTGTCCTCGACACCGATCTCGACGTGAGCCGCGGCGCCGTGCTGGCAGCACCGGGGGCGTTGCCGGTCAGGGCCCGTAGCATCGAGGCGCGCCTTGTCTGGCTCGCCGAGAGGCCATTCGACAACGCCCACGGATTGCTGCTTAGGACCGCGACCGACCTCGTCCCGGCGGCGGCAATTGAGATCACCGCGCATATCGATCTCGACACGCTCTCACCCAAGGCCGCAAGCCTCTGCTGCACCAACGACATCGTTGCCGCCTCCATCACGCTCGGGCGGCCGGCGGCGCTCGATCCGTTCAGCCAGCATGCGGAGACCGGCGCTTTCCTGCTGGTTGATCCCTTGACTGGGGCAACGCTCGCCGCCGGCATCGTCGTGTCGGCCCGCTCGGCGGAGTGGGCTGAAAGCACTGCGCGTCCCACAGTCTTCAGGCTCACGCGCGAGCTGCTAGCACAGGGCCTTTGCGCGGACCTTGGCAATTCCGAAGCGGACGCCCGCGAGTTCCGCCGCCGCGCCAGAGAGGTTTTAGGCTTGCTTTCGGACGCTGGCGTGGCGGCCGCATACGAGGATCCCGAGTAAAGCGACCAGACTAAACGGGGCGCCGACTGGCGGTTTCGCACCCCTCCGGCTGGAGTATGTTTTTAAGTTTCCCCGGTCCTATCAGGACGCAGAGCCCAGCAATTCGAGGGAGCTACTATGACTGCAATGGACCTGGCCTACCCCCTGTGCGGCTTTTTCGTCGGCGCGCTGGTGGGCTTCACCGGCATCGGCGGCGGCTCAGTGATGACACCGTTGCTGATTTTGCTTTTCGGCGTGCATCCGCTCGCCGCAGTCGGCACCGATCTTTTGTACGCGGCTGCGACCAAAACCATGGGAGCCAGGGTCCACGCTCAGAGGGGCAATGTCGAATGGCGCGTCGTTGGGCTCTTGGCGCTAGGCTCGGTGCCGGGCGCGCTCGCCACGATCTCGATGATGGCGCGCCTTCCGGTGCACAGCGCCGCACTGACCCATGTTGTCACGTTGGCGATCGGCGTGGCGCTCCTGCTCGCCGCCGCCGGGCTACTGTTCGGGAAGAGTGTCGGCCAACTCGCCGCGAAGATAGCGGGCAGCAGGCCGACCTCTGCGCCCGCCATGCCAATATTAACCGTGCTTCTAGGGCTCTTGCTCGGTGTCCTCGTCTCGATGACCTCGGTTGGCGCCGGCGCGATTGGTATCGTCGTGCTGCGGGTGCTTTATCCTCGGCTTCCAGCCGTTCGCCTGGTTGGCTCCGATATCGCGCACGCGGTGCCGCTGACCCTGCTTGCGGGTAGCGGCCATTGGCTGATGGGCGATGTGAACTGGGCGCTGCTTGGGTCCTTGCTAATCGGTTCTATCCCGGGAATCATACTCGCCAGCCGCTGTGCGCATCAGGTTCCGGAAGGAATCCTGCGGCGGGCGCTGGGTTTGATCCTCGTGGCTGTCGCAACCCCGATGCTGGTATCTTGATTGGCAGCCGGGACGGTCAGGAAGGCGCCGGAGGGTGCAGCCTAATTCGCTCCCGTCTCCGGAATAGTTGCGCGCCGCAATTCGGGCGAATTACAATAGCGCCAATGGACGTTGCATTCCCGTTGTGCGGTTTCGTCGTTGGCGCGCTGGTCGGCTTCACTGGCATGGGCGGCGGGTCGGTGATGACCCCCATGCTGATTCTGCTTTTCGGCATGAACCCCGTCGCAGCAGTCGGCACCGATCTCATGTTCGCGGCCGCCACCAAAGCCACCGGTGCCCACGTCCACGCATACAGGGGCAACGTCGAATGGCGCGTTGTGGGGCTCCTGGCGCTCGGCTCGGTACCGGGTGCGCTTGTCACGATCTTCACGTTAGCGCGCCTGCCGGCGCATAGCCCGGAGCTGGCGCATATCATTACCGTGGCTATTGGAGTTTCATTGCTGATCGCGTCCGCGGGGCTGCTATTCGGGCAAGCGGCCGACCGGCTGGCAGCGAGAATCACCGGAAGCGTAGCCACAGGCCGCTCTGCCGCCAGGCCAGCCCTAACTGTTTTCCTTGGCTTTGTGCTCGGCGTCCTCGTCTCGCTGACCTCCGTTGGTGCGGGAGCGGTCGGCATCGTTATTCTCCGGCACCTCTATCCGCAGCTCTCACCGGTTCGACTCGTGGGGTCGGATATCGCGCATGCAGTGCCGCTTACCTTGCTTGCGGGCAGCGGCCATTGGATGGCCGGCGACGTGCAATGGCTGCTGCTTGCGTCGCTGCTGATCGGCTCGATTCCCGGAATCTGCTTAGCCAGCCGCTGCGCGCATCATGTCCCCGCAGGGATTCTAAGGCGCGTCCTGGGCATTGTCCTTCTCGCCATCGCCGTCCCTATGCTGATGTCATGATGTCCCTTGCGGAGGGCGCGCGGAGCCCATCGGCGGGGCGATGGCGGAATATTTTTTCTCATATTTTCATGCATCGACTAGCATTTTATTGCGTTTTTTAGCTATAATATCAAATCAATTGCCTTTATGTCCGTTATACGAAGCACTCGTTACGTATTCCTGACGATATATGAGACTGATATTGTTTTCGGATAGCAAGAATAAATGCGAACCTTAATATTACATTTGCCATTGCTGCGGCTGCATGCCATCTTCCGCTCAGAATTAAGGGTTGATCAAGTTATGCTGCTACCTGCGTCACAAATACGGTTTTCCTGCCGGCGTTATTCCGCCGTCACCGCGATGTGTCTTTCCATCGCCTAACCGTTAACATCTCGAATCGTTTATCAGCTTAAAGGCCGCCTGACTAACTGGCGAAGGGTATTACTATGTCTAACGCTTACGTAATTGAAGTGCAGGGCGATGCTGTGGGAATCATCGTACGCAATTACAGCAACGAGCCTGGGTACCGTTTCTTGTCCGCTGTCCGTGCTTTCAACAGTCTAGAAGGACTTGAATTTTCCGGACCGTTTCAAGCGGAAATGGCGGCTAGAAAACTATCGCGCGAAACACCGCGGGCGATTGCGCGGAAGGCCCGGCGAAACGCGCCCGGCTTAGATTGAAGCCCGGCAGGGCTGACTTCGATCGCGGGGCGGCCTTGGCCGCCCCGCGATCGCTGAACTTGCAGTCACCTTAACGGTGAGGGGCTTGTCACTTGGGGGAGTTATCATGAGTAGAGTTTTAACATTAGCCGTGGCGATGACCGGCTTCGCGGCCACGGCATACGCCGGGGATTTGGACCTCGGCAGCCTGAAGGATCCGCTTCCCGGCACGTTAACGTGGAACGGCGTGACCCTGTCCGGGACGATCGACGTTGGCTATGCGTACCAGAACCATGGCGTTCCGCTCGGCGCATCGTTCCCGCAAACGCTCGAATACAACATCTGGTCGGCAAAGAATGCCGATAAGGAAATCTCCTCTCTGACCGGGAATGCGCTAGAGCGCTCAGGCATCGGTCTTTATATCGATGAGGGGATCGGCGGCGGCTGGGAGGCAGTCGGAAAGATCAAGACCGAGTTCAATCCTCTTACAGGCGAGCTTGCCAATGGCCCGGCGTCCCTGCTCGGCAATTATGGCCTGCCTTTGGCCAATCAAACCGCGAACGGGGACTCTAACCGCGCTGGTCAGGCCTTCAATGGCGAGGTCTATGCCGGTGTCAGCAATGCCAGCTTTGGCACGCTTACGGTGGGACGCCAGCGATCGCTGCAATACGATATGATGGCGGAGCACGATCCGCAAGACGGCTCCTATGCCTTTGGGCTCATCGGCTATTCTTCGAGCTTCGCGGGCTCAGGCGACACCGAAGCCGGGCGCTGGGATAATTCGGTGAAGTATGTCTATCAATACGGCCCCGTGCATGCCGCAGCCATGTATTCCGATGGCGGTCCGGATACGGGAATCTTCGGCGAGGCTTACGGGTTCAATGTTGGCGGCGCCTATCGCGGCTTTTCACTCGATGCTGTCTCCCAACAAGAGAAAGACGTGGTTTCCGCCTCGGCGGCCAGCGCCACGACCCTTAAAGCCACGATTTCCGATAACGAGTCTTGGTCGGTTCAGGGCAAATATACCTATGATTTCGGCGGGGGCTTCAAGGACGATGCCCCTGGAGCCAAGCTCACCTTCTATGGCGGCTACGAGAACATCTCGTTCGCAAATCCGGAAAGCAACCCAAGCTCCTTCATAGGGCAGGCCGCGATCGGCGGATACATCATTTCTGCCGTTACCCAGAATCCCTACAACACCGATAAGATGCTGCAGCTCGCTTGGACCGGCGCGAAATATGAGCTGCCCTCCGGCTGGAGCTTTATGGGGGCCTATTACCATGTCGAGCAGGGGGCTTATTCGGGGACAGCCACCGCCCCCGCCGCTGGAACGATCCAGACGAAGGCAAACACCGCTGGCGCCTATAATGACGGCTCCTTCATCATCGACTACCGGTTCAATAAGCATCTCGATGTCTATGCCGGTGTGAACTATTCCACGCTCGACGGCGGCCTCGCCTCCGGTTACTTGAACGATAACCAGACTACCGTTGTAAGCGGCGCCCGTTTGCGGTTCTAAGAAACATTCCTTGCTTGCCCAACGAATGCCAGCAACCCGTTAGGGGTCGCTAGCCGATGTTCACGATTATCGAACTAAAGCCATCAGACCCTTCAGGAGCGGACGTGCTCGACACAGCTAAAATGTGCCGAACATTTTGGTGAAATCCGAGCCATTTCGGCCGGTCACGAGCCAGACGGAAGCGTATGGGCGGCATCCGTTTCAATCTGCTGGGGCGATCCTAGGTGGTGAAACAGGAACGAGATTGCAAATACTGGCACGGAGAACCAGAGAACATACGGGGCTGCAAGGCTTGTTCGCATGAGTCCAGTAGCTGGTATGTGAATAGACAGCAGTTGAAACTGGAGAGAACCGCTCGTCCAATTCAACGCGAATGTTCCAAATCCCGAGAGAATGCCAACCAGCCATATTATTTTTCGCCACAATATCATTTTTTGGCGCAAGCATGTTATTAGTGCGGCTACATTACAAGTTCCTGTTGCAATTAAGAACGCGAGAAAGAAATAATGGATACCCCCCTTTCCTTGCAGGGAGAGGCGATTGAAGTTTTCAAGCGGCGCGGGTATCGGCTGAAGGTTAAACCGTTCCAGGATTGGCGGTTCTTCTTCATTCGTGCGCACTTGTGCATTGACCAAGAACCATTCGTCGTCAATTCCGTATTCCAGAGACAACATAGTGTGGCCGCGCGTCCACGACAGTGCAGCCAAACGAATCGATTTGGGCGGAGTTGACGTCAACTGGCCGCTTATCCTGGCGAAAGCTGAGCGAGACTCTTTATTGACAATTGAGCTGTCTGACTTTGCCTCGAGAGCGTCAAAGTTTTTGGATTGTAGGTCGGCAACGGCACTCTTAACGAATTCGACGGAGGCAGTGGCTCCGTGCCATCGCGCCATGCCGTCAAAATGAGATTCGGAATATTGAACCAAGATGTACCCACAGATATACAAGGCCAACACGATATCTACTGAAAGGACCCACAAGCGCATCAAATCCTCCAAAAACGAGTGTTCGGCACACAGCGCTCTCGCGATTTGAGAAGTCATAGCACAGCGCCGATTATGATCTGACAAAATTTCCACCACGTGGCGGTCTCGCGGCATCCTGTAGCTTCCGCTTCCGTGGCCCAGCGCCAGGCGTGGACTAAGTCTCTGATAATGAGTCTAATTCTGCTCTACACTCGATTGCGGACGAGGCCGCTTTCGGCAGGAATGTCTCTTCGGCCTTATGCACCAAAATTCAGCTCACTGGGCGCTAACGCCTGAGAAGGCCATACGTTGGAGAAGCCAGGAAACTCTTAGGGCCGGGCGACCCAGCCGCAAAGCCGTGGATCGAGCCGGGCCATGACATGCGAAACGGGATCGTGGTCCCGCTTTCCTATTCTTGCCGCAGTTTCGCGATAGGAAGCGAGCTTGAGTGCCCGAGCCGCGACGATTTCGTTGCTAGCCAAAAGGCCTGAAGCCGCCTTCAACGTAGAAGCGCAAACAGCCGCGTTGAATTCGCTCCCTTCCCTTCCCGGATCTAAGAGACGATGCGTTCACAACAGAGACGTAAACTATCGATGAAAACTCGCTTGCCGCTGCCGTTGCTTTCGCTGTTTTCGCTCTTACTTGCGTGGCCCGCCTTCGCCGCTACAGTTTCGCCGGAAGGATTCAAAGCCTTCATTGCGTCATTCCGCGCCACGGCGCTCCAAAGCGGAATCCGCCCGGATGTCTACGACTCCGTGACGCGAGGCCTCACCCCCGACTTTTCGCTTCCAGACCTCGATATTCCGTCGCGAACCGGCCAGAAGCCGAGCCAGCCCGAGTTCGTGCGAACGCCCGAGCAATATCTAAACGCAAAATATCTCGGCGACTTGGGCGCCCAAGGCCGGAAGCTCTATGCCGCGAACAGCGCCACACTCGCATCGATCGAGAGAACCTACGGCGTCGACCCCTATATTTTGCTGGCGCTGTGGGGCCGGGAGACCGCGTTCGGCACCTCTAACGACTCGACGCATAACGCGCTGCAGGTGCTGGCCACCTTGTCCTATGCGGGCAACCGTAAGGAGCTGTTTCAGAAGAATTTTCTCTATGCGATCCGCATGGTGCAGGATGGGGTGATCGCGGCCAAGGATATGAAAAGCTCCTGGGCCGGCGCAATGGGGCTCGTCCAGTTCATGCCCGAGGATTACTACCTATATGCGGTCGACCAGGATCGCGATGGCAGGAAGGATATCTGGCACTCGGTGCCCGATGCGCTTGCCTCGCTGGCCAATAACCTGTCTCACCTTGGCTGGGATAAGACGCAGCCCTGGGGTATCGAGGTGGGCGCGCCGTCAAGTGTCGACTGCTCGCTCGGCTATCTGGACATCCGCAAACCGCTCGGCGAATGGGCCGCGATGGGGATCGTGCCGGTCAAGGCAGCCGCTTTCCCGCTGGAAACGCTCGGCTGGCAAGCTTCACTTTTGCAACCGGCTGGAATCTACGGCCCGGCTTTTCTCACCTTCCAAAACTTTCAGGTAATACGCGAATATAACAAGTCAGATCTTTATGCCCTGTTCGTGGGCAATCTCGACGATCGAATCCGGGGCGGCGGCGGATTTGAGCACCGGTGGGATCCGATTGTGCAGATCCAAACGGCTGACGTCGAATATATGCAAACCCGGCTCACCGCGCTTAAACTTTACGGCGACACCATCGACGGCAAAGCGGGCGGCCGGACCCGGAGTGCGGCCGGCGCTTATCAAAAGCTCGCCGGGCTGCAGCAAACTTGCTGGCCAACGGCTTCGCTGATCGCGCATCTCAAGACACATGAGCGGGAGCGCAGCGCCGGCGCCGCCCGGCGTTAGTCCGTCACGCACGCGGCATCGCTGGCCTGGCATATACCACGCTGGACTTCAGCTGAGCTGCACTTACCCGTGAATTGTCATTCCCGCGAAGGCGGGAATCCATTTCTGGCGTTGGAACAAAACCTTGTATGGGTACCCGCCTTCGCGGGTATGACGCTGCGGCCCAGAATTCCGGCGACTTCGGAAAGTCCGGCAATTTTTTCACACGCTCGCTGGCGGGAATCCGGTAATCCTGACGATAAAGTGCCATTAAATCAATGGCTTCGCTAAGTACTTACTGGGTCCCAGCCTTATTGCGCGGGGCCGGCGCTGCGGAGCGGTCAAAACTTGTTGCGCTTGGTATGAAACGCTTTCCGATGCGTTATTGCATCTTTAGACGGGTTGCCGTGTTCATCTTCCGGAACGAATTTCCTGCAAGCTTTGGAAACCGGGCCAAGTTCCAGTTGTATCCTTTGAGTGAGCGAAGCATGCCTCTCGACCTGACAGTCATCCAGCCCTCGCATTATCACAGCAAAACCGACCGCCGTGTGCTCAAGACCAAGCGGCGCTCGCTGGTGCCGCTGACGCTTCCCTACCTTGCGGCGCTGACGCCGCCGGAGTGGCGCGTCAATCTTATCGATGAGCAGGTCCAAGACATCGACTACGGCCGGCACACCGATCTCGTTGCCATCACCACGTGGACGGTGCATTCGCCGCGCGCCTACGACATTGCTGCCGAATACCGGCGCCGTGGCGTGAAGGTGATCATGGGCGGCCCGCATGTGTTTTTCTATCCGCGGGAAGCGGCGGAGCATTGCGACGCCATCGGCGTTGGCGAAGCGGAGTCGATTTGGGCGCAAATGCTGGCCGACGCCGCTGCCGGACGCCTCAAAAAAGAATACCGCGCCCCGGCCCTCACTCAAGCTCAGCTCGCAGGCCTGCCGAAGCCACGCTACGATGTGTTAGACCTCAAGCGCTATGGCCCATTCCGCACCTTCACGCTGCAATCCTCGCGCGGCTGCCCGCTACTTTGCGAATTTTGCTCCGAGCGGCTCTATCTCTCGACGCGCTACCGCTGGCGTCCGCCCGAGGAGGTTGTCGAGGACGTGCGCCACACCGGCAGCCGCAATATTTTCTTCGGCGAGAGTAATTTCGGCGGCAAGCGCCACCGCGCCATGGAGCTGATGGAGGCGCTGATCCCACTCAAGGTGCGCTGGTCGACGCTTTGGACCTCGAACTTTTGCGAGGACGACGAGTTCCTCGATCTCGCCTGCCGGAGCGGACTGCTGCATGTGAATATCGGCATCGAGAGCATTCACGGCGAAACCATCAAGAACATGAACAAGCGCGTGAACAAGGTCGATCATTACGCCAATATGTTCGCCAATATGCGAAAGCGCGGCATCAGCTTCTCGCTCAACTTCATCTTCGGCTGGGACAATGAGGATTTTAGCGTGTTTCCCGCCACTTTCGAGTTCTTGGAACGGCACAAAGTGCCGGCGGCCTATTTCAATGTGCTCACGCCGACGCCAGGGACGGTTCTGTTCAACCGGCTGAAGGCGGAAGGCCGCATCCTCCACGAGGAAGAGATCGACCGCTGGCCCGGCCAGCTCTGCCATGTGCAGCCAGTGTGGTGCACACCGGAAGAGCTAGAGGAGAAGGTGCAGTGGATTTACCGCCAGTTCTATAGCATGCGCTCGATGCTGCGGCGCCTGCCGCTGCCTACGACCCAGGCCAACATCGCTAATTGGGTGGTCAATATGTCGGAGCGGCGCATGGCGCATTCGACGGCCGGTAACAACGACTTCGATATGTACTAAGCACTGGGGCCTCACCGCCTCCGGCAGCAATGCCACGGCTCAGATAACGCGCAGGCGCGTTTCCGCGATGACCGTGAGTGTGGGAGCGGTTGCCGCGATGGCATCAACGCTCGACAGGATGCGCGTTGAGCCAGGCCAGCACTTCGGCCGCGTGGCCGTCCGGCGGGAAGATGGGATAGAACGCGTTCGCGATGCGGCCGTCGCGGATGATGAGCGTGAGGCGATTGATGAGCGTGCCGCCCCAGGCCGTAAAGGTGGGCAGGCGCAGCGCGCGCGTGAGGCCGAGATGTTCGTCGCTCAGGATCGGGAAGGGCAAATGCAGCCGGCCGTGCAGTTCCTGCTGATAGGCTGTGCTTTGCGTGGAGAGGCCGAAGACACGGGCCGCGCCGGCCGCCGTCAGCTCCGCGAAGAGATCCCGGAAGCCGCAAGTCTCGGGCGTGCAGCCGCGCGCGCCGGGGATCGCGTCCCAGCCTTCCGGCAGCGGCTGGCCGGGCACGCCGGTTTTCGGATAGCAGAAGAGCACGGTCTGGCCCGCGAGCGCCGCCAAATCCACCGCGCCACCATCGGTGGAGGGCAGCGCCAGGGAAGGCAGCGTCAGGCCGGCAAGATGATCCGCCGCGCCGTCGTCTTGCGGAACCGGGAGGCCGGATGGAATCGATGTGTAGCTTTGTGCCATGGCGGAGCCTCCCGTTTTGGATCTCGCCGCAATCTTGTCATTGCCGGCGCCGCAGCGCAACGCCGCTGGCGCGCCAGGATCGCTGACTCTTCCGGAGCTTAGGCGGCGCGAAGCGTTTCGGTGTGGAAAAAACACACGTCAAGCAAATTTCTCTATCCGGCCTTATTTTGGTCTAAACGCTGAGGCATACATATCACATCACAAGACGGCGGCTAGTTCGGATCGCCCCCATCTAGAACGGACGCCTCGTGTGAAGTTAGAGTAAAGTGCCCCCTAGCGTTGAGTGAAGTAGTTTCGAGTTGAGTAGAGTAGCGTTCCAGTAGTGCTGTTGCGTTTGTAAAGTATCAGTAAGCGCGTGGCCGGTATTGCGTAGCGCGAGTGTGCCCCCAAGCACCGCAGTTACGTGTCCTTAGTTTACGTGTTCGGTATAGCGTCATCGGTTACTAAGGAACGCTGAATCTACGGTAATTGAAGTTGCCCCTGAGAGACGAAGCCGCCTGCATGGCCCCCACCCCCCCGCGAGCCAAAGGCTTCGTCTCTCGCTTCCTCCCCCTTCCAATCACTCAGCTATAACAAGAACTGCAGTTGCGTCGTCGCGCGGCTTAAGGCGCGGCGCCTTCTCGCACGCCCAATCCCTGTCCTCCAGCGACCGTAGCTCTTTGATCAAAGCTGCCAACCCCTTCTCGAAGGCGGCTTCGAGAAGGGTATCCTCCGAATAAGCGCCGAAGACTTCGTAGAGCCGGGTAAATCCATCGGTGGCCAGCAGCAGCCGGGTTCCCGATTCCAGCGGGATCGACTCGCGGTGGATAAGATCGAGCGGAGCCATGTCGATGCTCAGCACGGCATATCCGCCGGGCCTATTCATCATCCGCCGGCCCTGGTCCCCGCGAGGTTTATGTTTGGCGCGGGCGTCGAGCCAGCCGAGGTTTTCCTCTTTCATGGCCGCGCGGATGCGCTCGATCGCAGCTCTATCGCCGAGCCTAGAGCGGTCGACGCCACAGAGCGCGGAGCGCCGTCCCGGCTGGGCGGCAAAAAGCTGACAGTCGCCGAGCGCTGCCACGTCGAGGACGCCGGCGTGAAGCCGGGCAATGAGGGCTGCCGCTGAAGGCTGATGCTCGCGCAAGGTTATGCCGCGGATGGCCTCGCGGTGGAAATCCGCGCGGACCGATTGCGTGATATCCCCGATAAGATCCGGCAGCGAAACGCCAGATCTGGGGGAGCGGGTCAAAAGGCAGCGATGGAACTTTTCCGCAAGCCAGGCAGCGTCGCTTTGTCCCGGAAGATATTTTTCGCTCCAGCAATCGGTGGCGCCGTCAATAACCCAGACGCAAGGCCCGGCATGGCCCGCGCGGTCGTCGTTCACAGCGCCGGCGGATGCCGAAATCGATTCGACAACGCTAAGCTTGTGGGCTGGTTTTTTTAGAACGCTGGTCATCGGCATGAGCCGACTTTGCTGGCATTGTGCGACAGTTTCGCGACAGCCCTAATGCAGCGCGGAATTGGAAGTTCCCCAGCCGCCATCAGCTAAGATATGGCAGCAGCAGCCTCAGATCGGAAACGAACCGCGCATATTCCGCCTTTGCGTCCGCCGGTTCCTCGATGCGCAGAAGATAGGACGGATGGATGGTGATGAGCGCCTGCAGTGCGCCGAGATTAAAGAGATGGCCGCGATTTTTGTTGACGGGCATCGGCTTTCCGAAAAGCGACTGCGCTGCCGTTGCGCCGAGCGCAACCGCGATTTCTGGCCGCACGAAATCGAGTTCGCGCTCAAGCCACGGCCGGCAGGCTTTGATCTCTACCGTGACGGGCTTTTGGTGCAGCCGGATGCGGCCGCGCGGCACGTATTTGAAATGTTTGACAGCGTTGGTGACATAGACCGCTTTCCTCGAAATTCCGGCCTCTGCCAGCGCTTCGTTCAATTTTAGGCCGGCGGGGCCAACGAAGGGCAGGCCCGCGAGGTCCTCCTTATCGCCTGGCTGCTCTCCGATCAGCATCGCCGGCGCCGGAACCGGGCCTTCTCCGAATACGGTTTGATTCGCCGGTTCCCACAGGTGGCACGCCCGGCACTCAAGCGCGGCGGCTCGTGCCTCCTTGAAGGCAGCCGCTGCGGCTTCGCGGCTGACGGGGAAACCGAACGTCATCTGGTCAGAGTTTGCTGGCATTGCGACTCCTGTGAGGGATGTTCTTATACAACCATAGACCGGAACAAATAGATTGACCGCGATCAATTTTTGGTCCAAAACTAGAACAAAACGGGATCAAAATGTGTCATAGCTATGAATTCTAAACTTGAAGCCCTGCGGCTGCAAATCCGCGCCCTCGAAGGCCATCGTCTGGAGACGCCGGCACGCGTTTTGCCTTTTGGCTGCCGGCAGCTGAACGCTCCTCTGCCCCAAGGCGGCTTGCAGCTTGGCGCACTCCACGAATTTTGCGCTGGCGGGCTGGAGGGCGAACTGGCTCCCGCCGTGACAGCTTTCGCGGCAACGGCCGCGGCTCAGATTTTGCGCCGCCAAGATGGATTCCTCCTCTGGGCGGCAAGCCTTGCCGATTGCTATCCGCCGGGGTTGGCCCGTCTTGGTCTCAACCCGTCGCGCATCGTCTGGATCGACTGTGCGAAGGATGCCGAGGTTCTGAGCGTGATGGAGGAGGCCCTCCATTCGCGGGCGCTGGCCGCGGTTTTGGGCGAGGCCGGCGCGCTGAGCTTGAAGACGGGGAGAAGGCTCGATGCCGCTGCCCGGCAATCGGGCACCACGGCGCTGCTCTTGCGGCGGCACCGTTCCAAGTCCTCGCAAGCAGCCGGGCACGCTTGCGGCGCAGCGGCCACGCGCTGGCGTGTAAGCGCAGTGCCGGGCGCCTACCGTCATCCCGGAAACGCCAGCGGCGTTATCCGGGATCTCAACAGACGCGAGCCGGGCGATTTGTACGATCCCGGATACCGGCAAGCCGGTTCCGGGATGACGGCGCAGGAACCTGGGCTCGGTCCGCCGTGCTTCCGGCTCGATCTTGAATATTGCCGCAACGGCAGAACGGCATCGTGGATTGTGGAGGTGTCCGATGGCGCAAGTTGCGATCCAAGCAAGGAGGCCCATGTTCGTGTGGTTGCCGAACTTCGCGATGACGCTTGCCCGCCTGAAACGGCCCCCGCTCGCCAAGCCCCGCGAGCCGCTCGCTCTTCTTGAAAAGCACGGCAATATCCGCCGGATAGCCGCTCTCGACGAGCCCGCCATCCGGGCTGGGCTTTATCTGCATCAGCCTTTGGCCGATGCGCTGGCCGTTTACCCGAAGCTTACCGTTACCGATGCCGAACCCGAAGCTTGTGAGCAGGCGCTGATAGCGCTGGCCGCCTGGGCCCAGCGTTATAGCCCGCTGACCGGGCCCGCGCACGGTTCCGGACTGTGGCTCGACATTGCTGGATGTGCCCATCTCTGGGGTGGCGAAGCCGGGCTTGCCGCAGACCTTCTCGGCAGGCTCGAAATGCGCGGCATTCCCGCACGCGCCGCCATTGCGCCCACCTTCGGCGCGGCTTTCGCGCTTGCCCATCATGCTGAGGGGTATGTCATCGCGGCGGATGAAGACACCCCCTCACCCCAGCCCCTCTCCCGCAAGGGGAGAGGGGGACGTGCCCTGTCTTCTCCGGTCGTGGAAAAGAGCACGCCGTTGCAACGGGCACGCCCTGCTCCCTCTCCCAGCAAGCTCGCCTTGGCGAGCTTGCAACGCAGAGTGCCCGCATCCGCAAGCGGATGCGGGGCGGGAGAGGGTTGGGGTGAGGGGGATAAGCTAGCGGCACTGCTCGCGCCCTTGCCCGTGGAGCGGTTGCGCATCGGCGGGGAGACGGTGAGCCTGCTTCGAAAGCTTGGGCTTTTCACCATCGGCGCTGTGCAAAACTTGCCGAGGGGACCCCTGTCCCGCCGCTTCCCCGATCTTCTGCCGCAGCTCGACAAAGCATTGGGGCTTGCCCAAGAGGCGATCGAATTTTTGCGCGCCCCAACGCCCTGGATCGAGCGCTTGCGTTTCGCGGAACCCATTTCCGCGCCCGGGGATTTGGAGCGGGTCACGGCTAAGCTTCTGGAGATGCTTTGCGCGCGCCTGGAGGCTCAGCGCCGAGGCGGCCTCACCTTCGAGATCAGCTTTTTCAGGTCCGATGGCGGCGTGCAAGCCCTAGCCGTTTCGGCCGCGCTGCCAACGCGCAATGCCGCCCGGATCATGCGCCTGTTCCGCGAGAAGCTGGGTTTTATCGATCCGGGCTTCGGGGTGGATCTGGCAATGCTTGCCGTGCCGCATACCGAACCCTTGGACGGGCGGCAAGCAAGCGTTTTGACGGCCGGGCAACATGCCGCTTGCGTGGAGGAACTCGCGGCGCTGATCGATTCCCTCGAAAACCGTCTGGGCAAGGGCCGCGTCTATCGGCTTGCGCCGCAAGAGAGCTACATCCCCGAACG
>JBKQOR010000086.1:0-8856 GCA_052145435.1 Rhodomicrobium sp. | reverse complement strand
GGCGTGGTCAATCAGGCCGTCAAATCCGAAGCAGGATACATACTTTTTTTGATCCGCATTTTGCCCGCCAGAACAGGCGCAGGCCGTTGAACGAAACCGCTCTCGCGATAGACGCTGCATATACTCGGGCCGAGACTTTCGGATTTCGACCCCCAGGGAAGTATTTTTCCGGCGGCTTTTGGCGGAAGCGCCGCCCAGCTGCGACACCCGGACCGCATCGTTAACGCCGGCATGGTAAACGGCCTGCCCCGGAATTTTTCCCCGCCGTGTTTTTGCGTTTTTTTTCGCGATTCGCGTCCGATTTCTCGATTCGTAGAATCCCGTTAATTATCTTTTTGCGTAGCGCTTATCCTTAACAGACAGGGAAACGCCGGGTGGGAATTAACCAAGTTCGCTTATCATTTGGTGCAGGGCCTAACCTTAACAAAGGGATAAGCGCCCCCGGGATTAGCCGATTCGATTAACTCAAGTACCTTGTCAATGAAATGGATGGCCGGGTGAAGCCCAACCCTGTCCGGTTCGTTTCTCTTTTGCGCTACTGGCCCGGCGTTCGATGTCACCCCGGAAAACGCATCGCGTTTATCCGGGGTCTTGTCCAATGCTCCGCCTTTATTTGCAGCAAGATCGCGGATAAGGCCCGTTCCGGGCCTTTCCGCGATGACGATGTTGAAATGTCGGCGGAATTAAACCGGACAGCCGTGGGTCGAAGCCCGGCCATGACAATCGCGGTATTCTCAGTGCCCAGCGGATTGCAGGCTGGCCGCCGTGCTTCGCGCATCGCCCGCCCACCAGGTTTCGAGCCTCGCGCCGTAGAGCGTCGATCCGGGCGGCTGGCGCAGCTGCGACCAAGCGGCAATCCACTGCTCCGGCGCGTGATAAAGCGGAATGGCGTAGCGGCCTGAAAGCAAAACCCGGTCGAGTGCGCGGACAGCGGAGACGAACCCGGCGCGCGTATCCGCCTTGAGCATGGCGGCGATCGTGGCATCCGCGGCTTCGCTTTGCACGCCCGCATAGTTGAAGCTTCCCTCTTGAGCCGCCGACGCGGCCGACCAGCGGAAGCTTTGCTCGTTGCCGGGCGAGAGCGAGGAGGCCCAATTTGCCTCCATCATGTCGAAGTCGAAAGTTGTGCTCCGCCTTTGAAACTGCGCCGAATCGATTGTGCGGATCCGCGCGTCGATGCCGATCTGCCGGAGCGCGCTCGCATAGGCCAGCATTAGCCGCTCTTGCTCGCGCGTGGCGCAGAGCATCTCGAAGGTGAAGGCAACGCCGGTCGCTTTGGCGGTCATGATGCCGCCTCTCAGCTCGTAGCCCGCCTCATTCAGAAGCGCGATCGCTTCCTTGCGGCCTTCGCGATTCGTCCCGCTGCCATCGCTGACCGGCTGCTTGAAGGTGCCCTCCATGACACCGGGAGCGAGCGCGTCCGCATAAGGTGCGAGCAGCGCGCGCTCGCGTTCGTCCGCGGGGCGGCCGTGCGAGGACAGCTCGGAGCGGTCGAAGAAGCTCTCGGTTCTGGCGTAGAGCCCGCGGAAGAGCGTCTTATTGAGCCATTCGAAGTCGAACATATGCGCCAGCGCCTCGCGGACGCGGGCGTCGGCAAAGATAGGCCGCCTCGTGTTGAAAACGAGGGCCGACATGGGCGCGGGCACGCCCACGTTGAACGCCAATTTTTTGACCAGCCCTTCGCGCACCGCCGGAAAATCGAAAGCTTCGGCCCATTTCACGGCGTCGATGCTATCGCTGTCGCCCATCACGTCGAACAGACCCTTGCGGAAGGCTTCCATCATCGCCGTGCTGTCGCGGTAGTAGTCGATGCGGATGGTGTCGAAATTGAACTGCCCGCGCATGATGGGAAGGTCGCGGCCCCAATAGTTGGGGTTCCGCTTGAAGACGATGCTGGCGCCCGGCGAAACTTCCGAGACAACATAGGGGCCGCTCGCGACGGGCTTGTCGAAATTCGTCTTCTCGAAGCTTTCCTCGGTGAGGGCATGCCGCGGCAGAACCGGCATGAGCCCCATGATAAGGGGCATTTCGCGGTCTCCCCCGCCGGCAAAGGTGAATTTGACGCCGCGCTCGCCCAGCTTTTCGGCGGCAGCGACCTTCGCATAGTAAATCCTGTGGTTCGGCCGGCCTTTGCTCTTGAGGAGCGACCAGGAAAACAGCACATCCTCCGGCGTTACCGGCGTTCCATCGGCAAAGCGCGCCTCGGGCCGGATTTGAAAGGTCACCGAGCTGCGGTCCTCGGGCGTCTCCACGCTTTCAGCAATCAGCCCATAGAGGGAAAACGGCTCATCGTAACTGCGGGCCAATAAGGTTTCATAGACATATTCGCGCATGCCGGAGGCAGGCGCACCCTTGATAATGAACGGATTGAGGCTGTCGAACGAGCCAAGCACCGCGAGCCGCAGGGTCCCGCCCTTCGGCGCGTCAGGATTAACATAATTTAAGTGTGGAAAGGCAGCGCCATATTTGGGCTGGCCGTGCATCGCGATTCCGGGCTCAGGCGAGGCCCACGCCGTTCCGGAAAGGAAACAGCAGAGTAGAGCGGCCGCCGCTACTGTGGCCCAAAAGCCATTCGAGCCAGCCGATCTTGGCTTTCCAGTCCCTAGCTTAACTTTTCCACACGTCAAAACAACCGCACCCTTTCTCGTCATTTCGCGTTTCGATCTCCGCACTAAGCCCCGAAACCTTCGAAAAAAAGGCAACCTGCGAAATTCCCGAACCGGGCATGCAAGGAGCATATAGGATGAGCCGGCTGTTTCACAGCGGTGTGAAACTGTCACGGGAAAGCCGCAATTCCGGGTTTCCAAGCAACAGCCCCGGAGATGGGGCAAAGGTTAGGATAGCCAGCACAGTTCGGGGAAAGGTTCGCATTAATGGTTTTCGCACAGCTCGTGAAAGCGGCAACTTTCGGGGTGGCCGCATCGATGGTACTTACGCTCGGCGCAACCGGGAGCATGGCGCAAGGTAAGGCTAAGCCTGCAGCTCCCGCTCAGCAAGCGGCGGCCGGTGCTCAAAAGTCGCCAGACATCTGGTACAAACTTTGTATCGATGTGCCGACCCCTGAGCCCACCAAGCCGGGCGAGCCGCCGAAGCAGCAGAAGCCTGAAGAGATGAAGAAGACGAACGTTTGCTTGACGCAAGTCGACGTTCGCGACAACGCAACCGCGATCCTTATCGGCAAGCTCGCGGTTCGCCAGATCCACGGCCAGGATAAGCCGCAGCTGCTGGCCATGCTGCCGCTGGGCTCCGCTCTGCAACCGGGCGCGCTCGTTAAGGTTGACGACAAGGAGCCGATCAAGCTCGCTTACACGACTTGCGATCAGGCCGGCTGCTACGCTGAGGCCAACGTCGATCCTGCGCTTCTCGCCACGATGAAGACCGGCAAGCAGATTGCTTATCTCGGCATCGACGTCACGGGCCGTGCTCTCAGCATCCCGCTTCCGCTGGAAGGTTTTGCGAAAGCGATCGACGGCGCACCGGTGCCGGTTGAAAAGTACAACGAAGATCAGCGCAAGATCGCCGAGGTGATCAAGCAGCGCCTCGCTGACCTGCGCAAGAAGCGGGAAGAAGCCGCAGCGGCCGGCGGTGCAGCCGCTCCGGCAGCCCCGGCTCCGAAGAAGTAAGCTTTCTTCCGATATCTAACGAAAAGGGCCGCATATGCGGCCCTTTTTTGCTCTCCGGTGAAAAAGGCGCTTTGTTTCTCCGCAGCGCGATTAATTCGCGGTTGCGCCTCTTATGCGGTATCCGCCGTCCTCAAGCTCGTCGAAGAGATCGCCCAATTGAGGATGCCGAAGCGGCTCGCCGCTGTCGTCCGGAAGCAGGTTCTGCTCGGAAACGTAAGCGACATACTCCGTATCCTCGTTCTCGGCGAGAAGATGATAGAACGGTTGATCTTTCGCCGGCCGGATCTCCTCCGGGATCGATTGCCACCATTCCTCGGTATTGCCGAATTCGGGGTCGACGTCGAAAATTATCCCGCGAAAGGGGAAGAAGCGGTGTTTCACGACTTCCCCAATGGCGTATTTCGCACGCCGTTCCTTCACCATGGCATTCCGCGTATCGTTCCGTATGTTGTACAACAATCCTTACTCTCAACGCCGCTATAGCGCTCCAATGCCAGCGTTCAAGACGAAGCTCCATCCTTTGCCGCGACCAAGTCGCTCAAGTCAACCATGACTTTTGCTTGCTTCCAGGTTGCGTCGTCCTGCATCTTGCCGTCCACCATGACAGCGCCGGTGCCATCGGGCATGGCTTCGAGAATGCGCCTTGCGAACGCAACCTCGGCCGGATCGGGCGTGAACACGGCCCGCGCGATCCCGATCTGCGATGGATGCAGCGTCCAGGCTCCGGCGCACCCCTGAAGAAAGGCATTCCGGAATTGGGCCTCGCAGGCAGCGGGGTCCGAGAAATCCCCGAACGGGCCGTAAAACGGCTTGATGCCATGCGTGGCGCAGGCATCCACCATGCGGCCCACCGTGTAATGCCAAAGATCCTGCTGATAGAAGGCCCGCGGCGCACCGGCATCGCTGCTTTGGGCGTCGGCGAGAACGCCATAGGATGGGTGACCGCCGCCGACGCGCGTCGTCTTCATCGCCCGGCTCGCTGCCAGGTCGGCCGGCCCAAGGCTCATGCCATGCATGCGGGGGCTCGCGGCAGCGATCTCCCCGATATTGTTCACCCCTTCGGCCGTCTCCAGAAGGGCGTGAATCATTACTGGCTTCTTTATGCCGTGCTTCGCTTCGAGCTGTGCGAGCAGTTGATCGAGATAGTGAATATCCCACGGCCCTTCGACCTTCGGCAGCATGATGACGTCAAGCTTATCGCCCACCGCAGCGATGATTTGCACGATGTCGTCGAGCACCCAAGGGCTGTTGAGCGCGTTGATGCGCGTCCAAAGCCCAGTTTGGCCGAATTCGTTGGCGCGCGCCATCTCGATAAAGCCTGCCCGCGCCGCTTCCTTGTCCGAGGCTGGGATCGCATCCTCCAGATTGCCGAGGATCACGTCGACTTGGCGGATCAACTCAGGGACCTTCGCGCGAATCTTCTCCACCTGCGGAGCGACGAATTGGATCATGCGCTCAAGCCGTACCGGTTTCTCCACGAATGGAGCAGGCGCGCCCGCGGCCAGAGCCTTAAAGAACTTCGAAGGAGTGCGTGCCGCTGCCATAAGAACCTCCGCTTGCCTAATACCAAATCCGGTTGATTCGCCCACTCTTGTTGTCATCCCGGAACGGCGCCCTTAGCGCCGTATCCGGGATCTTTACGGATGCGCTTCGAATGTTGCAAGACCCCGGATACGGGGCGAGCGCCGTTCCGGGGTGACATCGAACGCCGGGCCGGTGGCGCAAAAGAGAAACGAACCGGACAGCCGCCCACGGCCATTCCGCTTCTCCCAAACAAAATTTTTTTTAAGGGATGCGCCTACGCAGCTGAGCCGCTAAACTGACACGCGGATGATAAGCGCTTCCGCGGCGGTTCACATTCATGCTTTACGATGGCCGAGAAGATTATATCCGGCGCCAGGGGCCTAAGAGGGTGCACTTGCCCGGAATATGGATGCTGTTTTGGCTCGCCGCGCTCTTGGTTTCAGCAGCCCTGCTCTTCGGATCGATCGAACATGGCCAGCCAGCTGAACCGGACGAGTCCTTTACACAGGTTTTTTCGTGGGGCTAAATGGCGCTTGCCCTGTTTTTCACGCTTGAACGAAAGCACGCTAGCCGGACTCGCCAAGTCGCAACGTTAGCCAAAATTCGTACAAGTCATTGATTGCACTGTGCAAAACGAGACAGCCTGGCGGAGTGGGAGGGAGTGAGCTTTCATAATAAAATCATAGGCGTAAGTTGGCTAACATGAAGTTTTGGCCTCACTGTTTTATAAGGGGCATTTTCAAGATTGGCTAACTGTCCGTTTCAACGCACCTGCGAAGGCAATCGCCTATGGCTGCGCTGCCGGCTGTGTTGAAATATCGGTGCCGGGGGGCAAGCCGAAGGCGCGCATGAGAGCCATGGTGGCCAACGCATTTGCAACGGATGGATCGGCAGGGGCGTTCGCGTTAGTTTGAGGAATAGGCGCGTTGCCGATGGCGGGCCCGGCCGCGTTCAAGCCGGCGGTGTTCGGACCTCCGTAGTAGTAGGGCGCGTTGCCAGAGGGAGACGCCGTTTGGGCCTGCTGCGGGTAGAAGGCCGGCGCATTTTGGGGCGCCGCGGGTGGGGTGGGTACACTCACATAAGCATAGGGGCTGTCGTTGAGCGTGCCGATGGGGGGAGAGGCTGGCTGTGCATCGTTTTGGTCCAACGGGTAGGTATTGTGATCCAGCGCCGCCCGCAGGACATCGGCATTGTTTTTGTAGTTATAAAAGCTTGAACCCGGCTTGGAGAAGTCGGGAAACCAAAAGTTCTGTCCGGCTGCCTCTTGTGTTAATTTTTCCGGTCCCCGTACATAGTATTGCGCTATCGCCGCGGCTTTTTGGTCCTCGGTGAGATAATTCCATGCGGTCGGGGTCATGTGCTGCTGATAGAATTGGGTGCCTTCTTGAGCGAGCAGACCCGAGATTTTGGCGGTAAGATCGTGTCCCGGATCATAGAGATCCGTAACGAACTGCGGCAGATTGCCTTGATACTGGTTGAGTCCGAGGAAATCGTCGCCACCATTGTATTGAGCGTTGTAATTGTCGAGGAGACCGGCAGCTGTGCGAAGCTTAATGTTGCCAGGGCCGACATCAAGGAACATGAAGTGGCCAGCCTTATCTCTTAAGCCAGGATTCATGAGTGTTTCTGTGGGAAGACGGTTGATGCCCTCGTATTGCTCGCGAAGCGCCTTGTTGGAATCATTCTTTTCCCACGTGATACCTATCCATTTGAATGGAGCCGTATACTTGTGAGGATCGTTCCAGCGGTGATAGATATCGGATTCCATGGTTTGCTCGCGGCCGATCCCGGTCGCGACAGAAAGAGGCGAAACGCCAAGGTTCCCGGCCACAAAATCGATGTCTCGAGCATGATCGCTGATATACTCGAGTGCAGATTGTGAATACCTGTTGGGGTAGTCAGCCATTTTCACTCCTTGCGATACAGAGTTTGATTGCTAATCTATGGTGTCTTTTTGCGCGAGCGTTGCCATGAAAAGCGTGCCGGCGATACACAAGAACTGAAAACAAATAAACAAAAATAGCCGAAATGCCGGCTTGTAATCACTTTTGTGTCTCAACGCGTCGCGAAAGCACTTTATGGAAACCAAAAAACCACAAAGAAATGAGGGAAAAATGAGTGATATGTAAAAAATCAGCAGCAAGACAAGAATATAAATTATTCTCGGCTCAAAATGTTGTATAAGCATTTCAAGGGTTTCTGATAAAAATCCAACAACTCCTGGAAAAGCGATGGAAAAAACAATTGCCCTCCAAAGCGTCCTTTTCCACGCATAAAAGAGCGCAAGAGCGACAGCTGTGCTTCCTGACATGAAAGCGGGGGTTAATGAGATCTCCCAAAGCTTGCCGAGAAGGCCTGTGATTTGGTTTTGCATTCCTGCCCTTCCCTAACTCGAAGATGACCTGTAGGGGGCTCGCCTGTTTTTCCGCATAACAAAGCGTAAACGAAGTCGCCTTAATTGAGACTTAAAGAGCGACGCGCCCTGAGCACAGTGCTGATCTTGAGGTTCAAAAAGTGAAAAGCGAACAGCGCTATATGCTTGCCTGCGCCTTAACGCGAGGCGGTTTTGGACAGAAAAGCATCCGTAGATTACTGAAACTGGCTCGCCATGACAGAAGGGAAAGCGGCAATGTTAGCCAAAATCGCCGCAACCCGTTGTTTTGCAGCGGAAAAATCATGGCAAATGGCGGAG
The DNA here is from genome assembly GCA_052145435.1 of Rhodomicrobium sp. GTDB lineage: Bacteria > Pseudomonadota > Alphaproteobacteria > Rhizobiales > Rhodomicrobiaceae > Rhodomicrobium. Next base: position 1,017 of record JBKQOR010000086.1, on the reverse strand, counting down.
AGGGAGGGAGTAAACTAGCCCAGGAAAATCAAAGGGATAGATTGGCTAACGTTGAAAATTGGCCCCACTGTTTCGTAAGGCGTATTTTGCAAATTGGCTAACGTATTTTGGCCTCGCTGGTTCGAATCCCAAAGCGGGATTCGTGTTCGGCGCTGAGCCTAGCGTTCGTGCGCCGTGAGCGAGAACCGATTGCGCGCTGTGATTTTATCGCGCCGAAATTCGATGGCTCGACCGCCATAGATTTCGCGGAGCAGGAATTCTTCCTCAGCGGGAAGAGCGGATTCTTCGAGAACGATAAACCAGCAGCGGGCTGCGCCGTCCCAGCGATAACCGCGGCCTTTCAGAACGTCCTTGTGCTCGTAAGGCGCATTGTCCGCCCAAAGCCGGAATTCGGTTTTGCGCGCGTTATCGAGCAGGAGGCTCATTGCCGCGCGTTTCGTGCGTGGCAACTGTTGGGCGAGCAGGTGAAGGAGCGCGCGGCAGTCGTCGATGGCGCGGTGGCCGTTGTGAAAATAGCCGTAGTCGTTCAGGAGATAGCCAAGCTTGCCTCCTTCGTGGCCTTCCTCCTTCCAGGGGACTTGCGTGTAGGAGCAAGCCCAATTGAAATTCCGGAAAAACGGCCAGGTGGCTTCGCACATCGGGCGGTCGAATTTGGCATTGTGGGCGATGATCAGGGCCGCGTCTGACACGAAGGTTTCCACGGAGGCAGAATCAATCGCCCGGCCGGCGACCTCGTCGTCCGTGATGCCAGTGATGGTGGTGATGAACGGAGGGATAGGCTTTAGCTTCGTGTCGCACCCCCCTCAGATCCGGGCTTGCACATCACGCGCACCCGGTTCCTCACTTATGACTTCGCTGCGCTGCGCAACAGGCTGTGGACCACTCGCGGTCTGGGCAAACCGTAACGTTGCTCCAGTCGAAGGAAGTCCGACCAGGGGATCTCGCCATCGCGGCGGCGCCGCGAGAGCCAGTGTCGCCAGATCGTTCTCGCTTCCTCCAGGAATTCCTGGAGACTGG
>JBKQOR010000085.1:0-16837 GCA_052145435.1 Rhodomicrobium sp. | reverse complement strand
GGTGCCGATGCAGTGATCCATACCATCAGAGGTGTTGGATACATGCTCGCAGCCGAGGCTCGCAAAAGCACATGAGGCGATATTTTCAGTCCCTTTGGTTCCGGCTCATTTTTGGACTCGTTCTTGGCTCGCTCGCCGCTGTGCTCGCGGCCAGCCTGTTTCTCTACATCCGGTTCAAGACCGTCAATTTCGAGTCACGGGAGCGCACGCTCCAGAGCCAGGCAAAGCTAATCGCGGAGCTTTATCAGTCGTCACCCCGGCATCAGTTCAAACTGCCCGAATCCGTGGTGTCCTATTACCGCGACGGGATCGGGGAATTTGCAGTTCTTTGGGCGGATGGAACTTTGGTCGCAGCTTCGCCGGGCGTGACCCACGGATTACATCCCGTCGACGCCGATGCGAGCCGGGAGTTTTTCGCGCACCCGCAGCCCGAGGGGAAACCGGCTTCCTACGGTATATCCACGAGGATTAGAGGATCGTCGCCTCCAGCCTGGGTGCAGGTTGTTTTCAAGGACAATGAGGTTATTTTTGACTCGGTTCTCGAAGAATTCATGCAGGATATAGCCTGGATTTGGTTGCCTTTTGTTGGCATTCTCCTGGTCATCAATCTGATTGTCATACGGATAAGTTTGAGACCTCTCTCCCGTGCCTCGGCGCAAGCTTCTGCTATCGGACCGTCTGCCGTGTCAAAGCGCTTGTCCGAGGCGGGGATGCCGGAGGAAGTCTTGAACTTCGTCCGGGCGATCAATCGTGCGCTCGACCGTCTGGAGTATGGATACAAAGAGCAGCAAGCCTTCATCGCGGATGCGGCTCATGAATTGCGCACGCCTGTGGCGATCATGACCACTCACATGGACTTGCTGCCGAATTTCAATGGAAAGGCCGCGCTAAAAGAGGAACTCGGATCTCTGAAGCGCCTCGTAAGTCAGTTGCTCGATAACGCCCGCATCGACGCACTCAGGATTGCGCCCTCCGATCAGGTCGACCTGAACACCCTCGCCGCGGACGTCGCTGCCTACCTCGCTCCCTGTGCCATCTCCCTCGGAAAAACCATCGAGGTGTATAAATCCGAGCGCCCGGCGCTCGTTAACGGAGTCTACGATTTCCTGTTCCGGGCGCTTCGCAACCTTATCGAGAACGGCGTTGCACATACGCCAGCCGGTTCTGCCGTATACATCGGCGTGATGAACCCCGCGACACTCATTGTTGCCGATTGCGGCCCGGGCATACCGAGGGCTGAGCGCCAAGCCATATTCGAGCGCTTCTGGCAGGGCAACCGGGACAGAGGCAGCGGCGCCGGTCTTGGGATGGCGATCATCTCGCGCACGGTTACCGCGCACGGAGGGAAAATCGAGATTGGAGACCGCAGGGGTGGCGGCGCGCTGTTCAAGGTGACATTCCCGCCTTTCGGCACAAAACGCGCACCAACACGCCACATCGCTGCCTCTCAGAGGGTACAGCCAGCGCGCGCTTTACCTTCCCCGCGTCATTCAAAGAGCGCCGGGAACTAGCAAGCGCCAGCTGAACCCAGCCTGCTTCCGCGCCATGAACAAGCGTGATAATGCCCGTTAGCGGTATAATACCAGCCGTCAAAAGTTCTGACCGTTCCGGCACACTCCCGTCATCGCGAGGCCGCCTTGGCGCCCGTGGCGATCCAGAAATTAGCACCGCGCGTTGGGCTTCTGGATTGCTTCGGGCCTTGCCCCTCGCAATGACGGAGAACGGTCAAGACTTACAGCGATTGGTATAACTAGCTTTTCTACAAATCATCGAGTCCGTAAGCGTTCCGTAAGCTTGGAAGCGCTACGGTTCGTATGTTGGCGGGTAGCTGCCAGTCCGGCGTTACAATAACATCGCAGTTTTGTTGTATAACACGCGCGCTCTAAAGTAAGAGCGTCGCGCCGATGACGTTTTGTGATCTGACACGTAGGGTATCGAATCTTAGTTACAGTCATAATTCTGTCAAGCTTTAGATGTTTACTGCTTCAATGTGATGAAGTGTAAAAAACAAAAGGACGATTAAAATCGTGCAACCACGAAAAAAGCTATGACGGCATGAGACTTCTAGAACTCACCATAGAACACCCGTTGATGCCAGCTGCCTATCGCCTAATTCGTGCGGTGTATGCCTTAAGCTATGATGCCTGTGTTACTTGCCTTCCGAAGACTGTTATCGCCTTGGTAGATAGCCGAGGCAAAATACATGCAGCGGCCGGGTTTAGGGATTCTTCTGAGCCGTATTTCTCCGAATACTACCTCGATGCTCCTATCGATGCGGTCATCGGGCGCGTTGCGCGAAAGCGCGTTGAGCGCGACAAGATCGTAGAGGTTTCAAGCTTGGCAAGCCGCACTCCCGCAATCTCGGTTCATTTCCTGCGGGAACTCGTGCTCTATGGTGAAGAGCTCGGATACGACTGGGCGTTTTTCACCGCGACAAGCCGTCTGGAAAAGCTTCTCCGGCGGATGCGCCTGCCTCTGATTAATTTAGGCGCCGCCAGTGCTAGCCGCGTCCCCACGCCCGCGATTTGGGGCTCCTATTATGAAACAGATCCTAGGGTTCTTGCCTTCGGCCGGGAGCAGCTCGCACCTTTCCTTATGAAAACAGCCGCGCGGGCAGAAGTTCATGAGGTTCGCGCCCATGGGTAAGCTTTCGCAAGCTCTGGCCCATCATGCTAGCGCAGCCGGAGCTCAAATTGCGATGAGCGACGGCCGCCGTTCGCTCACGCGATCGGAACTCGCCGGATGGGTTGGCGGCGTCGCGCACGATCTTGGCCCTGCGCGCGAGACGGTTGGCCTATTCGGCAACAATAGCGTTGAATGGGCCGTCGCCTTTCTCGCCGCGAGCGTGGCTGGAAAAACGATCGTTCCGATCCCTGTCTTTTTCAGTGAAGGCCAGCACAGCCATTTAATTCGCGATGCGGGGATCGCGCGCGTGATCCTGACCGATGGGCAAAGCTCAAATGGTTTTTCCCGATCCGTACCCGTGTACCGTCTGGCGGAGCGGGCCGGGGCGGGGCTTCCTGCCCAAGGGCGCGACGGCGGACTTATCATTTACACCTCGGGCAGCACCGGATATCCGAAAGGCGTCCGGCTTGTGAGCGGTCAAGCGCTGTGGTCGTCGCTGACTTTAGCGAAAGCTATCGGCGCCAACAGCGAAGACAAGTATCTGTCTGTTTTGCCCTTGCCGCTGCTTCTTGAGCTGATTTGCGGCATCATGATCCCGGTGCTGGTAGGTGGCTCCGTCCATTACGACGGCATTGTGGCGCAAAGCGCCGGTGTAGGTGCCTTGTGCAATATTGCGGAAGCCTTCGAGCGGGCAAGCCCAACGACGAGCGTTCTCGTGCCGCAGCTCCTAGCGCTTTACGCCGGGCAATTGGCTGCATCGGGCCGGCGTCCCCCCGCGGGGCTCCGCTTTGTTGCCGTGGGCGGCGCCGCAGTGCCCCAGGCGCTTTCGCGTGCCGCGGCAGACCTGGGAATCCCGGTTTTTGAGGGATATGGCCTTTCAGAATGCTCGTCCGTTGTCGCGGTAAACCGGCCGGGAGCCCTCCGGGAGGGTACCGCCGGCCAGCCGCTCCCAGGGGTCGAGGTTTCAATAGAGGACGGGGAAATCGTGGTCCAAGGACCGTCCGTTATGGACGGCTATCTGCATGGCGGGGTCGCGCCGGCCCGGTGGCGGACGGGTGACGCCGGCAGCCTCGATCCCGATGGATATCTCACCGTTTTCGGACGCCTGGACAATTTAATCGTTACCCCATATGGCCGGAACCTGAGCCCTGAATGGATCGAAACCATGCTTGCAGGCGATCCAAGGATCGGCGCCTGCGTGATCTGTCAGGCGGGAGAACCTGCGCGACTGACGGTCCTTCTTATTCCGTCGCGCTTAGGTGAAGGCTGGTTCAGGGCTGCTGCGGAGAAAGAGATTGCAGCCCTGGTATCGCGGGCCTGCGAGTCAGCGCCGGACTATGCATGCCCCCAAAGAGCGGCGGTGATTTCGCGCGAGGACGCCTCTAGGCAAGGGCTTTTCACGCCAAATGGCCGCCCACGGCGCGCCGGGGTGCAAAGATATCTGCAGGATGAAGTGCCAACCTTCGAGGTGCAACGATGACCCCTTTCGACCGGCTTTACCGGGAGACTGCAGAAGCGCGCGAGCGGTTCCTGTCCATCCCGATTGTGAAACAGGCTTTGACGAGCGGCGGCTCGCGCGAACTTTATCTCGCGTTTCTCACCGAGGCCTATCATCACGTCAAACACACCTTCCCGCTTCTGTCGCTTGCAGCCGCGCATACGCGCGACGAGCGCTATCAAACTGCCCTCGCCTTATACATGAACGAGGAGCGGGGCCACGATAAATGGATACTCGACGATATCCGTGCGATGGGCGGCGATGCCGGCGCCGTCGAGCGCGGCAAGCCCGGGATCCCCTGCCAAGTCATGGTTGGCTACGCCTATTATTGCATCGAGTGGATCAGCCCCCACGCATTGCTCGGCATGGTACACGTGCTCGAAGGCCTGTCCGTCATGCTCGCAGAGAAGGTTGCCGGCGCAGTGCAGCGGTCTCTCGCGGCCGAGGGGGCGGCGGGATTTTCCTATTTGCAAACGCACGGTGCCCTCGATGTCGAGCACACGGCTCTTTTCAGAAATCTGCTCAATGGGTTCGATGACCGCGAGACGCAAGACATCATCATCGAGGCGGCACGCGTGATGTACCGCCTCTACGGTGCGATCTTCGAGGATCTAGGAGCACGTCACGGAGGCATCGCCCATGCAGCTTGATGGAAAAAAAGCCCTTATAACAGGGGCAGGATCGGGGATTGGCCAGTCGTTGGCAATCGAAGCGGCTAAGAACGGCGTACGCGTTGCACTCGCAGGGCGCCGGCTCCCAGCCCTTGAGGAAACCTTGTCCAAATTGGCCGGAAGCGGCCATTTCGCTTTTGCTGCCGATGTCACGAAGCCGGCGGACCGCAAAGCCTTGATGGCAGAAATATTCGCGCATTGGGGCGCTCTCGACCTTCTTGTAAATAACGCGGGCATCGTACCGGTCGGGCCTCTCGGCGCAATCACCGACGAAGATCTGCAAGCGGTTCTTGAGACAAACCTTCTCGCCCCAATGGCCCTTGTGCGCGAGGCGTTGCCGCTCTTAAAAGAAGCGCAGGGCGCGCGCGTTGTGAACATCGGCTCCGTTTTTGGGGACATCCCCTACCCCCTATTTGCAGCATACTCGGCTACGAAGGCGGGCCTACGCGGTTTTTCCATCGCGCTACGGCGGGAATTGGCTCCGCTCGGGATCGGCGTCACCTATGCGGCGCCGCGCGCCACCCGCACCCCAGCAGCGCGGGGGCTCCAATCGCTGATCGAGCCCTTTGACATGAAATTCGACGCCCCCGAGGCGGTTGCAAAGTTCGTCTGGAATGCCGTTGCCCGCGAGGCCAACGCCATCTATCCCGCCGGCCCTGAGCGCATGTACGTCCTCATGCAACGCCTATTTCCGCGCGTCGTCGACAAGGCCATTGCGAAGCAATTTGCCCGCGTTTTAGCGCGCTGAACACCCTTTCAAAACAGCCGAAGGAGGAACCTGCTATGAGGTTTGTAGTTCTTGCAGCCGCCAGCATCGCCATGCTGGTTTCAGCCACCCCCGCCACCCGCGCCTCGGATAACCGCGCAATGGACGCGGATATCCTCGTTGTGGCGGAGGAGTGGGCGGAAATTAAATATCTTAGCAAGGATGACAGCGAACGGAAAGAGAAGATGGAAGTGCTCGGAGCGAAGGCCGATGCCTTGGTGACGCGCTATCCTGGACGGCCCGAGACGCTGATCTGGGATGGGATCGTCACCAGCGAGCGGGCCTCGCTGACCTGGGGCTTGTCGGCGCTCAGTCACGCAAACCGCGCTCGCGATCTTCTGCTTGAGGCCTACAAGATGGACCCCAAAGCCTTGGACGCCGGTGCGCCGACGAGCCTTGGCGTATTGTACTATCGCGTTCCAGGCTTCCCGCTTGGCTGGGGCGACACGGACAAGGCCCGCCAGCTTCTCGAGGAGGCTGTAAGAAATGCCCCCAACGGCCGCGACGCGCACTACTTTTACGCCGACTTTCTCTTCGAGCAGGGAGAGTACAAGAAGGCGGAGGAAGTGCTGAAGGTTGCCCTCGCATTGCCGCATCACCCAGAGAGGCCCGTTTGGGAATCATACTTTCCCAAGGTGATGGAAGGTCTTTTGACAAAGGTTCGCAGCAAAATCAAGTCGTAAACGGGGTCCCTGCCTCCGTTTGCCCAGCCCTGAACGCGGCTCCACTTGCGTTCAGGGCTTGGCGCGATTCAACAGCGTCTCCTAAATCGCCCACCAATTGGATACTTACCAATGACCTCTCGCCTTATTCTTGCTGCGGCTTGTCTAGCCGGCTTTTTCTCCTGTGCCTGCAAGGCAGCCGATTTGACAATCATTGTCGATAACCTGCGCAGCAATCAGGGCCAGGTTCTCCTGTGTGTCTTTTCGGCCGTCAGCTCGGACAAGACTGAGTTTCCCGATTGTGATAAGGGCCGCCCTGTCCGTTCCGCTAAGGCCGCGATTTCTAACGGCAAGGTTGTCATGACCTTTAATGGGTTGAAAGACGGTGTCTATTCGGTTGCGACCATCCACGATGAGAACGGGAACGGGCAGCTCGACACCAACTTTCTTGGAATTCCTGCCGAAGGCGTGGGTGTGTCCACGAACCCGCGGGTATTTGGTAAACCGCGCTTCGAGCAGGGACAATTCAACATAAACGGCAACACGGCGATCACGATAGACACCAAATATATTCTTTGATGCGCCAAGAGCTGCCTTCAATACTAAGTGGGACACCTCTCATGCGCGCCCTTGAAAGCTTTTGGAGTGGAGTCGGTCATCAGCTTAAGTGTCCTTCGGGCCGCGCCGGACGGCTGACGGGGCGGGTCATGACGGTCGTCAACAAGGAGCCAAACCGCCTCGCCATCGAAGCTCTCCGTATCGAACCTGCCGATCGAGTGCTAGAGTTAGGCTTCGGCCCCGGCAGCGCCGTTAGAGCGATAGCGGCTGCGGCATGCTCGGGTCTTGTGCTCGGAATTGATCGCTCGCCAGAAATGCTCGCGCAGGCATCGCGCCGGAACTGGCGCGCAATCGAGCAAGGGCGCGTAGAGCTTCGTCTCGGGCGTTTCGATGCGCTTCCTTGGGTGTCCGGGAGCGTGGATAAAATCCTGGCGGCAAACGTGGTCTATTTCTTCGGCCGGAACGCGGACGAAGTTCGCGAGGCCTGGCGCGTGCTCAGGCCAGGCGGCCTTATGGCGATTTACGCCACAGACAGAGCAACCATGTCCCATTGGAAGTTTTCCGGACCGGATACGCACGCCCTTTACGGCCAAGCGGAACTGCAGAGCCTCATACTGCGCGGAGGCTTTCGCGCAGACGAAGTGTCGATCCGTGCGGTGTCTCTCGCTTTCGGAATCAAGGGACTTCTGGCTCTCGCGCGGAAAGATAGATAGGCGAGAGGCCAGAACCTATCTATCTAATACGGCGCCCCTTGGCGGCACGCGCGGCGCAGCCGGCTTGCCCGATGCCGCGCGGCGGTCTAAAACGGCAGCTCAATTGCCGCTCGAAGGATGTATCCCGTGAACATATGTATGATCGGGGCCGGCTATGTCGGCCTGGTATCCGCCGCCTGTTTTTCCGATTTCGGCTGGAACGTCACTTGCGTCGAGAAAGACGCGGGTAAGCTTGAGCGGCTCGGTCAAGGCGAGATGCCGATCTATGAACCCGGCCTCGACGTTCTGGTGGCGAAGAATGTGCGCGCCGGCCGGCTGCATTTCACAGGCGGGCTTGCGGCTGCGGCAGCCGGAGCCGATCTCATTTTCCTCGCCGTCGGCACGCCCATGCGCCGCGGCGACGGCTATGCCGACCTTTCTTATGTATATCAAGCGGTTGAGGAGATCGCGCCGCATCTGACGGGCTTTACGGTCGTCACCACCAAATCCACTGTGCCGGTGGGCACGAGCCGCGAGATAGAGCGGCGCATGAGGAAGCTTCGCCCCGATGCGGAGTTCGCCGTCTGCTCCAACCCCGAATTCTTGCGCGAGGGTTCCGCGATCCAGGACTTCACCCATCCGGACCGCGTTCTCGTAGGCGTGGACGATGCCCGCGCTCGCGCGGTGATGGAGCGCGTTTACGAGCCGCTCAGGCTTCGCAACGCCCCCGTAATGTTCGTGAGCCGGGAGAGCGCCGAGCTTGCGAAATACGCGGCGAACGCGTTCCTCGCCATGAAGATCAGCTTCATCAACGAAATCGCCGATTTGTGCGAGGAGGTGGGCGCCAATGTGCAGCAGGTGGCGCACGCCATCGGCTCCGACCGGCGCATCGGCGACAAGTTCTTGCATCCCGGCCCTGGCTATGGCGGCTCCTGCTTCCCGAAGGATGTCGCCGCTCTGGCACGGACGGCGCGTGAGGCGCGCGCGCCGCTCACGCTCGTCGAGCAAGTGGAGAAGGTCAACACAGAGCGCAAAATTGCCATGGCGCACAAGGTGATCCGCGCGGCCGGCGGCGATGTGTACGGCAAGACCGTTGCGGTTTTGGGCGTGACCTTCAAGCAAAATACCGACGATATGCGCGATGCGCCGAGCCTCGTTATCGTGCCGATGCTGCAGGAGCGGGGCGCCACCATCCGTGCCTACGATCCGCAAGGGCGCAAGCAAGCGGAGCCGCTGTTGCCGGGCGCCGTTTGGTGCGAAAGTGTGCTGGAGGCAGCACAGGGCGCCGATGCCGTGGCGGTACTCACCGAATGGAACGAGTTCCGCGCGGTGAACCTTAGCGCGCTGAAAGCGAACATGCGGGGCGATTTGCTGGCCGATCTGCGCAATATCTACCGCCCCGAGCATGCGCGCGACGCCGGGCTCACCTATGTCAGCATCGGCCGGCCGGACGGAGTGCCGGACGGCATCGGCCTCAGCTTGGGCGAGGACGAATAGGCCCGCCGGACGGGAGAGCGAGCCGCCATGAGCGAAGACGCACTTCTTGAACTCTTGCGGAGCGTGACAACGGCCACGATCACGACAATTCTGCTCAAGAAGGGCCTGCGCAACGCTTGGATGCGCGGCCCAATGCCGCTCCGTCCTCGGGAACCGCGCATCGCAGGACGCGCCTTCACTTTGCGCTTCGTGCCCGCGCGCGAAGACTTGGCCACGCCGGAGTCCTGGGGTTCGCCGCGCTCCACCCGCGCCGCCATCGAGGAGATACCGGAGGGTGCGATCGCTGTCGCCGATGCCGCGGGCGTTTCGCATGCCGGCATTTTCGGCGACATTCTCTGTGCCCGCATCGCCAAGCGCAACGCCGCCGGCCTCGTCACGGACGGCATGGTTCGCGACGTGGCGGGCGTGCTTGCAACGAGCTTGCCGGTCTGGGCGGCGGGAGCGGCGGCGCCGCCTTCGGTCGCGGCGCTGGCCTTCGCCGGTTGGCAGGAGACCATCGGCTGCGGCGGCGTTGCCGTCGTTCCGAACGACATCGTCGTCGCGGATACCGACGGTGCGGTTGTCATCCCCGCCGCACTTGCCGATGAGGTCGCGCGGCTTGCGCCCGAACAGGAGCGCTTCGAGGCGTGGGTGTTGAGCGAGGTTGAGCGTGGCGTGAGGCTGCCCGGGCTTTATCCGCCGGACGCTGAAACCCGCGCGCGCTACGCGGCCGCAAAGAAGTAGGGGCATGCCGCACACGGGATTTCCGCCAAGCGCTCCAGCGCCCCTTAACCGCGATGATTTGCCCGCCGGTACGGCGGCATTGGCGCGCTACTTGATCGGAAAGCTTGTGGTTCGCGCGCTTCCGGAGGGACTTGCGAGCGCCCGCATCGTGGAGACCGAGGCATATCTCACAGGCGATGAGGCGAGCCATGGTTTCCGCGGTCCGACGGCGCGAAACAGGATCATGTTCGGGCCGCCGGGATATGCCTACGTCTATCTCAACTATGGTATGCACTTTGCGCTGAACGTTTCGAGCGGGCCGGAAGGCGTGGGCGAAGCCGCCCTTATCCGCGCAGCCGAGCCGGTAACCGGGCTCGATGCCATGATGGTGCGCCGGGGCGAGGTTCCGCCTCGCGACCTCCTGCGCGGGCCTGGGCGGCTTGCGAAGGCTCTGGACATCGACCGAAGCCTCGACGGAACGGATTTGTGCGCCGCAGGACCGCTTTGGCTGGCGGCGGACGGGTACGAACCTCACGGATTCGGCGTCAGCATGCGCATCGGAATCAACCGCGACGCACACCGTCCGCTCCGTTTCTTCCTGAAGGGAAGCCCATTCGTCAGCGGGCCCGCGGCTTTAAACCGGTGCCCATGATTTAGCCTGCGAGCCCCAGCTACGCGATGACGTGCCGCTCGCGGGCGGCTGCGACAACCTGCGCCAAGATCGATAATGCGACGAGCGAGGCCGATTTCAGCCCCGGAACGAGGCCGGCTGGGCTTTGGATGCGCGCGATATCGGCTTCGGAGAAGCCCGCTTCGGCAAGCGAGAGCTTACGGGCGGCATGTGCATTGCGGCTGCCGATTGCAGTTATGAAGAAGCACGGGCCGTTGAGCAGCCCGGCGAAAACCGGCAGCTCCTTTTCGTGGTCGTGAAACGCGAGCACGGCAGCGGTCCAGGGGTCGGCATGGAAGTGGGGGCGGGGGGCGAGAGGATAAACGCTCACGGGGGTAGGGAAGGACGGCACAATTTCCGTATCCGGGGCGTAGAAAGCGGTCTCGAAGCCGGCGCTGGCGGCAAGCTCGGCGAGCTTAACCGCGATTGGGCTTGAGCCGATGACGAGGCATCGCAAGGGCGGCGTGTAGACCCGGACGAAATCCTCGGCCGTTTGCAGCGATTGCTGACCGGGGGCGGCCGCTTCCAAGCTTGCGGCGCCGGTTGCAAGTCCGATACGCAGCGCGAAGGGCTCGCGGCGCTCCATCCGGTCGCGCATGTCTCGAATAAGGGCATGCTCCAGGGCCGGCTGAATGAAAACGTCGAGACCGCTGCCGCAGGGCAAGCGGATGTCGAAATAGGGCGATCCTTTGCCGTAGCGCAAAAGCCGGGGCTTCCCGGATTTGATGGCAGCCACCGCTTCAAGAGCGATGGCGTTCTCGAGGCACCCTCCCGAAATATAGCCGGCGTAGTTTCCGCTTTCCGAAACCGCCATTTGGGCGCCTTCGGCGCGCGGTGCATTTCCATCGACGCCAATGAGCGTCACCAAAGCGCAGCGCTCGCCCCTTTCACTCCAGGAGGCAAGCTCGGGGATGACATTGTCGTTATAGGCGAAGTACTGCCCACCCGCCTCGTTGCGATTGTGATCGCGAATGTCCCCGGTCATTTCTGAACCCGCGTGGACTGGGCGAGTAATGCGTTGCCCAGACCTTTGTCCTATCATTCTAACCGAAAGCTTTCCGTGCACCCACTGGAAATGATGCTTAGCCTGTCCCGGACTTAGTCTATTCCGCGGGCGCGCCCGGCAAACTTGGCCCGGCGTGCTCTATCGCCGGATGCCGCCTCACCGCGCCTCCGAAAAGGCCCCGGATCACGACATAGAACACCGGCGTGAAAATCAACCCGAAGAAAGTGACGCCGAGCATCCCGTAAAAGACTGCCGTGCCGAGCGCGACGCGCATTTCCGAGCCCGCGCCTGTCGCAATATATAGGGGCACGACGCCAAGGGTAAAAGCGAACGATGTCATCAAGATCGGGCGCAAGCGTAAGCGACAGGCCTCGACGGCGGCTTCGAAACGATTGCGGCCTTGCTCTTCGAGCTGAACGGCAAACTCAACGATCAGGATCGCGTTCTTGGCGGCTAGCCCGACTAGCACCACGAAGCCGATCTGGGTCAGAATGTTGACATCGGCGCCGTGCGACCACACGCCGAGGACCGCCGACAAAAGGCACATCGGCACGATCAAGATGATCGCGAGCGGCAGGGTCCAGCTTTCATATTGCGCGGCAAGGGCGAGATAGACGAACAATACGGCGAGGCCGAAGATGACGATGGCGGGGGTTCCCTGATGGGTTTCCTGATAGGAGAGGTCCGTCCATTCGTAGGTGATACCGTCCGGCAAGATCCGCGCGGCAACGTCCTGCATGAGCTTGATGCCCTGGCCTGAACTCACCCCCGGCGCTGTCGAGCCCTGCATCTCGATGGATTGGTAGAGATTATAGCGTGGAACGCGCTGCGGCCCGGCTATATCGCGGAAGGTAACGAGCGAGCCAAGCGGCACGATTGCCCCCTTCGAGCTTCGAACCTTCAACTGCGAAATAGCAGCGGTATCGAGGCGGTAAGGCGCGTCAGCCTGTGCCGTGACCCGGTAGGTGCGCCCGAAGGCGTTGAAATCGTTGACGTATGCGGAGCCGAGATAAATGCGTAGCGTCTCGAAGACGTTCTGGAGCGGCACATCCAAGATTTGCGCGCGCACCCGGTCCACGTCCACATACACCTGCGGTGTGTTGGCTGTGAAGGTCGTAAAAACCGCCTGAAGGCCCTTGGTTTTGTTTGCAGCCCCCATAAGCTCGTAAGCCGACTGTGTGAGCGTCTGCAGACCGCGTCCGCGCCGGTCTTCGATATACATGGAGAAGCCGCCGCCGGTGCCGATGCCGCGCAAGGTTGGCGGAGCGATCACGAAAATATTCGCTTCCTTGATTTGCCCGAGCTTGGCGCGCAGATCGCCGACAAGCTTGTCCGCTGAAAGACCTTGGACAACGCGCTCCTCGAAAGGCTTCAAGACCGCAAATACGGCGCCAGCGTCGGGCGCGTTGGTGCGGGTCGCGCCGGAGAACCCGGCGAAGGAGGCCGTGTGCGCGAAGCCGGGGGTCGAAAGGACGATATTCTCCGCGCGCTGGATCACCTCGCTGGTGCGCGCGAGAGAGGCGCCCGAAGGCAGGCTGAAGGAGAGTATGATGTAGCCCTGGTCCTGCTGCGGAATGAAGCCTTGCGGCACGGTCACGAACATGTGGCCGGCAAGACCGATCAACCCTGCGTAAATGAGCAGCATCAGCGGCGTGACGCGGACAATTCCGCGCACAACTGCGGCGTAGCCATGCTCCAGTGCGGTGAAAACCCGATTGAAGCCTGCGAAGAACCAATTTGTCAGGATCGACAGATCGATGCGCGGCTTTTGCTCCTTTTGCTCGCGCGATTTGAGCACGATCGCGCAAAGAGCGGGGCTCAGCGTCAGCGAATTGAAAGCGGAAAGGACAGTCGCCACTGCGATGGTGAGTGCGAACTGGCGGTAGAATTGTCCGACGATGCCTTGCAGGAAGGCGGTGGGAATGAACACCGCGCATAGCACGAGCGCGATGGAGATCAGGGCCACGCCCACCTCGTCCATGGTGGAGAATGCCGCGTCTTTGGGGCTGAAGCCGTGCTCGATTTTGCGCTCCACGTTCTCGACAACGACGATCGCGTCGTCGACCACGATGCCGACCGCGAGCACGAGCCCGAACAGGGTCAGGTTGTTGATTGAGAACCCGAACAAGGACATCACGAAGAATGTCCCGATCAGCGAGACCGGGATGGCCACCACCGGGATGATGGTGGCGCGCCAGGTCTGGAGGAAGACAAGCACCACGATCACAACGAGCACGACGGCTTCGAAGATGGTCTTGATCAGCTCGTCGACAGAGCGCTGAATGAACTCGGTGGGGTTGTAAGCGATCTGGTATTCGATGCCCTTGGGGAAGCCCTTCGACAGCTCCGCCATGGTGTTCTTGACCGAGTTCGCGACGTCCAGCGCATTGGCGCCCGGCGTTTGCGACACGACAAGAACCACGGCGGGCTTGCCGTCCAGAAACCCGTTGGTCGTATAATCGAGCGCGCCAAGCTCGACGCGCGCCACATCCCTAAGCCTCGTGAACCGGCCATCGGCGCCGGTCTTGACGACGATCTCCCCGAATTCCTCGGGCTTGGCGAGCCGTCCGCGCAACTGAAGGCTCGTCTGAAAAGCTTGATCGTTCGAGACGGGCGGCTGACCCAGAGCGCCTCCCGCGACTTGAACGTTCTGCTCTTGCAGCGCGCTGACCACTTCGGTTGCGGTCATGCCGAGGGACGAAATCTTGGCCGGATCGAGCCAGGCCCGCATCGAATATTCGCGGACGCCGAACAGCCTGACCTCGCCGACGCCTTTCACCCGCGCCATGACGTCGCGCACCTGCAACAGCGCGTAGTTCGACAGATAAAGCTGATCGTAGCTGTTATCCGGCGAAATCATATGCACGACCATGAGGATGTCGGGCGTGTTCTTCTTCACCACGACGCCGGTTTGCCGCACCTCCGGCGGAAGGCGCGGCGTGGCGACAGCCACGCGGTTCTGAACCAGAACCTGGGCGAGATCGAGGTTGGTGCCGAGCTCGAAGGTCACGGTAATCGCGACATTGCCGTCCGCCGTCGATTGCGACGACATGAATAGCATGTTCTCGACGCCGTTGATCTCCTGCTCGATCGGTGTAGCAACCGTGTCGGCCACAATCTGCGCGTTGGCGCCTGGATAGGACGCCGTGACGGTCACGGTCGGCGGTGCGACCTCGGGGAATTGCGCCACGGGCAAGCGCACATAGGCGAGCCAGCCCACGATCACAATGAAAATCGCAATGACGGATGCGAAAATCGGCCGTTGGATGAATGTGTGGCTAAACTTCATTGCAGCGATGCCGCTTTTTGATTTTGACCGATAACCGTTTTCTCGGGCTTGACCTTGATGCCGGTGCGTGCGCGCTGCACGCCGTTCACGATGACGAGGTCGCTCGCCGCGATGCCGCTGCGGATCACCCGAAGCCCGTCGATCATTGGGCCCAGCGTCACCGGCTTCGCGCTCACCGTTCCGTCATCGGCGACGGCAAATACGAAGCGGTTCGACTGATCGGTGGCAACCGCCATGTCAGGAAGCAAAATGGCGTTGTATTTCCCACTGCCCGCAAGCCGGACCCGCGCGAAAAGGCCAGGCTGGAAAAGCTGGTCCGGGTTATCGAAGACGGCGCGCACCCTGAGCGAGCCGGTATTCGGATCGATGCGATTGTCGATGAAGCTCATCTTGCCCGAGTAGGGAAATCCTTGGTCGCCTTGCAGCGCAAGCTGCACCGGGATTTCGGAGATGCGTGCGCTGTGCTGCATCATCACCGAGCCGAGCCGCTGATATTTCAGGAAGTCCGCCTCGCTGACATCGAAATAGAAGTAGATCGGGTCGATGGAGACGATGGTGGTGAGCAGCGTTCCGCTGCCGGAGCCGCCGGTGAGGTAATTGCCTTCGCTGACGAGCTTGCGGCTGATCCGGCCAGTGACGGGCGAATGGATCTGGGTGAACTCGACATCGAGCTCGGACGAGCGCACGCTCGCCTCCGCCGAGAGCACATTGGCTTCGGCCGCGCGGACGGCTTGCGTGCGCTGGTCGAACCCCTGCTGCGAAATCGTCGCGTTCGCGACAAGCGGCTTTGCCCGCTCGAGGTCTTTTTGCGCAAATTCGAGCTGAGTTCTTGCCCCTTGCAGCGTCGCGCGATCTTTGTCGAGAACGCGCTGAAACGGCCGCGGATCGATCACAAAGAGGAGGTCGCCCTTCTTTACAATCGCGCCGTCGGTGAACTTGACCTCGTTGAGGAAGCCCGAGATGCGGGCACGGACCTCGACGGTGTCCACGGCATCGAAGCGGCCGGTATATTCGTCCCACTCGACGACCTCCTTTTCGAGCGGGTTCGCGACCGAGACGGCCGGAGGGGGCGGGCCGGCTGTTTGGGCCTCCTGCTTCGAAGTACAGGCTGCGAGGGCTAGCACCACAAGTCCCAAAAACGATACTTGGACAGTGCGGAATTTCGGATGGACTTGCATAGTTTGCCCTTAGTCCAGGGGCTGGCCAGCCGGAATGGCAGGGCACCCGCAGGATGAATAGCGGCCGCGCTGTCAATGCCATACAGCAGGAATGGGCGGCACAGCAACCGTTTCGTCCCGCGCCCTTTCAGCAGCCGGCCTAAATGGTTTGGCCATGGGCATGGGATTGCTACAATCTTTGCTGTGGACTTCTGCTCGCCAGAAAGTTTCTCCTTGTGCTAGGTTACTACCCTTCGATTTAAAGTAAGTCTGCGGCCGGGCCTGCGGGAGCGCCGCATCGCGGGCAGCCCGGAAACAGCGAGAAGGAGACCATGAGAGTGCAGGACGTGGCCAAGCAACCGGAGCTGAAGGTCGCACCTTTGGAGGCGAACACCAGCCTTAGGGCCCTCGCTTATGACGCTTTGAAGCGCGCGATCACGGAAATGGATATTTACGGGCAGATCGAGGACATCCGGCTCGACGAACGCCAATTGTCCCAAAAGCTCGGGGTGAGCCGGACGCCGATCCGGGAGGCGCTGACGGTGCTCGAGCAGGAAGGCTTCGTCCGCGCGGTCCCGAGGCGCGGCATTTATGTGGTGCGTAAGTCCAAGAAAGAGATCATCGAGATGATCGTGGTTTGGGCCGCGCTCGAAAGCATGGCAGCGCGGCTTGCGGCAAAGAACGCGACGGATGAGCAGCTCAACGAGCTGCCAGCGTTGTTTCAGGAGTTCAAGAATGAACCGCTGTCCGATCAATTGAACGAGTATTCAGAGGCGAATATCAGGTTTCACCAGGCGATCATCAGGCTCAGCGGCTGCAGCTTGATCGCCGAGATGACACAGAATTTGTTCATCCACAGCCGGGCCATCCGGTCGGTTTCGCTTCGGCAGGATAACCGCGCCGCCCGGTCCATCAACGATCACATGCGGATCATCGCCGCGCTCGAGGCGCGCGACGCCGATCTCGCCGAGCGCCTCGTCCGCGAGCACACGATGGGGCTCGCGGCACATGTCGAAAAGCACGGCGTTTTCGCCGAGTAGGCCC
>JBKQOR010000084.1:0-6520 GCA_052145435.1 Rhodomicrobium sp. | reverse complement strand
ATGCCGCCCAGTCCTCCATCAAACCTCTTGAACCCCGGCCGTATTTCGCTTACCTTCCAGAAAGCTCAAATCAATCTCTCTGACAAAGAGTGGTCCGCCCGGTCCGCTCTTTTTCTTTATCTGGCGCTTGGATCGCCACCGGAGCGTATGGACAAAGACCCGGCAACGGCAAATAGGCAGGACTCAGAGGCGCAGGCCCCCACGGAGCGCTTTCTCCTTGAGACGGGCCCGGCGGCCGATCTCGCGGCGCTCCTTGAGCCCGTGTTGGAGGACATGGGCTTCCGGCTTGTGCGCGTGGCGATGTCGAAGCGCGACGGCGGGACGATCCAGATCATGGCCGACAAGGCTGGCGGCGCCATCAATGTGGATGACTGTGCGCAGATCAGCCGGCGCATTTCGCCCCTGCTCGATGCGCACGACCCCATCGAAGGCCGCTATTACCTCGAGGTGTCGTCGCCAGGCATCGACCGCATCCTGGTCCGGCCTTCGGATTTCGAGGATTGGGCGGGATACGAGGCGAAGGTGGAGCTGAAAGAGCTGGTCGATGGGCGCAAGCGGTTTCGCGGCATCCTCGAAGGCTACGAAGAGGGCGAGATGCGGCTTCAGGTTCAGCTCGATGAGAATAGCGAGCCCGAGGTCATCGGCCTGCCCGTGGGTCTCATTAACGACGCGAAGCTTGTGCTCACCGATGAGCTGATCCGGGCCTCGCTCGCAAAGGCGAAAGCCGCCGGCCAGAAATGGGCCGAGGGCGGCGAGTTGGAAGAACCAGACTTGAAAGATTCGGAGTTGAACGATGTCACAGCCCGGGATTAGCGCGAACCGCCTTGAACTTCTGCAAATCGCAGACGCGGTCGCGCGCGAGAAATCCATCGGCCGCGAACTCGTGCTTTCGGCGATGGAGGACGCGATCCAAAAAGCGGCCAAATCGCGCTATGGCAGCGAGAACGAAATCCGCGCCGAGATCGACCCGCGCACGGGCGAGATCAAACTTTCGCGGCTGCTTGAGGTGGTCGAGAAGGTGACGCTCGATTCGACTCAAATAAGCCTCAAGGACGCGAAAAAGCGAAACCCCGAAGCCGAGGTCGGCGACTTCATCGCCGAGCCGCTGCCGCCGCTCGACTTCGGCCGGGTCGCGGCGCAAAACGCCAAGCAGGTCATCGTGCAGAAGGTGCGCGAGGCCGAGCGCGAGCGGCAATTCGAGGAATATAAGGATCGCGTGGGCGAGATCGTCAGCGGCATCGTGAAGCGCGCCGAGTACGGCAACGTCATGATCGACCTCGGCCGCGCCGAAGCCATCGTGCGCCGCGACGAGACGCTGCCGCGCGAGAATTACAAGCTCGGCGACCGGGTCCGCGCCTATGTCTACGATGTGCGCCGCGAGAACCGGGGGCCCCAAATTTTCCTGTCGCGGACCCGTCCCGAATTCATGGCGAAGCTGTTCGCACAAGAGGTGCCCGAGATTTACGACGGCATCGTCGAGATCAAATCGGTCGCCCGCGATCCCGGCAGCCGCGCCAAAATCGCGGTGGTGTCGAAGGACACCTCCATCGATCCCGTCGGCGCCTGCGTCGGCATGCGCGGCAGCCGCGTGCAAGCCGTCGTGAACGAGCTTCAGGGCGAAAAAATCGATATCATTCAATGGTCGCCAGACGCCGCAACCTTCATCGTGAACGCGCTGGCACCGGCCGAGGTCGCCAAGGTGGTGCTCGATGAGGAATCCGAGCGCATCGAGGTCGTTGTGCCCGACGAGCAGCTCTCGCTTGCCATCGGCCGCAAAGGGCAGAACGTCCGCCTCGCCTCGCAGCTTACTGGCTGGGACATCGACATCATGACCGAAGCCGAGGAGTCGGAGCGGCGCCAGAAGGAGTTTGCCGAGCGGACGGCCGCGTTCGTCCACGCGCTCGATGTGGACGAGATGATCGCGCAGCTCCTGGTCTCGGAAGGCTTCGCCTCCGTGGAGGAACTTGCCTTCGTGGACTCCTCTGAGGTTGCGAGCATCGAGGGCTTCGACGAGAACACGGCTCAAGAAATTCAGGAGCGCGCCCGGGAGTTCCTCGAGCGGCAGGAAGCCGAGCTCACCGAGAAGCGCCGTGCGCTGGGTGTCGAAGACGAGCTTGCGGAGGTCGACGGCGTCACGACAGCCATGCTCGTTGCCTTCGGGGAGAACGGCATCAGGACCGTGGAAGACCTCGCCGATTGCGCGACCGACGATTTGGCCGGCTGGCAGGAGCGCGCCCACGGCCAGACGAAACAGCACCCGGGCATTCTCCAGAGCTTCAACCTCACGAAACCGGCCGTCGAGCATCTGATCATCAATGCCCGCGTCAAGGCGGGATGGATCGAAGCGCCAGAGCCTGCCGAGGAAGAGGAACACGTGGAAACGCTTGAGGAAAGTGTCTTCGGCGATGCTCCAGCGGGGCCCGGCGAAGGCGAAGAGGCAAGCCATGCGGGTGAAGAAAAAGCTCTCTAAGGAAGAACCCATACTGGAATTCTTGAACGAGGGCTCTCATTTAACGGAGGGCGGACAAGACGGCGGCGAAAGCGTACCCGTAAGAACCTGCATCGTAGAGCGCGCGAGAAAGGAAAAGCCCTTTCTCCTCCGCTTCGTTCTATCGCCCCAAGACAGTGTCGTCCCCGACATCAAGGGAAACCTCCCGGGGCGAGGCGTTTGGGTGACAGCGAAGAAGACAGCGGTTGCCGAGGCTCTAAAGCGGCGGGCCTTTCAGCGGACATTCCGCAAACCGGTGTCCGCGAGCGAGGATCTTCCTTATCAGGTGGAAGAGCTTTTTAAGCGATCTGCTTTAGAACGGTTATCGATCTGTAATAAGGCTGGGCTTGTGGTTGTGGGGTTCGCAAAAGTCGAGGCAGCGCTTCACCGGGGGGAAATCGCCGGTCTACTTCATGCCAGCGGTGCCGCGGAGGGCGGCAAAGCCAAACTCGACAGGAAGTTTGCGGCCTTATATTCGGAAAAAGACCACATCCTTCCGGAAAATTGCTTCACATCCGCCGAAATTAGCTTGGCGACGGGGAGCACGAATGTAATACATGCGGGACTTAGAGATGGCGGGGCTACCTTCGCATTCTTTGAAGCTCTCGATCGTTTTAATGGCTATTGCACAGGGGAAGGCGTGGAAATTCCCCTGCGCCAGGGTAAAGAATGAGCGAAACGAAAGAAACGGACAACAAAACGGCGGGCGGCCGGAAGACCATGTCGTTGAACGTGAAGCGGACGGTGGAACAAGGCCACATCCGCCAGAACTTCAGCCATGGCCGTTCCAAATCCGTGCTTGTGGAGACGAAGCGCAAGCGCCCAGGTCTCGCTCATGGGCTGGCGGAAGAGCCGCAACGCAAACCCGAACCGGTGGCGCAGAAGCCGGAGCATCGCGCCTTCCAGAAGCCGCAGTCCGAGCAAGGGCGGGGAGATAAGCGCGCGCAAAAAGTGTTGCGCGAGCTGTCCGCCGGCGAGATGGATGCGCGGGCGCGGGCGTTGATCGAGGCGCGCAAACGCGAGGACGTCGAGAAGCGCGAACGCCTGATCGAGGAAGCGCGCTTACGCGAGGAGGCGAAAAAGCGCGAAGCCGAAGAGCAGCAGCGCCGCACCGAGGAAGAAGCTCAGCGCAAAGCGGCAGAGGAAGCCGAAAGGCTAAGAGCCGCGGAAACCGCCGAAGCCCAGAGACCGGAAGAAACCGCCCCGCGCACCGCCAGCCGGGCGCCTGAGCCGCCACGCCGGGTCGGACCCGACAGTTTCCGTTCTATCGCACCACAGCAAACTCCCGAAATCCGTCAGCAACCCGATGCGCCCCGTCCCATGCAAAGGGATTCCGGAGCGCCCGCGCGCGATGGCCAGCGCCCCCCGTCCCGCGATGCAACAGGGCGGGACGCACCGCGTCCTCAAAACCGGGAGGGGTTCAGAAGCGAAGGCTCGCGCCCTGGCGGAGGCGCGCCGCGTCCAGGCGGCGCCGCAGCCGGCAGTTCCGCGCGGCCGGGATTTGGCGCGCGGCCCGGAGCAGGGGCAGGGCCGAGAGCTCCGCAGCCGGTCATTGTGGACATCACCGGCCGCCCCGAACGGGTGCGCGAGGCGGAAGGCCCGGTACGCACCCGCGCTAGTGGCGATGAGGAAGAGCACCGCGTGAAGCGCGGCCCGCCGGGGAAAGCGCCGGAGCGCGCACCGTCGCCGGTCAAGAAGAGCACCGCTGAGCGCCCCGGCCGGCAGCGGCTTACCCTTTCGAATGCGCTCGACGAGCAGCAGCGCGAGCGCAGCCTTGCATCGCTCAAGCGCCAGCGCGAACGCCAAAAACTTCAAGCGCTTGGCATGCAACAGGAGCGCGTGAAGATTCAGCGGCAGGTTCAACTACCAGAGGCGATCACGATCCAAGAGCTCGCCAACCGCATGGCCGAGCGCGCCGTCGACATCATCAAGTTCCTGATGAAACAGGGCCAGATGTTGAAGATCAACGATGTAATCGACGCCGACACCGCGGAGCTGATCACGGCGGAGTTCGGTCACACGGTGAAGCGCGTCTCCGAGGAGGACGTCGAGGAAGGCTTCATCGGCGAGACCGACGCACCGGAATCGCGGCAGCCGCGCGCGCCGGTCGTCACCATCATGGGACACGTCGACCACGGCAAGACCTCGCTGCTCGATGCCATCCGGCAAGCCAATGTCGTTGCTGGCGAGGCCGGCGGGATCACCCAGCACATCGGCGCCTATCAGGTTCGCACGCCCGCCGGCCATCCCGTCACCTTTATCGACACGCCGGGCCATGCCGCCTTCACAGCGATGCGCGCCCGCGGCGCAAAGGTGACGGACATCGTCGTGCTGGTCGTGGCCGCCGACGATGGCGTGATGCCGCAGACTGTGGAAGCCATCAATCACGCCAAGGCAGCCGGCGTTCCTATTATCGTTGCGATCAACAAGATCGATAAGCCGGCCGCCGATCCGTTGCGCGTCCGGACCGATTTGCTCTCCTACGATATCGTTGTGGAAAGCATGGGCGGCGACACCCTCGAGGTCGAAGTTTCCGCGAAGCAGAAACTCAATCTCGACAAGCTGCTTGCCGCGATCCAGCTGCAAGCCGAGGTTCTGGAGCTGACCGCCAACCCAGACCGTCCCGCGGAAGGCATCGTTATCGAGGCGAAGCTGGAGCGTGGGCGCGGCCCGGTCGGCACGGTTCTCATTCAGCGCGGAACGCTCAAAGTCGGCCAGCTCGTGGTGGCGGGCCGGGCTTGGGGCCGGGTGCGCGCGCTCATCGACGATAAGGGCGAGAACGTCATGAGCGCTGGGCCTTCGACGCCTGTTGAGGTGCTCGGCTTCGATAGCGCGCCTGACGCCGGCGACCAGCTGGCCGTGGTGGATAACGAAGCCCGCGCCCGCGAATTGACCGAGCATCGCGTCCGTAAGCTGCGCGACGTGAGGTCGGCCGGTGCCGGTGCCCGCACGCTCGAGCAAATGATGAAGCAGGCCGGCGCGGGCGGTAAGAAGGAATTCCTTCTCATTATCAAGGGCGACGTGCAAGGCTCCATCGAGGCGATAAACGCCGCGCTCGAAAAGCTTGGCACAGAAGAAGTCGGGGCTCGCATCATCCACTGGGCCGTGGGCGGTATCGCCTCGTCGGACGTGGCGCTCGCGGAAGCCTCCGGTGCTGTCATCATCGCGTTCAACGTGCGTGCCGACGCCCAAGCCAAGCAACAGGCCGAGCGCGATGGCGTCGAGATTCGCTATTACAACATCATCTACGACCTCGTCGACGATGTGAAAAAGGCGATGTCCGGCCTGCTTGCGCCGGTCACCCGCGAAGAATTCCTCGGCAATGCCGAAATCCTGGAAGTGTTTAACATTTCAAAGGTCGGCAAGGTCGCTGGCTGCCGCGTCACCGAAGGCAAGGTCGAGCGCGGCGCGGGCGTCCGCCTCATCCGCGACAATGTGGTGATCCACGAGGGCAAGCTCTCGACGCTCAAGCGCTTCAAGGACGAGGTGAAGGAGGTTCCGGTTGGCCAGGAATGCGGCATGGCCTTCGAGAACTACCACGACCTTAAGCAAGGCGACACGATCGAGTGCTTCCGCACGCATATCGAGATACGCAGCTTGTAATACCAATGGTCATTGACGTTGACCCGTGTAGTGTCATTCCCGCGCAGCTGGAATCCAGTAATCGCCACGGCAAAGAGCAAAGAAAACAACGTCATTGCGAGGCGTTTACTGGGTCCCCGCCTGCGCGGGGACGACGCCGGGGCCGGTCAACACTTTCGGCGGCTGGTATAATACCAAATCCTTTCGCGGCACATCATCCCGTGACTGCACCGCGGCATGCAATGATACCGCGTCCGGTTGAATAGTTCGCAGGCGTCACCCCGGAAAGCGCTGTCAGCGCTTATCCGGGGTCTTGCAACATTTTCGAAGCGCCCGTAAAGATCCCGGCTCTGCGATGCACCGTTTCTTAGCTCGCACCGCGTCTGGGATGACGAGGGGGCGGTGCACCGCTTCATGTGGAACTGCCTCGCTCAACTGCACCTTCGGTAG
>JBKQOR010000083.1:0-15372 GCA_052145435.1 Rhodomicrobium sp. | reverse complement strand
GCGGCAAATGCAGCGCCGCTAGCAGCAAGCGAAAAAAGTGCGCCTGCCGCGCACGGAAGCGCGGATCTCTTGGATAAGCGGACGTGAGTCTGCTTCGATCGCATGCCATGATCGATGTTCATGCAGGTCCCCAGAAGCTCTCACGTCAATGCTACGAATCAACTCAAAATGCTCCACGCCATGGCCAATATCCAGAAACAGGAAACGGCACAAGTGCCGATGTGCATTCGCAAGCGGCGATGTGGCAGCCGGGAAGCTTTCGAGACACACCACTTACGTGGCACGCTTCCTGCGGCCGGTCATGCCTAGGGTGAAGAAGACCGCGATCACGGTCAGAGGACATACAGCGAAGGGCTCCAAGACGCACGATCTCGCAGGCCACTGTAACGTTCCTCTGCACAGGCCGCACCCTTATCGGTGCTGCATCGCCGGCGCTCCGCGGCGTCAAAATTCCATGTGAAGCCGTCCGGCGAAAATCGAGACCGGCCCCCGGTCGGCGTTGTATGCGGGGTTATCGACGAACTGATAATCGAAAGTCACCGTCGTCGCTTTCGTGAGACTTAAAGCGTAATAGGTCTCCAAGACCATCTCTGGCTTGTAGTTGAGCGCTCCGTCGCCGATCAGAATGCCAAGGCCGCCGGCCTCGAAATAGGCTTGGGCTTCGGGCGAGAGCCCTTCGATCACGCCGCCAATCCCGATCTTGTCGTCCGGACGCCCCCACGACGTTCCTTTCAGCACGGCTCCGAGCGATAGGCTCTGGTCGCAATCGGTCCAGCCGATCTTCTCGGTTTGCCCGGCATCCCAGCTTACCCGCGAGAAGAGGCCGAGGTCGCCTGTGATGGCTTGCTCGGCATTGACGACGAAGCCGTAATTGTCGCGCAGTTTACGCGTCAAGGTGATGTCGGGATAATTCGGCGAGTTGAGCGGCAGAGCGAGCGCATCCTCGTAGCTGCCGGCCACGGCGCGGTTCAGCCAGCCCATGAATCGCAATTTGCCGGGCTCTGACAAGAGCGAATAGCGCCACTCGAATTCACCGATATATTCGCCATGATCGGGAATGTCCATGTCGAACGTGTTGACGTTCGATACGGTTGGAACGAGGAAATAGCCGGCCCGAAACGCCCAGCTTTTCTGGTTCAATTCCGCAATCGCGCCCCAATCGTAGCTGATCTTGTCCATGGTCTGGTCGTACGAGCCGCAGCAATACATGTTCCAGCTCATGAAGTCCTTGCGCGGATCGTGGGAAAAGCTATTATTGTCGAAAAAGTCGATCACCGAGAACTTGCCTGCAGTGACGGTGATCCGCGAGACATCGCGGCTCCCGGCAAGCTGGTTTGCGCCATCTTCGACAGTCTCCTGCTCACCGCCAAGGCCGAAAGTCTGCTGCAAATACACGCGGGCGATATTGACGCGCGGCATCGGAAAGCCCGATTTTTGTGCCTCGCCGTTCGGAAAATCTGCGATCCCGTAGGTGTAGCTTAGCCCGTCGCCCTGAATGATCTCGGGGTTGACATAGATTTCTGTGCCGTTCCAAGGGCGAACGCCGATAAAGGCGGTCGCGCTGGTCGTGTTTTTGAACTGGCTGTCGCCGCTAAGACTCTGCGCTCCCTCATACGGCGAACGGAATGCCCCATAACCCTGCCCGACAAAAGTTAACTGGCCGTGGACGTTCCAGGCATCGGATGCAATCGGCCAGGGTTCGCCGGCTTTGCTCGCCGGTGCGTTTCCATCCGGCCCATTCAGCTGGTAATTAAGCCCCAGCCGGACGGTATTGATGTCGAATTCAGATTGATAGTGCGTGCCGGATTGAAATGTGGCCTCGGCGTTTCCCAAGCGATCGTAGAGATATTCAAGCCGCGCGGTCCACTTCGGTGAAATGGGAATTTCAACGCCTGCGCCCAAAGCAAAGCCCACGTGCATCGGCAAAACCTTGTCCACGTCGTTTTCGGCGAAGCGCGCCCCCGACCAGGCAAGACCGCCAGTCGCGTAGATCAGCCACGGATCGATGGCGTAGCCGAAGCGGCCGCGCAGCGTGCCGATGTAATCGATCTTGTCGGTGACGCCGCCTGGGGGTGTTTGCCGCGCAGCGATCTGTCCGTCCTCGAGAAAATTGGCGAACGCGATATCGCTTTCGACGCCGAGCAGAAACCGGGAGGGCATGAGATAATTGTATCCGATCTGCAGGCCGCCAAAAGCGCTGCCGAACCCGTCGCTTGCAGCCATGGGCGCAGGATCGGACAGCGTGTCGCTCGTGTGTCCAAAGCTGTAGCCAAAATGGCCGCCGATATAGGCGCCTGACCAATCGTAGCCTGCCGCAGCTTCTTCTGGCGGGCCGGCAGCCAGCGCTGGGCTGCTGGCCGTAAGAGCGAACAATGCCGCGGCCACGCACGCTAGCAAAGCGCCGCTCCCTCGCAACGAGCGGAGAAACTTATCGATTCCCATGCGGATCCCCTCTGCCCCTCGACCCTGCCCCGATTCGCCGGCGTCTAAAAACTCCAATATGCAGGCAGCGAATACAAGTCAAACGGTATGTTTTAGAGTTATTCTAGCTCAAAACTTCGAAATGTTGCGCTGCGTACAAATTACGGGTGTAACACCCCTGCGAAAAACGAGCAGTTTTACTTGTACACTTCGACATCCGGAAGGCTCTGAGTGTTTAGACCAACGGCGTTTAGCGCCGGCTAAGTCACGGGCGCGCGTTCCTAGACCGGTCTGCCGCCGGCTTAAACTTGCCGTGCCAATATGCTAATTTTGGGGGGAGTGTGATGTCTATCACAAAAGATCATACCGTGTTAGCTGAGGCAAAAAACGCGGCAGAGCGTGTCTCAAAAGACACTGCTTCCCCCGGTATGGAAACTCCAAAGCTGGTCACATCGAAAGAGCTATGCGCCGCTCAATGCCGATGCGCGTGCTCCCCATGCTCCGCGTCATGCGGGTGGCCGTGGGCTGCGCCGGCATCGTGCAAGGCATCATGGGTATGGTCTGCGCCGTGCGTGTGCTCGTGCGAATGAGGATGTTCGTGCGTGTGGGTGTGACCGTGCGGATGCGAATGGACTGTATCGCCATGCCTGTGTTCATGGGTGTGAACATGGGTATGCGGGTGTTCGTGGCTATGCTCGTGCGGGTGGCTGTGGGGTTCGCTGTGCGTGTGACCGTGATCGCCTTCGTGCATGGGATCTCTCCATGAAATCGATCCCGGCAATCTATAGGATTATCAGCTCCTTTTGAAGACCTGGCTCGCCACGCGCTTATTCAGCGGAAACGGGAGCCGCTACAGCAGCTTCAAGCCGGTCGTAGCCCATCCAGCGATAGATCAAGACCGAGAATGCCCAGGTGATGGCGAAAATCCCAATGATGACATAACCGAGCGTCCCGAAATTATCGTTGACCGCTCCGATCGCTTCCCAGAAATCGCCCTTTAGCTCCAGCTTGTCCCCGATGAGATTGAGCGTTTCGAGACCGCCAACGACAAAAGCCACGAGCGCCGATACGAACGTCATCGTCATATTGTAGTAGAGCTTGCGGACGGGCTTGTCGAAGGCCCAGCCATAAGCTTTGAGCATGAGGACGCTGTCGGTCGTGTCGGCGAGCGACATGCCGGCGGTGAAGAGAGCCGGAAAAACGAGAATCGACCACAGAGGCATGCCCTGCGATGCCCCAGCCGCGGACATGCCGAGAAGGCCGATTTCGGTGGCGGTATCGAAGCCGAGGCCGAAGAGGAAACCCAGCGGATACATGTGCCAGCTTCGCGTGATAACCCGGAACATGGGCCGGAACATGCGTGCGAGAAAACCGCGGCTTCCGAGAAGGATGTTCAAGTCCTCCTCGGTATATTCGCCCCCGGCTTTGACATGGCGGAAGGTCCGGTAGATCGCTGCCAGGATGAAGATGTTCATGATGGCGATGGCGAGCAGGAAGAAAGCGGATACGAGCGTGCCGGCAACGCCGCCGATCGCTTTGAAGGCGTCGATTTTATCCTTGAAGGCAGCCGCCGTGAGCGCAATGGCGGCTGAGCCCAGCCATACGATCGTCGAGTGGCCGAGAGAGAAGAAGAAGCCGGCCGCCGCGGGCTGCTTGCCTTCTTGCATGAGCTTGCGCGTGACGTTGTCGATGGCCGCGATATGGTCGGCGTCGACCGCGTGGCGAAGGCCGAAAGTGTAGGCCAGAAAGGCCGTCCCCAGCTGGATGGGATAGTCGCGGAAAGCGATGAGCGCCCAGGCCCACGCCGCAAGATTTGCCGCCGCCAGGACGGCGTAGAGGACCAAGATTCTCCCCGTAACGCCACCCGGACGATCGCTAAATATCCGAAAGGAAGCGCTTAGCTTTCCCTTGCCCTTGCTCATCGAAATCCGCTCTTATATCCAACTAACCGACTGTGGCTCGGTGCGTCGAGAACCTTGAGCAGCAAACGTAAGATATTTTCGCAAAAAAATCATACGAAATCTCAGGAATGCAAAGCGCGTGTGTACTCAGCCCGGCGGGAACCGTAGCCGGGCTTCGGAGACCTGGCAGGCCAGACCAAGAAGTCAAACGGTACGCTGC
Organism: Rhodomicrobium sp.; assembly: GCA_052145435.1. GTDB lineage: Bacteria > Pseudomonadota > Alphaproteobacteria > Rhizobiales > Rhodomicrobiaceae > Rhodomicrobium. The sequence goes on along the minus strand of JBKQOR010000083.1, from coordinate 10,830 downwards.
GGGTTATTAACGATCAAAACTACGAACAGTCTTGTCTTTCAAGACTTTAGAATTGCTCTAAATCAAAAAGATAGAGGTTGCATTTTTTCTCTTACAACAATAGCTATGCGGAGGTAGCTGCGCTCTTCTGTCCTATTCTCAGAGCTGCTGAACTTAGAATAATTCAAGAGTAGCCAATATTCGCCTTTCACTTATGCGAAGGTGGCGTGGCAACCGGAACTTGGGAAAAACGCGCTATGGGCATGCGGAGGGTTGCGGCATTTTTGCCTTTAGCGGCGTTAATCGCGCAGCCTACGGCATCCTATGCGGACGATCCGCTCGCAATCGGCCTAACGCTTAAAGATCACAAGTTCGAGCCGGCGGAGATCAGAGTGCCCGCAGGGAGGGCCATCGCGATCACGCTCAAAAACGAGGACGATGCCATCGAAGAGTTTGACAGCAATTCGTTGCGTACGGAAAAGATTGTCACAAAACACGGAACCGTTACGATAATGCTTAAACCGCTTGCTGCGGGCCACTACCCTTTCCAGGGTGAATTTCATGCGAAGACCGCGCAAGGCATGCTGATTGTTGAATAGGAGCCAATGATGCTTGGGGCAGCAATAATTGTTTTTAGGGAGGTGATCGAAGCCGGCTTGATCGCCGGCATCGTCCTAGCCGCCACCGAAGGTGTGCAGGGGCGCACAGCCTACGTGATCGGAGGTATAGCCGCCGGGGTTTTCGGTGCATCGTTGCTTGCGGTATTCGCGGGCTCGCTTTCGGATGCGTTCGAAGGCATGGGCCAGGAGGTGTTCAGCGCTTCGATCCTCGCCTTTGCGGTCGTAATGCTCACATGGCACAACGTATGGATGGCACAGCATGGGCGCGAGCTGGCGGCGGAGCTTAAAGCCGCGGGTCACGCGGTTGCCACGGGCAGCAAGACCCTGCTCGCGCTTGCAGCCGTCGTCGGCATCGCGGTTCTGCGCGAAGGGGCGGAAGTCGTACTCTTTCTTTATGGAAACATGCTCGCCAGCAACAGCAGCTGGTGGGAAGTTTTAGCCGGCGGATTGATCGGTCTAGCAGGCGGCGTTGCGGTAAGCTTCATCGTGTTTATTGGGCTCGTCCTAATACCGATCCACCGTCTCTTCAGCGTTACGAGCTTTCTCATCGCATTCCTCGCCGCTGGCATGGCCTCGCAATGTGTCCGTTTTCTCGACCAGGCCGATATCCTGAATGTCCTCAGTGCCACGCTTTGGGACACGTCTTCGATCCTGCCGAGAGACAGCATAGCCGGGCGCATTCTGGCGACGCTTATCGGTTACGACGACAAGCCCTCGATCATGCAAGCGGTTGTCTATCTCGCGACGCTCGCCGTAATTTTCGGAGCCATGCGCCTTTTCGCGCCAGCCAAGCCGCAACCCAAGCCCCCGGTGGCTATGGGCTCGCGCGTGGCGGCGGAATAGGAGAACCGGAAAGACGCGCGGCAGGGTTCGCTGCTTTGGCCGTGCGTGGCGGTGCTGCGTTGGCCGCGCGTGCAAACGCGCGCGAATTTTACGTTGGCAGGCCGGCAGCCAGGAGCCTCATCTCAAGGCGTTGTAGCGTGCGCGTGAAGATTGCGGGCTCGCCGGCTGCCCGCGCCAGCACGAGTGCCCCCTGAATGCCGCTCACAGCTTCCTCAGCGAGATCGCGGGCGCTGCTGGGCTCGTGCATGAGCATCTCGAGCGCAGCGGCCAGCGCACCGGTCCACAACGAGAAGTAGCGCTGAACCTCGGCGGAGAACCGGTCGCGGACATTGGAAAGCGCAAACGCACCAACGAGGCAAACCCGCCCGCCCGACTGGAAATAGGCGTCCACGGCTGCGAACATTTCCGCAACCGCCTTTTTGGGATCGCTGCATTCGCGCAACGGGCCGAAGACCCGGTTTTCGAACCATGCCTCGATATCGGCGAGCACGGCCGCCGCCATCTCCTCTTTCCCCCCGGGGAAGAAGTGATACAAGCTCCCTTTTCCGAGCCCCGTGGCCTCGCCTATTATGGATAAGCTCGCGCCTTCATAGCCGTAGGTCCGGAAAATCTCTCCAAGCAGCGGGACAATATCGGCGCGCTCCGCAACAAGTCTCGCCATGCCGGCACTAAAGCCCGAGGTCCGAAAGACCGGGGTGACCCTCTGGCCTCGGCCCGCGCGGCCAATGAAATTTGCGCTCAGCCTCTGCAATAGGAAGATCGTTGATGCTTGCAATGCGCCGCCGCATGAGCCCCTCGCCGTCGAATTCCCAAAGTTCATTGCCATAGGAGCGGAACCAGTTTCCGCTATCGTCGTGCCATTCATAGGCGAAGCGCACGGCCATCCGGTTTTCGCGAAAACCCCACACTTCCTTTATGAGGCAGTAGCCGATTTCGCGGCGCCACTTGCGCGCGAGGAACGCCTCGATCTCCGCGCGCCCTTGGAGGAACTCAGTCCGGTTCCGCCAGATGCTGTCTGGAGTGTAAGCGAGCGCAACGCGGGCCGGATCGCGGCTATTCCAGGCGTCTTCGGCCATCCGGGCTTTTTGCGCCGCGGTCTCGGAGGTGAAAGGCGGCAAAGGCGGGCGCAGCATGGCTCGACCCTCCCATTTAATTGTTTGTACCGGCCGGAACAGGGTTTACTGAACGGTACACTCAAGGCATAAGCCTGTCAACGCTGCCGCCAAGCCTTGCTTTCAAGCCCGTCCGCCTCGGCCTTTGCGTCATGATATTTGCTGCGAATCTTGCCGATATCGGCGCGGGCGGGCGGCAATTTCAGCTTCATTGCGGCCATCGTATCGGCGATAATCTGCGAGATCGCGAGGTTCCGGAACCACTTATGGTTGGACGGAATGACGAACCAGGGCGCATAGTCTGTGCTCGTCAGTGAAAGTGCGTCCTCGTAAGCCGAAATATATTTTGGCCACAATTCGCGCTCCGAATAATCGGCCTCGCTGATCTTCCACTGCCGCGATGGATCGTCGAGCCGTTGCTTGAACCGATCCAATTGTTCTTTCGGACTAATGTGGAGATAAAATTTGAGGATGCGCGTGCCATTCCGGGACAGCATATTCTCGAAATCGTTGATGAGTTCGTAGCGCTTCGACCACACCGCTTTCGGCACAAGCTTGTGCACGCGCACAACGAGCACATCCTCGTAATGGGAGCGGTTGAAAATCACGATCTCGCCCTTGGCCGGCGCCTGTGCGTGCACGCGCCAAAGAAAATCGTGCGCAAGCTCGGCGGCACTTGGCGGATTGAAGCGGACGGCATTGACGCCCATCGGGTTCACGCCAGAAAACAAATGCTGGATGACACCGTCCTTGCCCGACGCATCGAGGCCCTGCAACACGACGAGCAGCGATTGGCCCGCATCCGCATAGAGCAAATATTGGGCTTTGCGCAAGCGCTCCAGATTGCTGGCAATCTCGTCTTCCGCCTTCCCGGGCGATTCGTGCTTTCCGGTATAGGAAGGGTCGATCTTCTCAAGGCGCACCTTGGAGTGCGGCTCGACCAGGAATTTCTTGCAATAAGCCATCTGTTAGGCCGCCGTTAACCCAATTGCGCCGCCCGTCTATCTGTCCGCTGACCGCCTTCGCGAAGCTTCCATCATAGAATAAGCGCCTTGCGGAAGATCTAAGGCTACAACGTGCGTTCTAATATATTGATATCGCACAAGAAATGCAACAAGCCGCGTGTCCGGCCCGCGAGCAGCCTACGCCTTTTTCAACGTTAATCGCTTCCCTGGCGATGACGGGCAAGCCTTCTTTGGATTTCAGCGGATACTGGCAGCGGCACCTCACGAAGGCTTAGGATTTCGCCTCCACCTGCCCGCAAAAGGGAAAGCCGCGCATCTTTCGAGCGCGGCTTCATTTCTGGGGTATGATTTTCGCAATGCCATAATAACGGAAAGCCGCTTCGTTTATTCCGCTGCCCTGGTCGTTCGAGACGAATTCCGCTAGCGCCCGCAGGTCCAGGCCTTCATCTGAGCCGAACCTCAAAAGAGAAGCCCCGCCTGCATGGCCAGATGCTCCGCCACCGGGCCGAGAGTTAGGGCCGGCAGGAAAGTAAGCCCGCCAATGATGACGATGACGCAGGTGAGCAAAGCGATGAAGACGCCGCCGGTAGCCGGCAGGGTTCCGGCAGATGCCGGCACCAGGGACTTGGCCGCGAGAGAGCCGGCGATGGCGAGAACAGGAACGATAACCAGGAAGCGGCCGAGGAACATCGCGAGAGCTAGCGTCAAAGCGAGGAGGGAAAGAGCGTAGTCCAGCCAGCTCTGCTCCTGTGCTGGATCGACCCCGGAAACACGGTACAGCCCGTATTCGGCCAGTCCGAACAGGCGGTGGAGCACTGTCCTTTCACCCGCAAAAACCCGTGCCATGTAAAAGCCGAGAGGCTTTGTAAACCCGGCGGCGAGAACTGCAAGAACCGCAATTTGCAACAACCCGGGAAGGGTCATCGGTGTGGCCCCGCCCATTTATCCCCACGCCCGATAAGGACACGGCAGAGACGGGCATAAAGCTCAACCGCGATGAATCCCAGGGCGATAAGCGCCACCATGGCGATATCGATCATTTGTGCTCCCGGCGATGCGATCGAGTGCACCCGCTCCCTGGCTCGCCAATGCAATAATTCTATCGCTCGCTTTGGTTGAACATTTGCGGACCTGAAGAAGGGTGCGCTTCAGGTCAAGGAGCCGCTAATTGGCCCTGCGATAACGTTCCCGGCTCGCCGGTTTGTTCCGATGAAGAGAAGTGGCGATCGCGAGCGCGGTTCAGAATTGTCAGGTTTAACGGGGTCTGCCTGCGGCACGGTGCTACTCCTTCGAGCTCGTAGGACTCTGCTCACGACCGCCTAGGGATTCGAGACAAGAAACGATCCCGCGGCATATATAAAGAATAAAGGTGCAAACGAGCTTGTAATGGATGCGATGTCGCACCTTTATGCAGTTTATTCCGATATATCGAAGCAGCAGGATCCAGCAAGGCGCCGTGCTATGACAAAAAGCCTGCCCGCGATGTTTCGCTCGGCCATGTACGCCTTACGAGGCGGATTCCTTGTTCGTCCCTTTGTCATCGCAATTACGCTCGGAACCGCCGGCGCCTTGCTGTCTTCATTGGAGGAGCGTTTTCCTTCAATCCGCGACGCCGTGCCCGGTACTCTATTTCCTTCGCGCGAAGACCCGCAGGTGGCGCAGGTTATACTCTCTAGCATCGCCACCTCGACCATGACCGTCGTTTCCATTGTATTTGCGATTTTATTGATGACTTTGACTTTGGCCTCCACGCAGTTTTCGCCCAGAATTCTCATTAGTTTCGTTCGGGATCAGGTCACGCAATGGACGCTCGGCGTGTTTCTTGGCACGTTTTGTTATTGCCTTGCTGCACTTCCCGCGGCTCGATCGCTTCCATATCCCTTCGTGCCGGTTGTGACGGTTCTAGGCGCGATGGCGCTCGCGCCGGTTTGCGTCGGCTGGCTTATCTATTTCATTCACCACATTTCGAATGCCATCAGCGTTAACAATATTGTCGATCGCATTAGGCGTGAGACCGAACTCGTGATCAACGAGCTGATGCCATATCCACGCCGGCAGGGGAATTTCGATCGGAGAATTAGCAACTTTCCAGAAAAACTCGACTTCGTCATTTTAAGCCGCGAGTCGGGCTATATCCGGTTCGTCGACATCGAGCGGCTTCGCTCGCTCGCAAAAGCCTACCGGATCTGCGTATGCCTTGAACGGCGGGTCGGTCACTTCATTTCCGAAGGTGTCGCGTTGATGCGGGTTTCCCGGGGCGACCGCATGAGCGCCGATCGCGAGCTTGAGTTTCTGGCCGCAATCGAGATTGGCCCCACTCGCACCATGCAGCAGGACGTCGAATTCGGAATCGTTCAGATTGTAGACGTTGCTCTCAGAGCGATTTCGCCGGCCGTCAACGATCCGACGACAGCGATCAGTTGTGTCGATCAACTCAGCTGCATCCTTATCCGCTGGATCGGCCGCGATCCGCCTCGCAGCTATCACTACGACCCGCCCCACGTACTGCGTGCTGTCGTCCCCTGGACCGATTTAAACGGCCTCCTGGATTTGGCGTTCGAGCAAATCCGTCATTATTCCACGGCCGACGCTGCGGTAAGCTTGAGATTGATGCGGGCTCTCGGCGATATCAGCAGCACGGTGAAGGCCCCGGAGATCCGGCTGCTCTTGCTCGATCGTGGCAAGAGGTTGATCTCCGGCTGTGCCGGCCGGCTTCCGGAAAGCGACCTCGAAAGGCTTCGGCAACGCTTTTCGCTCATCGAGGAGCAGCAACTTCAAATTGCAGGCTTGGATTGATTGTGCTTATCGGCTGGGGATTGGCAGCGCGAACCTAACCCAAAGTGCGCCCGTGCTTCGTCCCTGGTTTGGTTTGTCAACCGGAATATCGCCCTTCGGAAAGTCCGGCAATTTTTTTTAAAACGTTCCCAGGCGGGAACGGCGCCAGGGCCGGTCTGGACTTCTGGCGCCGGTACTACGCCCCGCCCAGTTTTAGGTGTTGCAGTCAGGACTGGAGAGCGCCCAAAGCTGAATGTCGCGTTTGACCTTTGTCAGGAGGTCCGGCGGAAGCGAAACATTGCGTGTAACGATTAGCGTATTGTCGTTATACTTATGAAATTGAACTTCGAAGACTTCGGAATTGCCTGCGGCACCGTAAATGAGCACGTTCTGATAACCGCCGGAACTCGCGTCCTCGCCCCGTTCTCCGGTTTCGTAGCGATATCCGGGCAAGGAAGCGCTCGCGCCATTAAACCAGCAAAGCTTCATTTTCTCCACGAAACTATGAAGCACTTCGGGCGGGGCGCCGAACGACAACCGTTGCGGTTCTGAGCCGATCAGACTCTCGACCGCGGGATCTCTCCTCGCGCAGGCTTGCGGGAATAGCGCCAGTATACACAAAATGACGGCCCGAAATCGCAAGCGAGCGCCCCCTAGCAATGCGTAGCCTCAGTGCCATTGGGGGTGTTCATGGCAAAACTGAGGCTGAGGCTGCGGAGCCCTTCCAGACGCACAATCTTTTTGCTGCGCGCGGCCTGCCAGACTAGCGGCTGCTGGCGATACCGCCGATATGTCTCGCAGGCTTGCGCCGGGCTGGCGGTTTAACCTGCCGGTGCGCTTCCAAACCGCCTGCGGACTCGGATAATTTAACTTGCTCGAAGGCTTCGAGCGCTTCCTGACGAGCGCGATCGAGTCGCTTTTCGAGTTCCGCAACCGACGATCTGAGATTGTCACGGCGCGATATAGCCGCTCTCGCGAAGGTTGGGTAAGCGAAATGGTTAACATCGCTAATACCGGAGGCTTGCTGCTCGATCTTGATCTGCTGCTCGAGGTCGCTCGCCATCCGCCGGAAGTCAGCGATCATCATCTCGATGTCGTTGACCTGCTGCCTCTTTTCATCGTACTCAAACCGCTGATTCTGAATGGAATTAACTGTCTCGATCATTGCTTTAAGAAGCCCCCTACTCCAGCTACACGTCTTGTTGGGCCGTACTCTCATTCCCCAAGCAGTTTCGCCCGAAACCATTAATTCTCAGTAAAAACGTCGCCAGTTTGCAACAGCGCTTACCTTAATGGCTTATTAGCCAATTTGCAGTTGGCCTGCATCTCGAATTACGTCACAGTACCTGACATGAGCGATTCGCCGGGCGTTTTATAATTTGTGGCGAATACATGGCGCGTTTCCAGGATGCACAACTCTCTTCGGAGACGGGCCTCCTTTCCGTAAATATGTGCCGCAATTCTAAGCTAGCGCTTTAAAATGACGCTAGCTACAGATCCGCGTGGTAGGCTTAAGATTTCTTAACCTTTTCTGCGTTAATGTCAGTCGTGAAGTTAAGCTTCAGGGCGCGGTGATGGCTATTCCTCGCGTCATGGCTAATTAGACTTGCAGCAAGCGAGGGATTCCATGCGGGTGCTTCTGATTGAAGACGACAGCGCTACGGCTCAAAGCATCGAGCTCATGCTCCTTTCCGAGGGTTTCAACGTCTTCCAAACCGATCTCGGCGAGGAGGGCGTAGGACTCGGTAAAGTATACGACTACGATATCATCCTCTTGGATCTCGGTCTGCCGGACATTAGCGGATATGAGGTGCTGCGCGCGCTCCGGGTGAATAAGATAAAAACACCCATCCTAATCCTTTCGGGGCTTGCCGGCGTCGATGAAAAGGTGCGCGGCCTCGGCTTTGGGGCGGATGACTATCTGACTAAGCCGTTTCACAAGGACGAGCTTGTCGCACGCATTCACGCCATCGTCCGCCGTTCGAAAGGTCATGCGCAATCGGTTATTCAAACCGGTAGCCTGCGCGTCAATCTCGATACCAAAACCGTCGAGGTGGACGGCGCCCGCGTGCATCTAACAAGCAAGGAATATCAAATGCTTGAGCTCCTTTCCTTGCGCAAGGGCACGACGCTGACGAAGGAGATGTTTCTCAATCACCTTTATGGCGGCATCGACGAGCCGGAGCTTAAGATTATCGACGTCTTCATTTGCAAGCTTCGCAAAAAGCTCGCCTTGGCCAACACGGGACAGCATTATATCGAAACCGTTTGGGGCCGCGGATACGTCCTTAGGGATCCGAAGGAAGAGCAGGCGGCGGCCTGAAAGCGATGGGGCCCATCTGCGGGGCCCCATGCGGCACCCGCTGTAGCGTGCCCGTTGACACCGTCATGGCCGGGCGCCGGCCCGGCCTCTAAGCCGCCATATCGGGAATAGCCCAACATCCCTTGGTGCCCTGCCCGAGGCCTAATACTAGCGCACATCGATGGTGACGCGCGTAGTGTCATTCCCGCGCAGGAGCGTGTGAAAAAATCGAATAGCTGCACTACAACCAGTTTAAAACCGTCGTTTCGCCTTCGAGCATGTGAAGAAATTGCCGCACTTTCCGAAGGCGCCGGAATTCTGGGCCGCAGCGTCGTACCCGCGAAGGCGGGTACCCATACAAATTCTAGTTCCAACGGGAGAAATGGATTCCCGCCTTCGAGCCTGTGAAAAAATCGCCAAACCCGTTGAAACGCTTGAAATCAGGTCCGCAACGTCGTCCCCGCAAAGGCGGGGATCCATGCTAAAGTCTTGTTCCAGCGTGATAAATGGATTCCCGCCTTCGCGGGAATGACGCTCGTAGCTTACCTGCGGACTTGGCATTTCGATTTATTCACACGCTCCTTTGCGGGAATGACGGTTGCGTGCCTCGCAATGCTTCGGCAATCGATTTATTCACACGCTCGCAGGCGGGGATGCATTTTTTCCGCAAAAACAATACCGTAGATGGGCCCCGCAAACGCGAGGACGGCGCTGCGGACCGGTTGCCCCTTATCGCGGCTCAAGCGTAAACAGCACGTCATCGCCTTCCTTGACGGCTGCGATTTTGAAATGAGCTTCCGCCGCAAGCCGCGCCGCGAAGTAGGCCACGACAAGCTTTCCATCGACGGCCTTGATTTCTTTTCCGCCGAAAACCTCCGCGATCCCTTCTTGGATGCGTGCGGCCCGGCCGCGGCAGACAATAGCAAGCTTGAATCGGGATGGTCCCCGGCCCGCCGGACTTGCGGCGGAGAGCCCCACATAGATATCTCCGCCCGCAGGCAGCGCTGTCAGCGCCACAGCCAGGACGGCGAGCAGAAGCCTCGCATGCTCCTTGTCGAGGTCGCCGACGTTGGCCTGCCAATGGAGCTTGCGCTTGCCGTTCTCGATATAGCGCCGCGCAACCTGTTCGACATGACCTGAGGGAACGGCCGCGCCGAGGCTGGAGGACACGCCGAACGCAAGCCGGTGGAAATCGAGTTGCGCCCATGCCGCTTTGGCGCTGTTGTGTATCAACTCCAGTGCATAATACCGCGTGTCCTCGTCGTTCTCCTCTTCGAGAAGCTCGAGGCCGTTGTTGATCGCGCCGATTTGCCCTGCGAGGTCGTGGCAAATTTTGCTAGAAATCAGAGCAGCAAGAGTCGTGTCTTCGAGGCGGGTATGGGTTGGCATGATAATTCTCCTGCTTCTGCGTGCGGCGCACCGCTTTTCTTGGTATCGATTCGAGTTGCGCGGCGATAGCTATTTTAGGCACCATGATTTGCCTGTGGACTTCAACATGCCAGGCTAAAAAAATCTTGGCCCGAACATAATAGCTACAGCGGAGGTGTTGGCGCAGATGGCTTCAACCTCAAATGGAGAGGACTTGAGAAAAACGTGACCTTTGAAGCAGCCGATTACAAGGATTTCGCGCTAGCGGTCATGGCGGCCGCGCAGAAAGCAGGCGCGGCAATCATGGATATATACAGCTCGGAACCAAACGTCCGGTACAAAGCCGATAGCTCTCCTGTCACCGATGCCGATAACGCCTCCGAAGACATTGCAATTGCTGCTCTGTCCAAGCTTATGCCCGATGTTCCAATTATCGCCGAGGAGCAGGTTTCAGCAGGTAATATTCCGCCTATCGCAGAAACATACTTCCTCGTCGATCCCCTTGACGGTACAAAGGAATTCTTAAAACTTAATGGAGAATTTACCGTCAATATTGCCCTCGTGAGCGGCGAAAAGCCTGCTTTCGGGCTCGTCTATGCGCCCGCGAAGTCCGATTGCTACGTGACACTTAGCCCCGGCCAAGCGTTCCGCTGCGAACTGCATCCCTCGCACGCTGGGCGGCCGCTGCGGGACTTGTCTTTCTCTCTCCTGACCGGCGAGGCGGACAATCGCCGGCCGTTCACAGCGATTGTAAGCCGCTCTCACCTGAGGCCGCAAACGCTCGCATTCCTCGATCAGCTGGGAAATCCGCAGAGGGAGGTTTTGGGATCGTCGTTGAAATTCGGCGTGCTCGCAAGGGGCGAAGC